>JBEKCH010000009.1:0-66601 GCA_050014975.1 Candidatus Limnocylindrales bacterium
CCCAACGACCACCAAGGCACGCGCCAGTGGCAAGTTACACGCACCCGGACCCGGTGGCCGCCGGGTAAGCGCCTCCGGCTAGTCTCGCCCCCGTCCCCCGCTCCGCTGGTCGGCTACGTCGTGACAGCTAGACTGGCTGCGTCGGGGGCTCTTCCCAGGGAACCCGATCCCTGGAAACCTCATGTTTGACCCCCGATCGCCGCCTCACTGTCAGCCGTCGGCGATATCGCTCACCGGGCGTGACTGGGAGGATCTCGGGTCCAAGGTCTATGGTTGGGGACCGCTGTCTGAACCACGGGATATGCGAGAGTTGGGCGTGCGTAAACGTCGCATACTTCCAGCCACGAGCGCATGATGCGTTGCAGGTACTTCTCGGGCAGGGGCATCGACGTTCATGTCGTACCAACGATGGCTACGGTGTGAAGCAACCGACCCTGAGGGATACAGCTGCATCCTCGTCCCGTCGCATGAAGGACGCCACCAGTGGGGACGATGTGCATGGACCGACCCTGGGGGACATCGCTGCATCCTGCCTCCGTCGCATCCGGGAGACCACGAGCTAGCCTGGTTCGCGAAGCCAACTGCCCCTGGCGCGACCCAGACGGTCCGCTATCGGGGCAACTACGAATGGGCGGCGGCCCAAGCCGAGGGGGAGGCGCAGGTGCTTGCCTCCCACCATTGGTTCGCCGTCTCGCAAACCTACGTCCCCGGATCCTGGGGCACAGGGGCGTGGGTGTTGGCCTTCCTGAGTCTGATCTTCCTCGTTGGGATCATCGTCCTTGTCTACATGCTCGCGGCCAAGCCAGCAGGGGCCCTGGTGGTCGTCTACGAGTACCGGTCACTGACTCCGGCCCCGGCGGACACAGCGGTTCCGGCCACCGACCCCGGCCACTGAGCCAGGCCGCTACGGCGCTGCCGGTCTGGCTGCCGCGGGCTCGGCCCGCAAGAGCACGACGGAGCGGGGCCCCACGGTGATCGTGGCGCCGGCCTGGCCCCCGGTCCCGGCCTCGGGCCCGAAGAGCCCGCTGAATGTGTCCAGCTCGTACTGCCAGGCCCGCGGCGACCCGACATCGGGCAGGGTGAAGGTCAGCGGTTCCCACCAGCCGTTGATGACGACGAGGAGGTCGTCGTCCAGCATGGCCCGGCCGCGCTCGTCGCGGTCGGCGTCGCGGACGCCGTCGAGATAGGCAACCACGCTGCGCGTCCAACCGGCCCGCCAGTTGGATTCCGTCATGCTCGATCCGGCCGGGGTGAACCACCCGATGTCGCCGACCATCGCACCCGTGACGAAGCGCCGCCGGCGCAGCACGTGATGGCGCCGGCGCAGCTCAATCAGCCGGCTGGTGAACTCCAGCAGCTCGGCGTCGGCAGCATTCCAATGGAACCAGGAGATCTCGTTGTCCTGGCAGTAGGCGTTGTTGTTGCCCTGCTGGGTCCGCCCGATCTCGTCGCCGCCCAGGATCATCGGCACGCCCAGGCTCAGGAGCAGTGTGGCCAGCATCGCCCTCGACTGACGCGCCCGGAGCTCGACCACGGTGGCGTCCTGCGTGGGACCTTCGATGCCGCAGTTCCAGGAGCGGTTGTCGTCCGTGCCGTCGCTATTCGATTCGCCGTTGGCCTCGTTGTGCTTGCGGTCGAAGGAGACGAGGTCGCGCAGGGTGAAGCCGTCGTGGCACGTCAGGAAGTTGATCGAAGCGTTGGGACGGCGATGCGATCGCCCGTACAGGTCCGCCGAGCCCGTCAGCCGCGTTGCCATGTCCGGTAGCGTGCCGGCCAGGCCGCGCCAGAATTCGCGCACCGTGTCGCGGTACTTGCCGTTCCACTCGCTCCAGACGTCGGGGAAGCGGCCCAGGTCGTAGCTGTCCGGCTGGCCCACGTCCCACGGCTCGGCTATCAGCTTCACGCGCGAGACGACGGGGTCCTGGGAGATCAGGTCGAAGAACGCCGCTACCCTGTCGAAGCGGCCCTGCTCGCGCGCCAGTGCTACCGCCAGGTCGAACCGGAAGCCGTCGACGTGCATCTCGGTGACCCAGTAGCGGAGCGAATCCATGATCAGCCGCAGGCCGATCGGGCTGTCGGCATTGAGGCTGTTGCCCGTGCCGGTGGTGTCGTAGTAGTACCGAGGGTCGCCCGTCACCAGGCGGTAGTAGGCCGGATTGTCGAACCCCCGAAGTGAGAGTGTGGGACCGAGCTGGTTGCCCTCGGCCGTGTGGTTGAAGACGACGTCGAGAACGACCTCGATCCCGGCGGCGTGGAGCGCCTTCACCATGGCCTTGAATTCGGGCACCTGACCGCCCGGATGTCCTGCTCGAACGGCGGCCGAGTAGCCGGCATGCGGCGCGAAGTAGCCGAGCGTGCTGTAGCCCCAGTAGTTCGCCAGGCCCCTGGACCGGAGGAAGGCGTCGTCGAGGTGGTGATGGACCGGCAGCAGCTCGACTGCCGTCACGCCCAGCTTGCGCAGATGTTCCACGGACGCCGCGGAGGCGAGGCCCGCACAGGTCCCGCGGAGCTCCTCGGGAACGGCGGGATGGAGCTTCGTGAAGCCCTTGACGTGAGTCTCGTAGATGACGGTGTCGGAGTAGAGGATCGCCGGCGGCCGGTCGTCTCCCCAATCGAACGCGCCCGACACCACCAGGCCCCGCGGAACGCAGGGCGCCGAGTCCAGTTCGCTGCAGCTGTCGGGACTGCCGGGCACGTAGCCGAGGACCGCGTCATTCCAGGTGACCTCGCCTTCGATCGCCCGAGCGTACGGGTCCAGCAGGAGCTTGCTGGCATTGCAGCGCAGCCCCTGCGCAGGCTCGAACGGCCCGACCACGCGGTAGCCGTATCTCTGCCCGGCCTTGACTCCCGGGACGAAGCCATGCCAGATGCCGCCGTCCTCCTCCTGCAGCTGGATCTGCTCCTCGGCGCCCGTCTCGTCGAACAGGCACAGGACGACGCTGTCGGCGATCTCCGAGGCCACCGCGAAGTTGGTACCGGTTTCCGCCGGTGAGGCGCCCAGCGGAAATGGCTGACCCGGCCACAACTCCATCTCGAGGGGTCCCCTTCTCAGCTGTCCTGGACGGCGGTTTAGGTCAGCCTGCCACACCGCGGGACCGCGGTCCAGAGGGGCGGTACCGGGGATCGGACGCCGGGCCAGCTCACACCGCCGCGGGCGCTAGCTCCTCGGCCGGCGAGGCGGCCGACTCTTCGTCGCCGGGGCCCAGGACGGCGTCGACCGCCGCGAGCAGCGTCTCCGTGGAGAAGGGCTTGGCCACCAGCGGATCCTCGTGGCGGGCGCTGTCGACGATCTCCCGGGCGTAGCCCGAGCCATGCGTCCTAACGCAAACGGGCGAGCCCCGGGCGCATCGATAGCGCGGTCCCGGGGGGACGCGGCGCACGCCCGAGGCCGCCGCGCCGCAGGCTCAGTACCAGCCGTTTGCCTGCCAGAAGTCCCAGGCGGCGCAGGCCGACCCGTACCGGCTGTCTACGTACCAGATGCCCCACTTCACCTGCGTGATCGGGCTGGTCAGCCAGTTCGACCCGAACGCAGCCATCTTGGATCCCGGGAAAGCCTGAGGGATGCCATACGCTCCACTGGGGTTGCCGGCGCGCGGGTTCCACTTGGACTCTGGCGTCCAGATGGCGTTGATGCAGTTGTACTGCCGAGTCCCGATGCGGGCCTTGACGTACGCCCGGGCCCCCGCGACCGTGTCCGGGTAGACGATCGGCTTCGGCCTTGGCTTCGCGGTCGGCTTCGCGGTCGGCTTGGGGGTCGGCTTGCGAGTCGGAGACGCGGTTGGCGCCGGCGTGTCCGTCGGCGGAGGCGTGGCGGCGAGGGAGGCGGTCTCGGTCGGATCCACGGGGCTCGGCCACAGGTCCGCGATCAGTGCTCCGAAGTCCCGGGAGCCGGAGCCCGGCAGCGAGTTCGTCGCCCCCGGTGGGTCCGCCACAGAGGCGGGCAGGGTCGCCATCGATGCGCCAGCGAGGAGCACGATCGCTGCGATGGCCACGATGCCGGCGAAACCGGCCGATCGGGGAGTCAGTCTCAAGTTCCTCCTCCGGGTCCATCAGCGGTATTGGTCCATCGGCCGTCGCTGTCGGGCACCGATCTCTCGCCGGGCGGACGGGAGAGCGGGTGACGGGTCATCCCACGTAGAAACCGCCCAGCCGCCGGCGGCCGGCAGAATAGCACGGGCCTGCCGGCCGCACCAGTTGGAGATGACCGGATCGCCGGGGCGGTTTGACGGCACCCGCAGTAATCCCGATAATATGACTCGGAATTAGCACAACCCACGGCGGCGGTCCGGCGTCCCCCTCCGCTCGGACCGCCGACTCTTCTAAGGAGCGCGATGGCCACCAGCCGCGAGATCGTCTCCGGTGAGTACAAGTACGGTTTCCACGACGAGGTCGACTACCTCGAGGACACCGGCCACGGCCTGACCCGGGGGACGGTCGAGGCGATCAGCCGGTTCAAGGGCGAGTCTCAATGGATGCTCGACTTCCGGCTGCGCGCATACGAGCACTACCTGTCACGGCCGATGCCGCAGTGGGGCGGCGACCTGGGCCAGATCGACTTCGAGAAGATCGTCTACTATCGCAAGCCGTCCGAGGGCGAAGAGAAGTCCTGGGACGACGTCCCGGACAAGATCAAGAAGACCTTCGAGCGCCTTGGCATTCCTGAGGCCGAACGCAAGTTCCTGGCTGGCGTCGGCGCGCAGTACGACTCGGAAGTGGTCTACCACAGCGTCCGCGAGGAACTCTCCAAGATCGGCGTCGTCTTCATGGGCACCGATCAGGGCCTCAAGGAATACCCGGAGCTCTTCAGGAAGTACTTCGCGACCGTCGTGCCGCCGGAGGACAACAAGTTCGCCGCCCTGAACAGCGCCGTCTGGTCTGGCGGGTCGTTCGTCTACGTGCCCAAGGGCGTCGAGGTCCCGCTGCCGCTGCAGGCCTACTTCCGCATCAACGCCGAGAACACCGGCCAGTTCGAGCGGACCCTGATCATCGTCGACGAGGGCGCCAAGGTTCACTACATCGAGGGCTGCACCGCGCCGATCTACACCACCGACGCGCTCCATGCCGCCGTCGTGGAGGTCATCGCGCTGCCGGGCTCGAAGGTTCGCTACACCACCATCCAGAACTGGTCGAACGACGTCTACAACCTCGTGACCAAGCGAGCCCACGCCCACGCCCACGCCACGGTCGAGTGGATAGACGCGAATACCGGCTGTCTGACGGCCGATACGAACGTCTACGCCAACACCGACGTGCGGCCGATTTCCGCGATCAAGCCCGGCGACCGCGTTTACTCGCTGACGCCGGAATTCGAGATCGGGCGAAGTGTGGTGACGGCGACGCGAGCGAACGATCCGCAGCCGGTCTTCGAGCTGTCACTGGCGAACCATCGAACCGTTCGAGCGACGGCCAACCATCCCTTCCTGGTTCTCCGAAAGGATGGGCGCGCCCGCCGTATTGGCTGGCTGCCCGTGGCCTCCCTCGCTCAGGGAGACGAGCTGGCGGTGCTGGGACAACTTCCGGATGACGGCAAGTCGCACACGTTCAATCAGGTGGCCAGGCGGAAGCGTCTCCGTCCTGGGTTCGTGGCCCCTGAGACCAGCTCGGACGATCTGCTCTGGTTCCTCGGTTTCTACCTCGGCGATGGCTATTTTGACGGGCCAAACCGCGTCAACTTCGCCGTCCCCGATTCCGACCCTGCAGCCGAGCGCGTGCGGGAGGTCGTTCAGAGCCTGTTCGGTCTCGAGCTGGCCAGACATCGTGGCGTCGTGCTTCGTTCGAACTCGGGCGCATTTGTCGATTGGCTCACGGCAGCCGGGTTCGTCGGCGACGCGAGGACAAAGAGCCTGCCGTCGTGGGTGTACAAGCTGCCACGGAGCCAGAAGCGGGCGCTGGTCGAAGGCTATGTCGCAGCCGACGGGCATATGCGGCCGGGCCATCGCAACGTGTCGATCACCAGCGTGAACAGATCGCTCCTGGAGCAGGTTCGGCAGCTGTCCATTTCGGCCGGCCTGAACCCGTCCAAGATCGCCAAATGGAGCCGCCGCGAACTGAAGCCCCTCGGCAAGGAGGAGAAGGAGTACACCTCGTACTTCCTCTACTTCTCCGATCACGAGCTCGAGGGTGCCGTCCACTTCGTCCCGCTCGCCAATATCGACTACGCGGGTGAGCAGGCGACGTACGACATTGAGGTCGAAGGCACGGCCAACTTCATCGCCAACGGCGTCTTCGCCCACAACAGCCGCCTAACGATGAAATACCCGAGCATCTACCTGCGCGGCGAGGGCGCCACGGCCGAGGTCATCTCGGTGGCGGTGGCCGGCGACGGACAGCACCAGGACACGGGTGCCAAGGCGATCCACCTTGCGCCGAACACGCGCAGCCGCATCATCAGCAAGTCGATCTCCAAGGGCACAGGCCGGACCACCTACCGCGGTCAGCTCAAGGTCGTGCCCGGCGCCACGGGCGTCGTCGCGAGCGTCCGCTGCGACGCGCTGCTGCTCGACGAGGGCAGCCGCTCCGACACGTACCCTTACATCGACATCCAGGAAGACGACACGACGATGACGCACGAGGCCACCGTCGGCAAGATCAGCCAGGACCAGGTCTTCTACCTGATGAGCCGCGGCCTGACCGAGAACGAGGCCACCAACCTGGTCGTGCAGGGCTTCCTCGAGGTCTTCACCAAAGAGCTGCCTATGGAGTACGCGATCGAGTTCAACCGCCTGGTCAAGCTGGAAATGGAGGGCTCGCTCGGATGACCGCCTCTGAGGGGGTCGAGGTGGCCGAGGCCGGCCGACCCGCCGCTCGACCGTCGGCGCCGGTACGGCAAGCGCCGACCGATCTGACGCTCGACTTCGTCGACGAGGCGACGGTCCGAAGCGTAGCCGCCGCTGCCGCCGACCCCGACTGGCTGCTGGCGGATCGCCTCACGGCGCTTCGCGGCTTCGAGGCGCTCCCGATCGAGTCGAACCAGCTCTACACGCCCTACGTGGACCTGCGCAACGCGCATCTTGCCGCGGTGCGGCCGTATCCGCCCGCGACGGGTCGCAGGCCGGCGGAGCGCGAGGGGCAGCTCCCCGAGGGGGCGGCTGCGTACGCCGAATTCGCCGAGGATCGCGTGACGGCGATGGTGGTCTCGCCGGAGGCGCGAGACGCGGGCGTGGTTCTCGAGACGCTGGCATCGTTGGGTGGTCGCGATCCGAGCCTGCTGCGAAGTCTCCTCGAGGGCGGTTGCGCCCTGCCCGAGAACGACAAGCTGGCCCAGATGACGCGCTCGCTCTGGACGCACGGTCTCTTCCTGCACGTTCCGGACGGCGTTCGCCTGGAGCGACCGATCGTGCTGCGCTGGGCGATGGGCGCCCCGAACCGCGCCCTCCTGACGAGGACGATCCTCTCGATCGGCTCGGACGCGGAGGTCTCGGTCGTCGAGGAGCAGGTCGGCTCGGCCGCCCCGGGCGCGACCGGCCTGAGTGCCGCCGGCGCTTTGGTGGTCACCGAGCCCCAGGCATTCTTCGCCGGCACGACCGAGGTGAGGCTGGGCGCCGGCTCGACGCTCTCCTTCGCCGGCCTCCAGGACTTCTCCGCAAACCAGATCGCCTTCCAGCACCGCTCGGCCGTGCTCGCCCGGGGGGCGACGGTCCGTTGGGCGCTGGCGCAGCTGGGCTGTCGGGTCATTCGCAGCCGCATTGACAACACCCTCGAGGGCGACGGCTCGTCGGTCGAGCAGGCGGAGATCGTTTTCGGCTCGATCGACCAGCTCTTCGACCTGACCTCCTACACCCGCCACACGGGTCGGGATACGACCGGCAACCTGCTCTCCAAGGGCGCGCTGTCCGACCGCTCGCGGGCCTACATGAAGGGCCTGGCGACGATTGACCTGCCGGCCCACGGCACCGACAGCTATCTCGGCGAATTCGCAATGCTGCTCTCCAAGCAGGCTCGCTCCGTCGCCATCCCAAGCCTGGAGATAGATCAACCGGACTGCCGTCGAGTTGCCCACGCCAGTTCCGTCGGCCCGATCGACGAGTCGCAGCTCTTCTACCTGGAAAGCCGCGGCCTCGAGCCGGACGAGGCCCGCAAGTTCATCGTCCTGGGCTACCTCGAACCGGTCGTGGCGCGAGTGCCGCTCCAGTCAGTTCAGGATCGACTGCGCGACTTGCTTGAGGCAAAGTGGGCGGCGCGGACGGGTTCGACGCCGCGCACCGCGGTCGCTTGAGCCGGGACCAGAGCGCGGTCGCGATCCCGCTGCCGCTCGGAGGCCGAGCCATGAACGACGGCGACCCGGAGGAGCACCGCATCGATCTTTGCGCGGTCGACGAAGTCCCACCCGGTACGATGAGGTTGGTCGAGCTCGGCGCCGACCTGGTCCTGATCGTCAACCTGGACGGCACGTTCCACGCCACCCAGGGCATCTGCAGCCACCAGTACTTCGAGCTCGACAAGGGCTTCCTGACCGGCGATTCGATCACCTGCGCCCTGCACCTCTCTCGGTTCTCGCTCGAGGACGGCGAGCCGCTCGACCCGCCCGCGGCGCTGCCGCTGGCGGTCTACCCCGTGGTCGTCGAAGGCGGTCGCGTCTTCATCGAGGTGCCGTTGGGGCCGCTCGAGGTGAACCGTTAGGGCCTACGACAGCCCGTCGCCGACAAGCAGCTGCACGTTGCCCTGCTGGTCGACGCAGACGACTACCACATAGGCGCCATCGCCGACGACGGACAACACCTGGACCGAGCCGACCGCCGGCAGGCCGGCGGCGGCTTGCCAGCTCCGTCCGTCCTGCGAGGTCCAGACGCCGAGACTTCCGTAGGCATTCTGTCCGCCGTCCCCGACCACCGCCTGTCCAGCCGCGACGTATCTGCCCGCAATCGTGGCGAAGTCGTACATCCATCCAGGCCTGGTGATCCGGTCCGTGATCGTCCAGTGAAGGAGATCCGGGCTCGTCCAGATCAGCATGTCAAGGGGGACGGCCGCCGGGCCGCCCCCCGCGCCGACCCCACCGAACGAGAGGTAGCCGCCGCCAGGCGCCTTGAAGATCGGGCCCAGGGTGTAGAACTCAATCCCGGACGGGCCGGGGCCGGTCCAGGTCCTCGTCCAGTGGGCGCCATCCTTCGTTTGCCAGACCGCCGCCCGGTCCGACAGGAAACCCCTGATCGCCCACCCATCGGAGAGGCCGTACAGCGCGTCTATCGGAGGTTCTGCCGGCAGACCCGACGTGGCGACCGAGTTCCAGGCAACCCCGTCAGCCGAGATCCAGAACTCGGTTGAGGCCCCCGCGAATCCCCAGGCAAGGAAACCAGCCGGCCCGGCCGCGACGCTAAAGGCGTCCGAATAGGTGTCAGATTGACTGGGGGCGGGCAGGTCGGCCGCGTGCCACGTCTGGAGGTCGGTGGTCGTCCACGCCATGGCAGTCTCATTTGGCGTCTCGCCCGTCCAGCCCACGGCCACGATGTTGCCGCCCGACTCAGCCACGGCGGTCACCGTGGCGGCATTGCCTGGGAGGGCCGCTCGCTCGGTCCAGTTGACGCCGTCGGTGGATTGGTAGACCCGCGTTTCCCAGGAAGCAGGCGCGATAGGCCCGGCCGTCTTGAACGCGGCCAGAATGGCGTCGCTGGGTCGGTGGCTCGCCACGCCTCCGGCCGAGGGCACGAAAGCCACGAAACCGACGGAGCTGCCCATGATGAGCTCAAAGACGGTCGATTGGTACGGGGCCCAGGCTGGTACGACAATCTGCGGAAAGGCTCCGCTGACCAGGCGCCAGTTCGAGCCGGGCAGTTGCACGACCGTCGGCCGTGGCTTGAGGCTGGCCGTCGATGGGGTGGCTTCGGGTGTGCGAGTGGGGGAGCCGGCGGCCGATGTCGAGGCCGACGACGAAGCACCGGGTGTCGTCGCCCGGCCGTTGCCGTAGAGGTATGCGCCAGAAATCGCGATCGCGAGGATGGCGGCAGCCGCCGCGACTCGGCCGGCCCAACGGAGACCGTGGCCGCCGGCGCGCGGCCACGGCCTGGCGTGCCCCGCAGGTCGAGACGTCGCTTCTTCCAGCGCCTCTTTGAGTGAGGCTGGGGCGCGGTCCGGGGCCGAGCGTGCCAGCCAGTCGCGAAGGACCTGTTCGGCATCGAGACGCTTGCCGGTCATCGGCGGGCCTCCTCGGATGACTCGATGGCCTCACGGAGCGACTTGAGCGCGTAGTGGAGCCGGGACTTCACGGTGCCGGCAGGTATGCCCAATCGCTCCGCTATGTCCTCGACTGGCAGGTCGCGCCAGAAGCGCAGCACGACGATGATCCGTTGCTCAGCGGTCAACCGGTTGAAGGCAGGCTCCAGGGCAAGCTTGGCCATCGTTTGCTCGTGTGCGTCGGCGGCCGGCACGTCGACGGCGTCGTCGAGCGGGACAACTCGAACCGTTCTGACGTGCCGGAGCCGATTCCGGCAGACGTTCACGAGGATCCGGTCGAACCAGGCGTCGAACCGGCCCGTGTCGCGCAGCGCTGCCCAGCTCGACCAGGCCCGGGCGATAGCCTCTTGAGTCGCGTCTTCTGCCTCGTCGCGATCGCGCAGGATCAGGCTCGCGAGTTGGTAGCTCTGCAGGAGGCGCGGCTGGTCGAGGAGGACGAAGGCCTGGACGCGGTCGCGGCGCCAGGCGTCGTTCGAGGTCGTGGCCCCACTCCTGTGGCCAGTCGCGTCTCCGGAGCCCCGAGGCGCAGCCTCATGCGACGGCAGTTGTCGTGGTCCCCTCAAGACCGGCACCTCCGCCTCCCACATCCTGCTGGTGCCTCCGTGTCCGCGCCGTTGCGGCGCTTACTGGTATGACACGGGACACCGTAGAAACGTTCAAGTCAGTGCGAGCGGCGCGGCCCGGACGCCTGGCGAGGTCCAGGGTTCCGTGGTCCGCCCTCCTATTAGCAGCTTAGGCTGTCTCGGCCGCGGCCGCGGGCGCCGGAGGCGGTGCGGAGCCAGCCCAGGAATCGCTTCGCCCATCGTCTGAGGTCGCACTGGGTTTCATGAGGTCTCCGACGCGCTGTCAGCGCGGCAGCAGGACTCCCAGGCCGAGCTGCTCGGCGCGCCTCAGTATCGCCGAGGCGAAGACGACGTCGGCCAGTCCAACTCCCAGATGGGAAACCAGGACCCGTCCGGCGGGACGGGTCAGGCCATCACGCAGCGCTTCTCCGAGGGTCGCGGCGGGGTTCGGGTAGCCGGCGAAGCCGCCGGCTGCGCGAGTGGCCAGGAACTGGTCGCGTTCGTCGACGACGAAGAGCGCCTCGCTGGCCAGGACTGCAGGAGCCTGCATGTCGTAGTCGACAGCGACGAAAAGCGTCTCCGGCCCGAGCCAGCTCGGGTCCAGGGTCTGGTGCGCCGGTCCGAAGGAGACGACCGAGACGACGACGTCGGCATCCTCGACCGCCTGACAAACGTTGGGCACGGCCTCGACCGAGGCGACCCCTTCGACCGATGCGCCCCAGGCCGCCAGCATGCGTGCGCGGTCGGCGTCCAGGTCGGTCAGCCGGATCGAGCAGCCTGGTAGAAGGTGGCCGACGACCGGCAGGTGGCTGCCCGCCTGCGCGCCTGCGCCCAGGAAAGCGACCTTCGCCGCCCGCCGGTCGAGTGGCGGCGCAAAGAGCCGTATGGCGACTCCGCTGACGCCGGCGGTGCGCTGGGCGGTGATCGTGCCCGCGTCCATGATCGCCAGGGGCAGGCCGTTGCGAGCGTCGTTGAGGATCACCTGGGCATGGTAGGTGGGCAGGCCGGCGGCCGGGTTGTCGGGGAACCCGACGATCCACTTGACGCCGATCAGGTCGGCGCTGCCATCGCCTGCCTGTCCGCGCAGCAGCGCCGGCATGGCGTGACCCAGCGACCCGGCCTGGCGCGGATGGACGCCCACCTTGGCCGGCAGCTCGGCGCTGCGACCGAGGGCGCGCAGAGTCAGCTCGGCCAGCGCCAGTCGCTCAGGCAGTGACGGCATCGCCGCTGCCACGGCTGCCGCATCCAGATACCGAAGCGGAGCGGGGTCCGTCACGAGTTCAGTCTAGCGGTTACGATGGAGGCGCCGGTGCATGCCAGCTGGCGCAGGCCGCGGCGTCGGACGTCCGGCCAGAACGATCAGGTCGGCGGTCCTCGCTGGGCCCCGAACGTGCGACAGACCGGAGGGATACGGATGCGGGCGCTGCAGGGCCTTGGGTCGGCCTTGATCGTCTGCGCCTTGCTCTCCGTCTTCCTGGTCGTGTTGATGGGTGCGACCTGGACCTTCGCGCTGGTCGCCAGTGGGGTCCTGGGCCTGGCGATACTTGCGGTCGTGGGCACCCGAACCAGCGAGAAGCAGCTCCGGGCCGACGCCGCGTGGAGGGACGCAGCACCCGACCTCCCGCCCGGCGCCGATCGGCAGGTCATGGAAGCTGCCCAGGCCCACATGCCGGGTCCCGAGGAGATCGGCCGACGCGGAAAACGCAAGGCCGAACCTGGCGATGCGCCCGAGCCAGAATCCACGCGATGAGCCCGAGGGATCGAGCGACCCTTTAGACGTGCCCGCAAGCCCACGCGTCTGCCGTGCGAGTCGAGCGCCGGGCGCGAAGGCCTCGTTCGCTGTCGATTTCCCGGGGATAGGCTAGGCTGGTCCGGCATCGCAGCCTGAGCCGCGATCATCGGCCGGCGACGCCGGCTCGCAGGGTCGCGGCCTGGCAGCGCTAGGAGCATCGCGGGGAGAGACAGGCCAGCACGCCTGAGGGAACGACAGCAATGGCTTCACTCGAAAGGATCGACGAGACCGACGCGCGGATCCTCGAACTACTCCAGCGAGACGGTCGCGAGTCCTACGCCGAAGTCGGACAGGCCGTCGGCATGAGCGGGCCTTCGGCCCACGAGCGCGTGAAGAAGCTGGAGGGGCGGGGAGTGATCCGCGGCTACGCGGCCCTGATCGATCCGACGCTTCTGGGATACGGCGTCCTGGCATTCGTCTTCATCAAGCAGGTGCCCGGCACGATCGCTACTGACCTCACCGGCAACTTCGGCGAGATCGGCGAGATCGAGGAGTGCCACCACATCGCCGGCGAGGCGGACTATCTCCTCAAGGTGCGAGCCACCGACACACGTCACCTGGAACGCGTCCTTCACGAGATCCAGGCGGTGCCGCACGTGTTTACCACCGAAACCCAGATAGTCTTCTCGAGCGCCTTCGAGCGCCGGCCGCTTCGAGTGGGACGGGACCTGGACCACGGGTCGGCCGGCAATTCCAACAGCTCGGGCTCGTGAGCGAGGGCGAGCGCCCGGTCGAAGACTCGAGAGCCCCGGTCGAACTCGCGGCGGGCGACGGATCCCCCGGCAGCCGAAGCGGCAACCCGGTGCCAGAGCCGCGCGTGGCCTCCATGTTCGACTCGATCGCGCCGGTGTACGACCGGATGAACACGATAATGACGGCCGGCCTGGACGGGCGATGGCGCCGGGCGGCGGTCCGAGCCGCGCGCCTCGCGCCGGGCAACTCCGCAGTGGACGTGGCCTGCGGCACAGGCAAGCTGACCTGCGCTCTGGCGGCGGCCGTCGGGCCGGCGGGACGGGTAGTTGGCGTCGACCTCGCCCCGGCAATGCTCGAGGCGGCTCGTCGTGCCTGCGGCGACCTGGTCCAGATCGAGTTCGTCGAGGGCAACGCGTTGGCCTTGCCGTTCCAGCCCGGGACGTTCGACGCGGCCACCATCGCCTTCGGGCTGCGGAATCTGTCCAGCTTCGAGAACGGCTTCCGTGAGATGGCCAGGATCGTCCGGCCCGGCGGGCGGGTGGTCTGCCTGGAGCTGACGACGCCGAGGCCCAGAATCTTCGGCCGGTTGTACACGGCCCTGTTCGGTCGCATGGCTCCGTTCGTGGGCACTGCCTTCGGGCGGCGAGATGCGTACGCGTACCTGCCCCATTCGCTCGATGGTTTCCCTGCGGCCGAGGACCTGGCGGAGACGATGCGCGGCGTGGGCCTGGTCAACGTGACTGTGCGGCGGCTTGCCCTGGGGGCGGTTGCTCTGCACGTGGGACAGGTGGCCTAGGGACGGTCGCGCCGCGCACGCCCGGTGCGCCCGCGTGGCTCCCGGAGGCGGCTAACTGACGTCCTTGCCTGCCGTCTCCTGTTTCGGCTGCATCCGCTCGGCCTCGAGGCGGGCCGCCTCGGCCGTCGCCTGGGCCTCGCGGATCCTGCCGTCGACGTAGGCGCCGTGGAGCTTCAGCAGCTTCGAGATGGTGTCCTCGTCGATCGGCCTGCCGTCGTCCGCCATCTCCTTGGCCAGCAGCGAAGCTTCGACCTCATCAACCGGCCCGCCCGGGGTCTCGGGCGTCTCGAATGGATGCTCTGCCAGCAGGAACCAGACGACCGCCGCGCCGATGACTACCCCGAGGATTCCGAAGAAGAAGTAGAACGGGTCTGTGTTCATCGGCTGGAGGTTCCCCGACTATCTGTTGGGCAGCATTCCGGCTGCCACTTGGCAGGTGCGCTGGCGCGTCCAGTCGGTGAGCGGCCGACCGCGCGCAGCTCCGTCCCGGCCAGTATACGGACGTCGCCCAGATGCGAGCGCGCCGATGAAGGCCGCTAAACTGGGCCGGCCATGATCAACTTTCTGCCCAACCCCGTCGCGCTCTCCATCGGCCCGCTCGAAATCCGCTGGTACGGGCTCGCCTACGTCGCCGCCATCCTCGCCGGTACCTGGCTGGCCATGCGAGAAGCCCGCCGCCGCGGCGAGCGGACGGACATGATCGTGGACGCCGTGATCGTGATTGCCGTCGCCGCCCTGATCGGCGGACGGGCGTACCACGTCATCGACCAGTGGTCTACCGGCATCGACTACAAGGACCACCTGCTCCAGATCATCCTGCCCCCTTACAGCGGGCTCGGCATCTACGGCGGCCTCTTCACGGGTCTGCTGGCGACCATCTGGCTGGCACGCCACTACAAGGTCAACTTCTGGCGCTGGGGGGACATCCTGGCGCCCTGCATCCTGATCGCCCAGGCGATGGGTCGCTGGGGCAACTTCATGAACCAGGAGCTGTACGGCCCGCCGACGAACCTGCCGTGGGGGATCGCCATCGATTGTGCACACCGGGTCACGCCATATGAGTGTCCGGGCACGCCGGCTAACGCTCATTTCATCCCGCTGTTCTTCTACGAGTCTGTGCTGAGTTTGATCGGCGTCTTCGTGATGCTCTTCCTGTGGCGCCGCTTCACCGCCCGGGGCCGACTCCTCATCGCCGGCGACGTGGGCTTGCTCTACTTCGTCTGGTACGGCGTGGAGCGGAGCCTGCTGGAGTTCTTCCGGAGCGGCTGGGACTGGACCTTCTTCGGCGTCCCGATGGCCCAGATCGTGGGCATGGGGGGCGCGTCCGCGGCGATTGTGGCCATCCTGGTCCGCCACTGGTGGGTGCGGCGCCACCCTGAAGCCTCCGCAGGCGCTCCGCCGGAGGAAATGCCTGCACCGGCCGAGCAGCCCGGTCCCGTGCCGGCGACCTAGGTTTCGTCGAAGTCCACGCCGCACGATCGCATGGCGGGGCTACCGGGATTTCCCACGCCGGCTTCGAGTCCGAGCCCGTCTTGGGCCGGTGTCTCGTCGCTCGCTCGGGGCAAACGTGCTGAAGCGGGCAAGATCCGTTCGGCGAGACGCCGACGGGGCGCGCGGGCCATCGCCAGCTCGCCAAGCGTGGCCAGGCCTGGCCCGTCGAACTCTCCCGGCCACGTCCGGACCGCCGCGCACACCCGATCGACCGGATCCATCGCATCGGACCTCCTCCGCTGCGCAATCTAGAGGATGGCGATCGCTCGCGGCTTGTCTCCCGCTTATCTGCGACGTCTTCGCCCCAGCGGGCAGGAGCCACGGGCCGTTGCGTGCGGCGACCGCCGGGCGGCGTCGCGCGCCGGGCGACGTGCTTCGGTACAATTCGAGCCATCCCCAAATACGTCGCGACTCAAGACAGAAACGGCGCCCGAACGGCACGGCGCCCAGGGCCTGGCTCGGGTTCGCGACTTCGCGCAGACGCAGGCTTCACAGGCACGGGGGAGACGAGGAGAGACCGTGGCTACCACCGGCGCTAGGGTCGACGACCGACCGCGACACCTGCCCGCGGATCATCCAGTCGTGCGCTGGGTGGACGAGGTTGCGGCCCTGACGACGCCGGACGCCGTCCACTGGTGCGATGGCTCCCAGGGCGAGTACGACCGCCTCTGCCGGATGCTCGTGGAAGCCGGCACCTTCATCCGCCTCAACGAGAAGCTCCGCCCCAACAGCTTCCTGGCCCGCTCGGACCCGTCGGACGTCGCGCGCGTCGAGGACCGGACCTTCATCTGCTCGGCGAAGGAGGAGGATGCCGGGCCGACCAACAACTGGCGCGACCCCGCCGAGATGCGGGCGACGTTGAACGGCCTGTTCAAGGGTTCGATGCGCGGCCGAACGTTGTACGTCATTCCGTTCTCGATGGGCCCGGTCGGCTCGCCGATCGGCCGGCTCGGCATCGAGATCACGGACTCGCCATACGTCGTGGTGAACATGCGGATCATGACCCGCATGGGCAAGGCGGCCCTGGGCGAGATCGTCAGGACCGGCGATTTCGTGCCCTGCCTGCACACCGTCGGCGCGCCCCTCGAACCGGGCCAGAAGGACGTCACCTGGCCGTGCGACGCCGAGCGCAAGTACATCGTCCATTTCCCCGAGACGCGCGAGATCTGGTCGTACGGCTCCGGCTACGGCGGCAACGCCCTGCTCGGCAAGAAGTGCCTGGCCCTGCGCATCGCCTCGGTCGTAGCCCGCGACGAGGGCTGGCTGGCCGAGCACATGCTGATCATCAAGGTCACCGCGCCGGACGGCCGGGTGAAGCACATGGCCGGCGCCTTCCCGTCGGCGTGCGGCAAGACCAACCTGGCCATGCTCGAGCCGACGATCCCCGGCTGGAAGGTCGAAACGATCGGTGACGACATCTGCTGGATGAAGTTCGGCTCTGATGGGCGGCTGTACGCCATCAACCCAGAGGCGGGGTTCTTCGGCGTGGCGCCCGGGACGGGAATGGCCACCAACGCCAACGCCATCCGCACTCTCTACGCCAACTGCATCTACACCAACTGCGCCCTCACGGACGACGGCGACGTGTGGTGGGAAGGCTTGACCAGGGAGCCACCTGCCCACCTGATCGACTGGACCGGTCACGACTGGGCGCCCGGCGGCGACAAGCCCGCGGCTCACGCCAACGCGCGCTTCACCGCGCCGGCCGGCCAGGACCCGGCGATCGCTCCCAACTGGGAAGACCCAACCGGAGTCCCGATCGACGCGATCATGTTCGGCGGCCGGCGGGCCACGACGGTGCCGCTCGTTCGGGAGGGGTTCGACTGGGAGCACGGAGTCTTCCTGGGCTCGATCATGAGCTCGGAGATGACGGCTGCCGCCTTCGGCACCATCGGCAAGCTGCGCTTCGACCCGTTCGCCATGCTGCCGTTCTGCGGCTACAACATGGCGGACTACTGGGGCCACTGGATCGAGGTCGGCCGGAAGCCCGGCGCGCGGCTGCCTCGTATCTACCTGGTCAACTGGTTCCGCAAGAACGCCGAGGGCAAGTTCATGTGGCCCGGCTTCGGCGAGAACAGCCGGGTTATCGAGTGGATCTTCGGGCGCTGCTCCGGCGAGGACGACGCGGTCGAGACGCCGATCGGGTACCTGCCGGCTCCGCACGCGCTCGACACGCGCGGTCTCGGCCTCGACGAGAGCGCGGTGGCCGAGCTCCTGGCGGTCGACCCGGCCGCCTGGGTCCAGGAGGCCGCGGCGATCGAGGAGCACTACGCGAAATTCGGGTCCAGGCTGCCGCCCGAGCTGGCCGGCCATCTGGCCGATCTGAAACGACGCGTGGCTACCGCCTGAGAACTCGAGACCGTCCCGGCCGGCCTTCGGTTCCTCGAACTGCCGCGCCAGCGCGGTCGGGGTACCATCCGCGGTGCATCGGCTTGTGACTCGACCGGTGCCGAAATCAAGCTTACCGCCGGCCCCCTCCGCCGGCGTCCCATTCGAGGGAGGTCCGGAATGCCAGTTTGCCGTCGCAAGGTAACAGTCATCGGAGCCGGTAACGTGGGCTCAACCGCGGCGCAGCGGATCGCCGAGGCCGGGGTCGCCGACGCTTACCTGATCGACGTGGTCGAGGGGCTGCCGCAGGGCAAGGCGCTCGATCTCGCGGAGGCGGCACCTCTCCAGCACCACGACCAGTACATCATCGGCACGAACGACTACGCGGACACCACCGAGTCGGACGTCATCGTCGTGACCGCCGGGCTGGCCCGCCAGCCGGGCATGAGCCGCGACGATCTGCTGCTCAAGAACGCCGAGATCGTACGGACGGTTGTCGCGAAGGCCACTCACTACTCGCCCAACGCGATCCTGATCGTGGTGACCAATCCTCTCGACGCCATGGTCCACGTGGCCCTGGAGGCAAGCGGGTTCCCGCGCGAGCGAGTCATCGGCATGGCCGGCGTCCTCGACAGCACTCGGTTCCGGGCGTTCATCGCCCAGGATCTCGGCGTCTCCGCATCCGACGTCTCTGCCTTCGTGCTCGGCGGCCACGGCGACACGATGGTCCCGCTGGCGCGCTACTCGACGGTCGCGGGGATTCCGCTCCCTGAGCTGATGAAGCCCGAGCGGATCGACGAGCTGGTGCAGCGAACCCGGACCGGAGGCGCGGAGATCGTCTCCCTGCTCAAGACCGGCAGCGCCTTCTACGCGCCGGCCTCATCGGTGTTCCACATGGTCGACTCGATTCTCAACGACCGAAAGCGAGTCCTTGCCTGCGCCGTCCTGCTCCGGGGCGAATACGGCATCGACGGACTGGTCGTCGGCGTGCCGGTGGTGCTCGGAGCCGCCGGAGTCGAGCGAATCATCGAAGTCGCCCTTACGGCCCAGGAGAAGGATGCCCTGACGACCTCCGCCGGCTCCGTCAGGGCGCTCGTGGAGACGATGACCAAAGCTCCGGTGTGAACGAGGGTTGAGGCTGAGGGAGGGTCCTGTTCTGGCTCTGTTCGGCGGGGCCCAGCCGAGGACATGGCCGCTGGTGCGACCGGATCGGACAGAGACTAGGAAGCCCCGGCGGTCCCGTCCGGCCGGGGCTTCCTGGGCTATTGGCAGGGTGCGCCGGCCTCGGTCCCCCCGGACTACCGGGGCCGGCGCGTCGCCCGTCCGATCCCCCTCGGAACGGCCTGCGCCGCGCATCGGGCGATCCCCCCGGTGCTCGACGGATCGGGCTTCGACCCGACACCGCCGACGTTGGAATGAAGCCACGGGCAGCCAGGCGCAGCGAGCGCCTGGACGACACGAAGAGTGTCCGCTGGCCGACACCTGGAGCTCGGCGCCACGCCCGGCGTGGCGCCCGGCGTGGCGCCCGGCGTGGCGCGCCTCAGGGCGTCCTTGGGCGCGGCAACCGGGGCCGCCCGACCCTGATCTCTCACGCCCGGTACACTGCGGGCCGTGCTGGATATCGTTCGCCTCGACTTCGATCCGACGATCGCCCTCGTCGGGCTGACCGTCCGCCTCGAGACGCTCGCGCTGGCAGGCGTCATCCTGCTGACGCTCGTCATGGCCGCGCTGGGCGCGGGGCGAATGCGCTCTCGCCTGGTGGCCTCGGCCGAGGGCCCGAGGCCGGACGCGGCGAGGCTCCGGCGCGACGACCTGATCCTGATCGCCTTCGGAGCGGTTCCCGGCGCGGTGGTGGGAGGCCGACTCGGCTACGGTCTGGTCCACCTCGACTACTACAGCGGCGACCCGAGCCTCCTGACCGACCCGGCCAGGGGCGGGCTTAGCCTGACGCTGGCAGTAGTGCTCGGGACCGTGAGCGGGCTGGCGGTGGCCCTGTTGCTGGCCGCGCCGATCGCTCGCTGGCTTCACGTGGCGAGCGGTCCATTGCTCATCGGGCTGGGCCTGGGGAAGCTGGCGATGGTCCTGGGCGGGACGGGCCAGGGCCAGTTCTCCAATGCCTCCTGGGCCACGGAATACGCGCGACCGGGGCCGTGGGGGAGCCTCGTCCCGGCCGACCCGGCGCTGCCGTCCCAGGCTCTGGAAGGCGGTCTCGTGCTGTTCGCCGCCGCCCTCCTGGTGCTCGTACCGTTCCTGCTCCGCCTCCGGCTGCGGCGATGGCAGCGGATCGTCCGTCCCGCGCTGGCGCCGCGCCGCGAGTGGCTGATGCTGACCGGCTTCCGCCGCTTCCTGACCGCCCTGAGCCTGTGGGCGGTGGCCCGGTTCGCGGCTGGCTTTACCTGGCGCGACGCGCAGGTCGTGGGACCGCTGCGCGCCGAGCAGCTCGTGCTGATCGGCGTGTTGGCCGGATGTGCCGCCATCCTGCTGGTCGCAGGCCTGTGGCAGCGGCGACGGCGACGGCAGAGCACGATCGGTGCCGCCGCGGACGCTGAAGCGGCGCTCCCGGAGCCCAGGTTCAGTCGCGGGGCGGCGCCCGCACCTTAGACGCGTCAGGTGCCGGCGTGGGTCTGTCGCTCGCGGGCGTGGCGGCCCGGGAGTATCCTCGAAACGTCTCTGACGGGAGGTACATGTGTCGCCTTCCAGCGCGGGCCCGGACCCGAAGAACAAGCTCCTGGCGCAACCGGGCGGCTCCGGCCCGGGGCACGGGCGGACCGGGGCGAGTTCGAGTGCGCCGGCTCACGCAAGGTCCGGCAGCGCCGCGGCGCGCCCCTGGGGGTCCGGCAGGGTACCCCCCGTGCTCGTCCACGAGATTCGCGGCGGAGTGGTGGAGAGCCGCCACCGCGGTTCGATCGTCGAGGTGGACGTCGACGGCACCGTGCGCCGCGTTCTCGGCGATCCGGACGTCATCGTCAACCTTCGATCGTCGGTGAAGCCGTTCGGCCTCGTTGCCCTGGTGGAAGCCGGCGGCATCGAGACGTTCGAGCTGTCACCCGCCGAGCTGGCGATCATGGCCGGCTCCCATTCGGGCGAGGATCTCCACGTTCGGACGCTGCAGGCGGTCTTCCGCAGGTCCGGCATCTCCCAGCTGATGCTCGGTTGCGGCGCCGCCGGGGCGCCGCTCGATGCCCTGACCGCCTCTCGCCTGGCGCGCTACGGCGAGAGCCCTGGCCCGATCCGGCACATGTGCTCGGGCCAGCACACCTCGTTGCTGCTGCTTTGCAGGATCAACGGCTGGCCGTTGGAGGAGTACTGGCGCCCGGACCATCCGGTCCAGCGGCTCTACTCGGAAACCGTCGCGCGTGTCTTCTGCACCAGCGCCGCGTTGCTGTCGATCTCGACCGACGCCTGCGGCGTGCCCACCTACGGCTTCCCGTTGCGCGAGGTGGCGCAGGCCTTCGCGTTTCTCGCGGACCCGGCTGCGGTCCGGTCCACCGACTCCCGGCGGAGCCTCGCTCCCGCGCTGACGCGGGTGCGCGACGCCATGCTGGCCTGCCCGGAGATGGTGGCCGGCACGCGAGACCGACTGGACACCTCGATCATGAAGGCGGTGCCCGGCCTGGCAGTGTCCAAGGGCGGCGCGGAAGGGCTGTCCGGCTTCGCCATCCTGACTGGCGCCCGCCCGACACGTGAACGAACCGGTGGTGACGGCTCCTCCAGGGCGACCGGCGTCGCCATCAAGATCGAAGACGGCGGTGGATTCGACCGGGCTCGTTCCGCCGCGTCCGTCGAGACGCTGCGTCAGGTCGGCCTGCTGGATCCCGCGGCCCTGCGCGCCCTGGCCCGCTATCACAGGCCCGTCGGCCTGGATCCGCGCGGTCAGCCGGCGTCCGAAGCCGTGGCGGACTTCCAGCTCGCTCCGGTGAGCGAGCTGCTGGAGTGAACGCGTAACCCGCCCGCTGGTCCATGCCGCCGGGCGGACAGCGGCAACCGGTCGCGCACCGGCCGTAGGTTCCGTGGCCCTGCCCGTACACTGGGCGCATGACAGACGTCCGCGTTCGAATCGCGCCCAGCCCGACCGGACCGCTCCACCTGGGGACCGCCCGGACCGCGCTCTTCAACTGCCTGTTCGCGCGCCATCTCGGCGGCACGTTCATCTTCCGCCTGGAGGACACGGACCAGGCGCGCTCCACCGAGGCCTACGAACTCGACATCCTTAGCGGTCTGAGCTGGCTCGGCATCCAGTGGGATGAGGGGCCCGGGATCGGCGACGAGCCCGAGCGGGGCGCCTACGGCCCGTATCGCCAGATGCAGCGTCTCGAGCGGTACACGGAGGCCGCCACGCGGCTGCTGGCCGAGGACAAGGCCTATTACTGCTACTGCACCCCGGAGGAGCTCGATGCGGAGCGGAAGCGCCAGGTCGCCGCCCATCAGGCGCCGCGGTACAACGGTCGCTGCGCTCAGCTGACGCAGGCGGATCGGGCGGCCTTCGAGGTCGAAGGGCGCACGCCGGTTGTGCGCTTCCGCATCCCGACGGACCGCACGATCGCCTTCGACGACATCGTGCGCGGCCACGTGGAGATCGACACGAGCGCCCTGGGCGGCGACCTGGTGATCGTTCGCGCCGACGGCACGCCGCTGTACCACTTCACCGTGGCGGTGGACGACGCGGCCATGGCCGTCACGCACGTCATCCGGGGCGAGGATCACCTGTCCAACACGCCCAAGCACATCCTGCTCTTCGAGGCACTGGGCTCCTCCGTGCCGCGGTTCGCCCATCTGCCGCTCATCCTCAACCCGGACCGGACCAAGATGAGCAAGCGCAAGAGCCAGACCGCCGTGGCCGCATATCGGGCCGACGGGTTCATACCCGAGGCCTTCGTCAACTACCTGGCGCTGCTGGGCTGGTCGACCGGCACCGAGGAGGAGGTGCTGTCGCTGGCCGAGCTGATCGAGCGCTTCGAGCTTTCGGCCGTCAACAAGGCCGGCGCCGTCTTCGACCGCGAGCGACTGGAGTGGCTGAACGGCCAGTGGATCCGGCGGCTCTCAGCCGACGACCTGGTCGATCGCCTGCGGCCGTTCATGGAGGCCGAGCTGGCGGCCGGGCACATCGACTGGCTGCCCTCCGACGATGAGCTGAGAGCCTTGCTGCCGGTCGTCCAGGAGCGCCTGCCAACGCTGGCCGCCGTCGGCGACCTGATCGGCTTCCTGTTCGTGAAGGATCTCGCGCCCGATCCGGTGCTGATGGTGCCCCAGCGCTGGGACGCGGCCACGACCGCGGCCGCCCTCGCCGTCGCCCGCCGGACGATCGCCGACGTCGGTCGCGTCGCCTGGGAAGCCGACGAGATCGAGCCGCCGCTGCGGCGCCTTGTCCAGGATCGAGGCTGGAAGGCCGGCGAGCTCTTCATGGCCATCCGCGTCGCCGTCACCGGCCGGACTGCCGCGCCGCCACTCTTCGACACGATGGTGGCCCTGGGCTACGAGCGGACTCTGGACCGTCTGGACCGGGCCATCGAGAGGCTCGGTCAAACGGCGCCCGCTCCGTAGGAGGAAGCTGGGGATGGCCCGAACGATCCTGGTCGTAGACGACGAACGAACTTTGCGCGAAACCCTGGCCGAGAGCCTGGAGACGGAGGGATTCGTCGTCGTCCAGGCGGCCGACGGTCGAGAGGCCGTCGACGCCTTCCGGCACCATCATCCGGACCTCATCCTGCTGGACCTGATGCTGCCCGAGCTGAGTGGCACCGAGGTGTGCAGGATCGTTCGGGCCGAATCCGGCGTGCCGATCCTGATGCTGACCGCCAAGAGCGCGGAGGTGGACAAGGTCGTCGGATTGGAGCTGGGGGCAGACGATTACGTCACCAAGCCGTTCAGCTTCCGGGAGCTGCTGGCCCGCATTCGCGCCTTGCTGCGGCGATCGGAGGCACAGGCCCAGTCGGCCGACGTGGACACTATCGAACTGGGGCCGGTCAGGGTAGACCTGGCCGGGCGGCGGCTGCTTCGGGGCGGCGAAGTCCTGCCGGTCAAGCCCAAGGCCTTCGAGCTGTTGCTCTTCCTGATTCGCAACGCCGGCCACGTCTTCACCCGAGACCAGCTTCTCGAACGTGTTTGGGGGTACGACTACGCCGGTGAGACTCGCACCGTGGACGTGCACGTGCACTGGCTGCGGGCCCAGATCGAGGCCGATCCGGCCAACCCGGTCTACCTCGAGACGGTGCGTGGGGTTGGCTATGTCCTGAGGCGGCCGGGCGACCAGGGCGGCTGAGGCTGGCACGAGGGGCCGGGCGCACCGGCGCGCCTGCGGGCCCGATCCCTGGCGCCGCACGCCGAACAGCTAGACGCCGAACAGGTGCAGCGTCCAGCCGATCGGTCCCGAGAGGACCTGCAACACCAGGAATGCCGCGGCCGCGAGGATGGCAGCACAGGGGATCGTCACGACCCAGGCCGTGACGATGCCGCGCGCCACCCCCCAGTGAACCGCGTTGGGGCGGTCGCTCGCCCCGACGCCCATGATCGCGGTCGAGATGACGTGCGTGGTCGAGACGGGCATCCCGAAGTGCGATGCGCCCAGGATGATCGACGCTGCCGTCGTCTCGGCTGCGAAGCCGTGGACCGGGTCGAGCCTTACCACCCTCTGGCCCATCGTCTTCATGATCCGCCAGCCGCCGGCGGCCGTGCCCAGGGACATGGCCGTGGCCGCCATCAGGATCACCCAGATCGGGACGGTCTTGTCGGGGATCGCGCCGGCGCTGAAGAGGGCCAGGGTCATGATGCCCATCGTCTTCTGGGCGTCGTTGGAGCCATGGCTCAGCGCCATGTACGTGGCCGAGAAGATCTGCAGGCGCCGAAATCGATTGTTGATGCGGTGGGGGCTGGTTCCCCGGTCCGACTCGAGGCTGTCGCCCGGCGCCGAGCCGCTGCGTCTGAACCGCCTTCGCAAGAAGCCGCCGGTACGCCGGGTCACGGCACGCCCGACCAGGTTGAGCAGGATCAACATGAATCCAAAGGCGAGCACCAGCCCGAGGATCGGCGAAGTGAGCAGCGGCACCAATACCTTGCCGGCGAAATTGGACCACTGGATGGCGTTTGGCCCAGAAGATGCCCAGGCCGCGCCGATGAGACCGCCGACCAGGGCGTGGCTGCTCGAGCTCGGGATCGCCAGGGCCCACGTGATCAGGTTCCAGCTGATGGCGCCGAGCAGCGCACCGGCAAGGACCATCGCGCCGTTGGCCAGGATCATGTTGTCCTGCACGATGCCGCTGCCGATCGTGCTGGCGACCGCCGTGCCGAAGACTATGGCGCCCAGGAAGTTGGAGGTTGCTGAGAGCATGATCGCCTGTTCGGGCTTAAGCGCCCTGGTAGTCACCGAGGTGGCGATCGCGTTCGCGGTGTCGTGAAAGCCGTTGATGTAGTCGAACGTGACCGCCAGCGCAAAGATGGCGACCAACCCCAGAAAGGTGCTCTCGGCCAAACCTGGACGCCCTCACGGTGACATCGTGACCGCGGCAGGGGTCGCCGCACTGGAGAGGCTATCAGGTCGAGACCGCCCCTGCTCCATCCCATCCGAGAGGCAGAGCCGTGCGTTGCGACCCGCGTTCGCCGCTGATGAGCTAACCTCGCGGTTGTTGCAAGCGAGCGAGGTAGCGCGCGAAGTGAGTCATCCCCGGCCGCGCGGGCTTTCGGCGATCACTCTTGCCATCGTCGTCACCGTAGCGGCCTGCTCAAACGCAGCGGGCTGGTCCCCGGGTCCCGACGCTCGCGAGTCTGCGTCGGCGGCGTCGGCCGCGCCGAGCGCGGCGCTCCTCCCCTCCGCGCTCGCGACGGTTGACGCCGTGGACTCGGCCCCGATCAGCGCCGCATCCCCGACGACGCCAGCTTCCGTTCAGCCGTCGACGCCCGCGCCGAGCCCGAAGGCGACGCCCGGCAGCTGGACCCTCGACGTCTACGATGCCCGAGCCGTTCTCTGGCAGAACCCCGATGTGACGGCCTGCACCGCCGCCTCCGCTCTGATGATGCTGAACATGGCCGCCTACTGGCAGTACTACTCGCCGGTGGGCGCCGGTGAGCCGGAGCCGGTGCCCCCACACGGCTGGAAGCCGGACGTCTCCTACGCGCGCCAGGAATCGATCCTGGCGTACCAGCGGCGCACCGGGACGATGTTGCTCACGTGGCCCGGTGCGGATGCTCACGGGTGGCGCAATTCTCTCAACTACTACGGCTGGGGCAGCGCCACGGCGGGCGTATACAGGGACGAGGCGTTCGATTCGTTCGCCGCTGCCGCTCGAGCGACCGTCACGGCGATCGCGCTGTATCGCAAGCCCGTCGGGATCCTGAGCATGGCAGGGAATCACGCACAGATCGTCACCGGCTATCGAGTGACGGGTGACGATCCTCGGACCGGCTCGACCGACTTCTCGGTGGTCGGTGTCTACCTGACCGATCCCCTGCAATCCCACGGCTTCCGCGACTACTACATATCTCTTGCGACCTGGAAGTCGGGCGGCAGGACGATCCGATTCACTCCCTACGAGATGACGAATTCGCCCTACGTAGACCCTATAGACGGCCAGCAGGGCAACGCCGAATGGGACGGCAGGTGGGTGATAGTCGCGCCAGTGGCGTGAGCGGGCGCTCCCCCAGGCCGCCGCAGCGTCGGCTCCGGATCTACGGGTTCAGGTCTTCGACCTCGCCGGTCGCCAGGTAGACCACGTCTTCGGCGATGTTCGTGACCCGGTCGCCGATCCGCTCGAGGTAGTGGGCGGCGAAGAGGATCCTCGTGCCCGGGTCGACCTTGGCGGGATCGGTCCGCATCTCGGCCAGGACGTCGTCGAAGACCTGGTGATACAGGCGGTCTATCTCGTCGTCGCGCTTGGCCACGAGACGTGCTTGGGCCTCGTCGATGTCGACCAGGGCCATCACCACGTCTCGAACCTGGCGGGCCGCCAGCGTGGCCATCGGGGTCAGCTCGTCGTAGGTGACCATACTGACCACTCCCGCGAGTTTGCGGGCCTGCTTGGCCACGGAGCCGGCATGGTCGCCGATCCGCTCGAGCTCCCAGGTAACCCTGTCCAGGGCAATCAGGAAGCGCAGGTCGCTGGCGACGGGAGCCTGCGTGGCAATCGTCATGGCCACCAGCGCGGTAACGGAGCGCTGGACCTCATTGATCCGCCCGTCGGAGGTGATGACCTTCTGGGCGAGTGCCGCGTCGCGGTTCAGCAGCGCATCGTGGGCCGCCAGAATCTGCTCTTCCACCAGGCTGCCCATGCGCAGCACGCCGTCCTTGACGTCGCCCATCTCGAGATCGAGGCTCTCGCGGATGTGGGTGGCACGACGCTCGGCGCTGCTGTCGTCGGCCCGGTCGGCCCTATCGGCGGCTCGATCGTCGGCGCGGTCAGCTCGATCGTCGGCGCGATCGGCGGCTCGATCGGCGGCTCGATCGGCGGGCGAGGTAGAGGGGTCCTCCGGGGATCTCATGGCTAGCTCCTCGCTCTCGGGGGCGCTCATCCGAACCGCCCGGAGATGTAGTCCTCGGTCAGGCGCTCGTTCGGCCGCGTGAAGATGCGCCCGGTGGGGCCGACTTCAACGAGGTATCCGGCCCGGTCCTCGGCCATCGTGAAGAATGCGGTGACGTCGCTCACGCGAGCTGCCTGCTGCATGTTGTGGGTCACGATGACGATCGTGTAAGCCTCGCGAAGCTCGCGCAACAGCTCCTCGATACGGAGTGTGGAAACCGGGTCGAGAGCCGAGGCCGGTTCGTCCATCAGGATGACCTCGGGATCCGTGGCCAGAACACGGGCGATGCAAAGCCGCTGCTGCTGGCCGCCGGAGAGAGCCAGGCCGGACTTTCGACGGAGGTCGTCCTTGACCTCATGCCAGAGCGCCGCGCGCCTGAGGCTGGTTTCGACCAGCTCGTCGAGTTTGCGCCTGTCGTTCTGGCCGCGCCGGCGCGGGCCGTAGGCGACGTTCTCGAAGATCGACATCGGAAAGGGATTGGGCCGCTGGAAGACCATGCCGACGCGGCGTCGAAGCTCGACGACGCTGACGTCAGTCTCCATGACGTTCTCGCCGTCGAGGCAGACTTCGCCCTTGACGCTGGCGCCTGGGATCAGGTCGTTCATCCGGTTGAAGCAGCGCAGGAACGTCGACTTGCCACTCCCTGACGGGCCGATCAGGGCCATGATCGAGCGTTCCTGGATTGTGAGACTGACGTCACGAACCGCAACCTTCTCGCCGTACAGGATCGAGACGCGATCGGTCGAGATCTTGATGTCTTGCGTGCGAGCGGCGAATTCGTCGGCGCCTGCCTGGGACGTCGTCACTTCGATGGACCGGAGCACGGGTTCTGGGTAGGTGGCGGTTGTGGGCATCTCGTCTCCGGTGCTCATGATGCAGTCAGTCTGCGGGTCAGGATGTGGCCGATGCCGCGGGCCCCGAGGTTGAATAGCAGGACCGTCGAGATGAGGACCGCGGCGGAGCCGTCGACGATCTGGTTCTTGAAGGCGCCGAGGCCTTCGGAGTTGAGCTTGTAGATGTAAACCGAGAGGGTCGTGGCGGGGCGGAATGGGCTCCACGGCGAGACCGGGCTCAGCAGGTCGAAGTTGGTGAAGTTGTAGTGGGGCGGCGTCCCGATCCCGGCTGTGAAGAGCAGCACGGCGGCTTCGCCGAATACCCGGCCCGCCGTGAGGATCACGCCGGTTATCAGGCCGGGGATGGCCAGCGGCACGACCACGTGCCGGATGGTTTGCCACTTGGTGGCGCCCAGGGCGAGGCTGGCGCTGCGTTCGTCCTGCGGCACGGCCCGAAGCGCCTGTTCGGACAGGCGGGTCATGAGCGGCAGGTTGAAGAAGGTCAGGGCCAGCGCGCCCGCCAGGGCGGTGAAGCCCCAGTGGGCGTCGTCGACGAAGAGGATCAGACCGAAGAGACCCACCACGATCGACGGCACCGAGCTGATCGCCTCTTCGGCAAACCGAATGGCGCTGGTGACCACGTTCTCGCCGGCGTATTCGGACATGTAGATGCCGCCCAGGACGCCTACCGGAACGGCGATCAGCATCGTCAGGACGAGCATGTAGATCGAGTTCCACAGGACGGGCAGGATGCCGCCCAGGGTCGTCTCGCTCGGGTCGCTGAGGATGAAGCTTGGCGACACCACCCCCCATGCCGCGAGCGCGAAGTGGAGGATGATGCTCCCGAGGATTAGCAGGACCAATGCTCCCGTGCCCCACAGGACCACGGTCGCCGCGCGGTCGGCCAGGATGCTGCCCCGAGAGCTCTTGCGTCGGAGGCTGGGCTTGGGGCCCATCGGTCGGCCGATGGAGCCTGAGGTCGCGGTCACGAGGCCAGCCTCCGCTTGTTGATCAAGCGCACCAGCACCACCGAGGTGATCGAGATGATCAGCAGGACCAGGCTCATGGTCCAGAGGGCGTCCTGCCACGGCTCGCCGAAGACCGTGTTGCCCATGTCGAGCGTGATTTGAGAGGTCAGCGTTGTCAGCGGCTGGGTGATCGCCGCGGGCATCGTGGGTGAGTTACCGATGACCATCTGAACTGCGAGGGCCTCGCCGGCGGCTCGAGTCATGCCCAGCACGACAGCCGTCAGGACGCCGCTCAGGGCCGACGGGAGGAGGAGATGGCGGATCATCTGCCAGCGGGTGGTGCCCAGGGCCAGCGAGCCCGTTCGGAGCTCCTGGGGGACGGCACGGAAGGCGTCGTACGAAACGCTGGTGATGGTCGGCAGGACCATGATCGACAGCACCAGCGAGCCCGCCAGCCAGGAGAAGCCGGTGAGGAAGCCCGGCATGCTGAAGACCTGGCCCACGACCGGCAGCGAGATGACGGCCGGACCGTTGAAGGTGTCTGCCAGGAAGGGGACGAGAACCGTGATGCCGAGCCAGCCCCAAACCACGCTCGGGATGCCTACGAAGATCTCGAGGGAGGGCTGGACGACTGCCTTGGCCCAGTTCGGTGCGACCTCTGAGAGGAACAGGGCGAGGCCGACTGAGAGCGGCGTGGAGATCAACAGGGCCACGGCCGTTACGCAGACCGTGGCTGTGATGAAGGGCAGGAGGCCGAACTCGGGCCCGGCGTCGGCCAGGGGATTCCATGTCGGCGAGAAGATCTCGCTGACGGACACTCCATCCTTCACGAAGAGCTGGATGCCCTGCCAGGCGATGAAGGTCATCAGCAGGGCCACGATGGCGATCATCGAGACCGCCGCCAGGAACACGACGCGCCGGGGAACGTCGATTCGTTCGAGCAGGCCCGGCCGGGCCTGCAGCCCGGTCAACCGGTTGGCTGTTGTCATTTGAGCCATCGGCGCTGCCTCGACTCGATCGGTTCAGAAAAGGGAAGGCTCCGGGCCCCGATGCGAACGGCGGGGCCCGGAGCGGAGGAGAGGAACCTACTGCATGGAGACGGGGCCGTACGAGTCCTTCGGAATGATCGTTCCCTGGACTTCCGGTCCCATCATGAAGTCGAGGAATGCGGCGGTCAGGCCGGTGGCCGGGCCCTTGGTGTAGAGGTTGCCGTCGGCGGCGAGCTTGTAGGTTCCGTTGCCGACGTTGGCGATGGTGGCGTTGATGCCGTCGAGCTGCAGGCCGTTGAGCAGAGGCTTGTTGGACGGGTCGTTGTAGTAGGAGAAGCCGATGACGCTGACGGCGCCGTTGGTCTTCGTGACGGCGGTCGTGACGGCGCCGTTCGAGTCCTCGGTCAGGGTCTGGCCGCCGGTCGCCTCAGTGGCGCCGCCGAGGACCAGCTTCTTGAAGGTTGCCCGGGTGCCGGACGACTGCGGGCGGAAGATCAGCACGATCGGGAGATTCGGGCCGCCAACCTGGCTCCAGTTGGTGTCCGTGCCGGTCCAGATGTCGATGTTCTGCTGGGTGGTCAGGTTGGTGACGCCGGTCACGTCGAGGTTGGTGACGACGATCCAGCCCTGGCGGCAGACGACGTGGTCGACGAGCGTGTCGGCGTCGGGCGTGGCCAGCTTCGTGTTGGCGAGAACGTCGGAAGCGCCGATCTGGACAGAGCCCGCATCCACCTGGCTAAGGCCGGTGCCGGAGCCGCCGCCGTTGACGGTGATCGTGGCGCCGGGGCAGGCGGTCTGGTAGGCGGTGGCGGCGTCCTGGATCAGCGGCTGGAGGGCGGTCGAGCCCGCCTCGGTGATGCTGCCGCTGACGCAGTTGACGGTGGCGGCCGCGCTGGGTGCTGTGGTGGCAGCCATGCTGGTGGCGGTGGTGGGGGCGGGGGGGTTCGTGGCCGCTGGGACCGGTGTCGCGCTGGCCGAGCACGCAGCCAGCACCAGGGTGGCCGCGACGGCCAGTGCGCTCATACGACGCATTCCGTTCATCGACTCAATGTCTCCTCATCTGTTGGGCAACCGAACGACTTCATCCTGCTTCCAGGTTTCAGGTTCCAGCCCGATGGTCGGAGCCTTGGCTTAACGTTGTGTTGGCGGTTCGTTAACGTTCGAGGGACTGTCCTCGGACGCCGCGGGCGGATCGAACAGGTATCCCGAGCCGCGCACGGTCAGCAGGTGGATGGGTTCGGCCGGGTCCCGCTCGATCTTGGTGCGGAGCCAGAAGACGTAGACGTCGACCATCCGCTCGTTCCCGGCGACGCCGGGCCACACGTTCCTGAGCAGCTCCTCGCGCGAGAAGGCCCGACCGGGATTCATGGCCAGGAACTCCAGCAAAGCCAGTTCTTTGGGCCGGAGCGACAGGAGGTGGCCGTCGCGGCGAATCGCCCGGGCTCGAAGGTCGAGCTCCACTCCGGGCCCGACCAGGATTCGGTGGCCCAGCAGCAGCCCGGCGCCGGGAACGCGGCGACCCGCGATGGAAAGGCGCCCCACGACCTCCATCGGGTCCGACGAGAGATCGATGGCGTCGTTGAAGCCGAGTTCCAGGGCGTGGAGTCGAGCTGCCACGGCTTGATGAGAGCTCAGCAGGACGGCGCAGGAACGGCGATGCGCGGCCAGCCAGCCGGCGACACGCTGGAGGTCGCCCGGTCCGGCGGGCGGAGCGATGAGTACGACAAGGCTCGGCTCCACCTCCGCCAGGGCGTCGCCGAAGGAGGTTGAGCTTTGCTCGACCCGCACATCGACGTCGGGGAACAGGCGGGGGAGATCGATCGGGCCGTCCGGGTCGGCCAGGGCGAGCCAGCCGGGAAAGGGCTCAGCCCTTGTAGGGAAGGGGAGGTTACCGACCCTGAGGCTGGCCTCGGCCGCAGAGGGGACGTCGCTGTGGGCCTGCGTCATCCGCCGAATCTGGCCGCGTCCTGTTAACGCCGTGTTCCAGCCGCGTGAACGTTGGAACCACCGGTTCCACTGGTTGGATGGCGGCGGCGGTGGGGATTCGGGGCCGCGGCTCGCCGAGCCGCGAGCCCCCCGACCGCAGGACGGCTAAGCGTGCTTGACGACGATCCGCTCGATCAGGTCCGCCACGTCCTCGCACTTATCTATCGTGTCTTCGAGGAGGGCGTACACGTCCTTCCATTTGAGAACGTCGATCGTCTTGGTGCCGTCGTCAAAGAGCCCCGCGATCGCGGATCGAACCAGCCGGTCGCCCTCGTTCTCAAGACGATGGACCTCGACCAGGAACGGCTCGAGCCCCTTGAAGCCGCGCAGGTTGGACAGGGCCTGGTGAAGCGTCTCGCACGCCTGGACGATCAACGCGGCCTGCCTGACCGACGTCTTGGTAGGGGAGTCGATGCGGTACAGCACGAACGTGTCGGCGACTTCCTCGATGAGGTCCAGGATGTCGTCCAGGCCCGATATGAGGGCGTGGATCTCTTCGCGGTCGAACGGTGTCACGAAGGTCGACTCAAGGCGGCGCCCGATGTCGTGGCTGATCTCGTCGCCCCGATGCTCCGTGTCGCGGATCTTCTTCGCGGCCTTGTCGACGTTGTCGTACGAACGAAGCATCGCCTCCAGCTGGCGAGCGCCGTCGAGGACATTCGCCGCATCCTGGACGAAGAGGTCGAAGAAGCGCTCCTCGCGAGGGATCAGTCGAAAAGACGGCACCTTTACCTCCGGGAGCGTCACCGTGCAAGGTCCGGGCGAGTTCCGGCCTCGGAGGGGCGCGCCTGCTTCAATACCCTCTAGGGTAGCGGTAGGTGAGTCCTGCTGCTGAGCGAGTTCCAGTTGCCCGATGCCGAACCGCCTGGGGTGTGCCATGCTCGATGCATGGATGGCGTCGAGGTCCTGTTCATCGGGGTCCTGGCCTGTCTGCTGGGTTGGGCGCTGGCGGTGGCGATTTCGCGTGGGCGCACGCTCGAGCGCCTGCGTGACGAAACCGGCGCCATGGACACCGACGATGTGGAACGGCGCGTCCGCGACGCCCTCGAACGCGCCGATGACGCCCGCTGGGAGGCGGACCAGACCCTCCACGACACTGACTACCTGACCGAGCTGCTGACGGCCGGAGTCGTGCGTCTTCGAGACGACCTGACCGTGCAGTTCGCCAACGGCGCGGCTCACGTCATGCTCGAACGCCGCCCCGGCACGATGGTTGGCCGCTCGGCGCTGGAGGCCTTTGTCGATGCCCGCATCGAGGCGATCGCCAGGACGGCCATGGAGTTCGGCTCGGCCAACGGCGAGCTGACCGTCCGTTCCAGCGGCGGGCCCACCGTCACGGTCCGCGCTCGCCGCTCCCCGGTCTCGGGAGTGTGGCTGGTCCTGGAAGACGTCTCGGAGCTGCGGCGACTGCAGAGGATCCGCACGGAGTTCATCGACAATCTCTCGCACGAGCTGCGAACGCCGTTGACGACGATCAGCCTGCTGGCCGAGACCGCCGCCCGCGAGGCCGAATCCTCCCCGCCACGCCTGCGCGACCGGATCTCCAAGATCGAGATCGAGACGGGCCATCTGACGCAGATGGTGAACGAGCTGCTGGATCTATCGCGGATCGAGAGCGGCGCTGCGCCGCTGCTGCTGGACGACGTCGATCTCGCCAGAGTGGCCCGCTCCAACGCTGAGCGGCTGCGGCTTTTTGCCGAGCGCCAGGGTCTGCGCATCGTTCTGGACCTGCCGGAGCGAGTGCCGCCGGTACGCGGCGACGAGGACCGGCTCGGCCAGGTCCTGGTCAACCTGCTTCACAACGCCGTCAAGTTCAGTCCCGGCGGCGGGGACGTCGTCGTGGGCGTGCGCGAGGACAACAAAGAGATACGCGTCTGGGTCCGCGATCCGGGCATCGGGGTGCCAGCGGCGGACCTGACGCGCATCTTCGAGCGCTTCTACAAGGTGGACCGGGCCAGGGTGCGCGGCCGCGGCGGCACAGGCCTCGGGCTGTCGATCGCCCGGCACGTCGTGGAATCGCACGGCGGGCGCATCTGGGTGGAATCCGAGGAAGGCGAGGGCTCGACCTTCACCTTCACGATCCCACTTGCGCCGGCCGCCGGATCGCCGGCAGCCGGCAACGGCAAGGCGCCCGAGGCTCGCTCGGAGGCGTAGACGCGGTCGAGGGCGAGACGCGGTCGGGTCAGGTGGTGGCGGGCGGTCGGCCGACCAGCTTGTACACGGCGGCCCCGCAGCTTGGACACGTGCCGGATAGGGCGGAGCCGCCTTTGGCGGTCACGACCGGCCTGGGGTCGACCATCTGCACGTGCCGCTTCTCGCGCAGGCAGTACGCCTGGACGTCCTGCCCCGCGGAGGGGTCGGCGGCGGCGTCCGGCGCCGGCTTAGGCGCGGCGGCGGTGGCCTTCGCCTTTGGAGTCTTCTCGGCCTTCGCCTTTGGAGCCTTCTCGGCCTTCGCCTTTGGAGCCTCCTCGCTGGGCACGGCGGACGACGCGACCCGGGCCTCGTCGAGGGATGCCTCGAGGCGCTGCCGGCGCCAGCGTGCCCGCTCGAGCTTGCGGATGCGCCTGGTCTCGATCCTGGCCGCGTCGGCGAGCTGCCGCTGCAGTCGTTTCAGCTGCTTGCGTAGTCCGCGTGCCGCTTTTGCCGCCGCCTTCTTGCGCGGTGCACTCTCGCCTCCAGGGGCCGCGCCGGAAGCCTCCGGCTCAGACTCGCCCGATCCACCTTTGCGACCTTTGGCCATCGAGAACCCCTTCCGCGGTGAGTGTCGCGGGCGGCGGCGCGCATCCGGACCCCGGTGCGCCTGCGACGGTGGCAGAGCATAGCGCCGCAGACACGGCCGTCAATATCCGAGGTCGGCCCCGTCGCGGCAGTCAGTCCGGGATGGCCAGAAGCTCCGGCGGGAGGAGCCACCGAACCAGGCCGGCGCCGGCTTCGCAGGGGCGCATCAGGTCGATCCGGACGAGACCGCCCTTGCGAATGGGGAGTTCGGCAAGGCCCGTCAAATCGCCTGCGAGCTGGCTGAAGGCGGGGTCGTGGCCGACGAGCAGCGGCCGCCCCGGATCGCCCAAGGAGCTCAGCAACGCCTCCAGGGAGTCGATGTCGACGGGTCCGGCCAGGGCATCGTCGACCCGGACCGGGAGCCCGAGTGCCGTCGCCACCAGCTGCGCCGTCTCCAGAGCGCGGACCTTGGGTGAGCTCACGATCGTGCTTGGCGCGAAGCCTGTCCCGGCGAGAAAGAGGCCGAGTCGCTCGGCCTGGAGCCGGCCCTTCTCCGAAAGGGGCCGCACATCGTCGGGCCCGTGCCACTTCATCGGGTCGCCGGCGTGGGCGTGGCGGAGCAGATAGAGCTGGACTTCGCCGCGAGCGTTCACGGCGCGATCATCGCACCCGCCGCCATCGCGCGCGCGACTGGCTACGGGTTGAGGTCCTCGATCTCGCCGGTCGCGAGGAAAACGACCTCTTCGGCGATGTTGGTCACCCGATCCCCGATACGCTCCAGGTTCTTCGCCGCGAACAGGAAGTGCGCTCCTCTGTCCACCCAGGTCGGATCTGCCCGCATCCTGTCCAGCGCGCGGTCGAAGTAGGCGTGGTAAAGCCGGTCGATTTCGTCGTCTCCGGCGGCGACTCGGCGCGCCTCCTCGTGGTCGAGGTCCACCAGGGCCCGCAGAACCCCGTGCAGAAGGCTGCCGTCGAGTTCTCCCATCCGGGCCAGGCTGGCCGCTCCCACGGCGGCTCCGGGACCAACCTTGGCGACCTGGCGGGCCACCCCCGCAGCGTGATCGCCGATCCGCTCCAGCTCGTACGAGACGTGGGTCAGGGCCATCAGGAAGCGCAGGTCGCGGGCGACCGGGGATTGCGTGGCTATCGTCGTGATGATCAGCGACGTCAACTCGGCCTGGGCGTCGTTGATCGCTCGGTCCGCCGCAATCACCTCCCGAGCCGCCGCGACATCCTGTGCGTTCAGGGCCGCGACCGCGGCGTCGATGGCGGCCGTGACGCGTTCGCCCATCCTGACGATGCCTTCCTTGACCGCCAGTAGTTCGCGGTCGAAGGTGTCGCGGCGGGCGTGCACGACGGGACGATCGCTGGCTTGCACCCTGGAACCCCGATTTGGCGCGGGCGAAGGTTGGCAGGACGAGGGTTGACTGCTCACCGGCACCCTCTTGGCCGGCAAGCATAGCGTCGCCGCTCGGGGTCCACCTCTGCCACTGCGACCGGAAGTCTTATCGGCCTTCAGGCGGCGCGTGGTCGGCGTTGCCGCCGGCGCCCAGCAAAGCCAGGATGGCCTCCGTCGAGAGCGTCGTGCGGCGCGAGATCCGGGCCGCCGTTCTCTTCGCGTCGTAGCGAACGTACTCCGGCCGCGGAGGCTCGAGGCGAGGCCACAGAGCCAGTCCCCGGAGGTAGTAGTCGGGCACAGGCTGGCGCGTCGGGGTCGGGCTATTCATGCCTCCACCCGTGCTACGGATACTCGTCCGGCTCCGGACGCGGGTCCTCCGGCGCCAGTTCTGCCCAGCGCAGGGCGTAGGCGATATCGAGGACTTCGATGGCGGATCCGGCATTCGGGTCGGGCGAAGCGAGCCGGCAGAGCGACTCGCGGCGATACGAGTCGAGCAGAGCCCGACGGCTCCCGATCGGGGCGAGCTGAGCTCGGACCAGGGCGATCCGGTCGGTCAACGTCGGCTGGCTCGCCGGCTGCGTTTCGGTTGCGGACATCGTCGATAGCTCTCCTTCGATCTGATGCGAAGCCTGGGCGGTGCGCCCGCTGGCACAGCGTGGAAAGCTCTGGCCCAGCCAGACCTCGCCACGATGGGCCGATCTCCGGACGTGAACGCCACGCTGAGACGGAGGCTGCCGCGGCGAGGTCATCGGCCGATGAACCCACAGTTAACATTCCGTCTCGGCGGCCGCCGGATGGCCGAAACGGTGGCCCGCGAGCTCGTGGGCGGGGAGTCTACAGGGCGGCGGTCGCTCGCCCCAGGGCTCGTCGGAACGGCGCCCCCGCCACTGCCCGCCAGACCGGGCCGAGGGCTCGCCGGCGGCGCGCGAGCTCTCGCTCGCGCGAGTGCAGGTACGCGCCGATCGCCTCCGTCTCCGCCCGCGACAGCTCGCCGGACCGAGCCACCAGGATGTCGCGAGACAGCTTGGCCGCCACGTCGGCGTCGTGCAGGCAGCCGAGGAAGTCCTGCAGCGCGACAACCCGCCCCAGCAGCCGAGCCGAATCCCGGCCCAGCGTCTCCCCGAAGAACTCGAGGTCGTAGCGCAGCCACTTGGTCGCGATCCGCAGCTGGTGGAGCGTCTCCACGTCCGCCCAGGGCAGGACCGGCTCGTACGCTCGGACCGTCTCATAGGCCGCCCAGATCTGCGACGGCACGCGATCGCGGACGCGATGGGGTAGGGTAGGGGAAGCCACCGTGGCGGCTTCGTTGGCGCCCGCCTCGAGGAAGTCCTTCATGTCGTCGACGAAGTCGGCGTAGCGACCGGAGTCCAGCTCCGCTATCAGCAGATCCCTGGCCGAGTTGCGTTGCCGGCGCCACAGGGCCAGCAGCGGCTCGAGGCCCGGCTGCTGGTCCGGATCCAGGCCGAGCCGATAAGCCTCCAAGCCGTCGATCAGGACATCCAGGTCGCGGACTACCCCCAGCCGCTCCGACAGGATCCGCAGCCTGCGGCGCAGCTTCCTGGTTCGGCCGGGCTTGAAGGCGTCGTTGAAGATTCGCCACGCGGCGCGGATCCGCCGGGCGGCCACCCGCATGTCGTGGAGATCCTCCACGTTGGATCCGTCGCGGGTGCCCCGCTCCCTGGCTCGCAGCCGAGCGAAGTGGTAGTTGATGACCTTGCGGGCTGCCTCCGGCAGGCTGTCGTCCGGCAGGACTCCCAGGGTCCGCGGGCCGGTCGGCCGGGTGGCGGCCGGGACGCGCTCCTGGCGCGCTGTATCGGAGTCGCCGGCGGGCTGAGCCTGGCGCTCCGGGGAGGCTGTATCTGCCGCCTCCTGCCCAGCGTCGGATGCCTCGGCAGGCGCCTTGGAACGTGGGCGCCGACGGCGGCCGAAGAGCGTGGGCGGCGCATCGAGCCAGCGCAGCCGGACCTCATCGGGCATCGTCGGCAACGCCTTGCCGACGGCTCGCACCGCGCGTTCCAGCTTGGATCGGGAGGACCGGTGCAGCCCCGCGTCCGCGTCCAACAGCGGGCCCAGGGCCTGGAGCGGCTCCTCCGGTCCGGCCTCCAGCTCCACCTCCATCTCATCGAACCGGCTCAGGGATCGACCTTCGGCCAGCACTTCGACCTGGTCGACGCTCAGCTCGGCCGTCGTGTCGCCGCCCTCGAGCCCGCGGATTCGCCGCACCTGGCGGATGGTGAGCAGCTCGACCAGCGGCGCGTCGCCGCACAGCTCCAGGATGACCGAGCGCGCCGGCGAGGCCGGCCAATCCGTCGGTGTCGACTCCGAGTCGGCCGGACCTTCGAGCTCCTCGCGACGCGCCAGCGGGCCATCGGGCGTGGCCTGGCGCTTGAGGCCGATCACAGTTTCGTGCGGGGTCCGGCGCAACCGGGCCGCGAAGCCCGATCGGGACAGAGCCCAGTCCGCCGAGTCCACGTAGCGGTCCTCGATCCGCACGATCCGAACCGGGCCGGCCGCCCGGAACTGGCCCAGCTCGGGGGCGACCAGGTAGCGGTCGGCCCCGTCCGGCCCCCTTACCTCGTACTTCATCTCGACTTCGATCCTGCGCCCCGTGACCATCTCGGCAGCTCCCCCGGATTGAGACTATGCCCTCGGATCGAGAGAGCCCGCCCCGGCGTGAGGCCGATGCGGCGCGACGGCCTCGATCGCGACGGCAGCCATCGCTCGCGCCTTGAGGATCTCGAACGTGTCGATGGTACCCGGAGCGCCGTTCAAGTCCTCGGTCCGATGGTATGCCCCGTCCTCTGCCAGCTGCCAGGAGCGGCGATCATCGGACAGCATGACGTCCACGAGGGCGCGAATCTTCTCCTGCGCCTCCAGGTCCTCTACCGGAACGATCGCCTCCACGCGCCGGTCGAGGTTGCGCTCCATCAGGTCGGCGGAGCCGATGTACCACTCGGGCCGGCCGTCGTTGGCGAAGTGGAAGACGCGCGAGTGCTCCAGGTACTGGCCCACGATCGAGCGAACCTTGATGCCCTCGCTGACTTCCGGCAGGCCCGGCCAGAGCGAGCAGATGCCGCGGATGAGTAGGTCCACCTGGACCCCGGCCTGGGACGCGGCGTAAAGCGCCTCGATACACGCGGGATCCACGAGCGAGTTGAGCTTGAGGATGATCCGGGCGGGTTTGCCGGCGCGGGCGTGGCCCACTTCGCGATCGATCATGGTCAGGACCCAGTCGCGCAGGTTCATCGGGGCGACGATCACGCGCCGGAAGTCGCGCTGACGCGAGAGGCCGGTCAGGACGTTGAAGAGGTCGCTGACGTCTGAGCCCAACTCCGGGCGGCAGGAGAAGAGCCCCAGATCCGTGTAGAGACGGGCCGTGCCGGGGTTGTAGTTGCCGGTGCCGATGTGGACGTAGCGGCGCAGCGTGGAGCCCTCGCGGCGAACGACGAGGCTCGTCTTGGAATGCGTCTTGAGTCCCACCAGCCCGTAGACGACGTGCGCGCCCGCCTGCTCGAGTTTGCGCGCCCACTCGATGTTGGCCTGTTCGTCGAAGCGGGCCTTGATCTCGACCAGGACCACGACCTGCTTGCCGCGCTCCGCGGCCAGGATGAGGTCACGCACGATGGGCGAGTCGCCGCTGGTCCGATACAGCGTCATCTTGATCGAGAGGACTTCCGGGTCCGTCGCGGCCTGGGCGATGAACCTCTGCGTGGAGGCCGCGAAGCTCTCGTAGGGGTGGTGGACGAGCAGGTCGCCGGCGCGAATGGCCGCGAACAGGTCGGCCGGCTCATCCTCGTCCGGGGGCACGAGCCGCGCCGGCACCACCGGCGTGTAGGGGGCGAGCTTGAGGTCCGGGCGGTCGAGGCCGGCGAGCTGCATCAGGCTGGTGTGGTCGAGCATGCCCGCGACTTCGTAGCAGTCCTCGGGGCCTACGCCCACGCCCCGCTCCAGGATCTGGCGCATGGAGGCTGGCATGGCGCGGTCCACTTCGAGTCTCACGGCATCGCCGAAGCGCCGCCGGCGCAGCTCCTCCTCGATCGCCAGGAGCAGGTCGTCCGCCTCGTCCTCCTCCAGCTCCAGGTCGGCGTTGCGAGTGACCCGGAAGAGGTGCGTCTCGCGGATGGTCATGCCCGAGAAGAGCATGTCGAGATTGGCCGCGATGACCTGTTCGAGCAGGACGAACTTGCTCGGCTCGATCTGGATGAAGCGAGCCAATAGAGGCGGGACCTTGACCCGGGCGAAACGCTCCTCGCCGTCATCGGGGTCCTCGATCCGGATCGCGAGCGAAAGGCTGAGGGTGCTGATGTACGGGAAGGGATGCCCCGGATCCACGGCCAGGGGCGTGAGCACCGGGTAGATCTCATCCGTGAAGCGCTGCCGCAGGGTTTCGTGGTGCTCGGGCACCTCGTCGTAGTCGACGATCGAGATGCCGGCGTCGTGCAGCGCGGCGCAGACTCCCTCGAAGGCCTCGGCCTGCTCCACGAGCATCTCGCGGACCCGTGTTCGGATCGCCGTGAGCTGCTCCGCCGCGGGCTTGTCCCCGGGGCTGGAGGGGGCGGCTTTCGCCTGTGCCTGCTCCATCAGCCCCGCGACCCGGATCTGGAAGAACTCGTCCATGTTGCTGGCGAAGATCGCCAGGAACTTGGCCCGCTCCAGGAGCGGGTTGCGATCGTCGCCGGCTTCGTACAGGACGCGCCGGTTGAACTCGAGCGAGCTGAGCTCGCGGTTGATGTAGGGGAACTCCGCGCTCGCCTCGAGCGGGGCCGAGCCCTGTGGTGCCGAGTTCCTTCGAACGATTGCCGTCACGTTACCCCGGTGCATCAGGGCAGCTCTCGCTGCCATTTGGCGGTCCGGCTCACAGCCGTGGCCGCGTATCGGCCCATTCTCGTCCGGCGGGCGGTTCGCGCAATAGGGAGGTGCCCCGGCGCGCCACGCGCGGCGCGGTGAGCCGCGTCGGGCGCGACGCACGGCACCGTGCCAGTTCGGTCAGCCCTCCGCCCTGTAGCGGCGCTCGCCCGTGAGTGGGTCGACGAAAACGCGCATCGGGCGGCGACTGGTGGGATCGATGAAGACCTCGGTCGTGGGCAGGAAGCGCGGCTCCAGGAAGCCGTCCTCGCCGCCGCCGGGGCCCGCGTCGGCGTGGCTCGACTCGGCCGCGCCGGACCGGTAGCGGGGCCGCTGCAGCACTGCCGCGATCATGACCGCCGCCCCTAGGACGATCGCCCAGATGCCGCCGCTGTCCGGGCCTCCGGCTGCCGCCGCGGCGAAACCGCCGAGGACGAGCAGGCCGCCGAGCAGGAAGCAAATCCATCGCACTGACGTGTAGAGCATTGGTCCCTCTTGGTGGCACCGCGAGTCGGGCCCGCTACGAGTCTTCCCAGTAGCGCCGCTCGCCGGTCGCGGGGTCGACGTGGACGCGCGTCAGAGCCCCGCTGCTCGGATCCCGGAAGACCTCGTCCGTGGGCTGAAAGCGCGCCTGGCGCCGGGCCAGGTGGCGACGGGCGCGCTGCCCCGACGCCACGCCGACCAGCGCCAGGAGGCACACGGCCGCGATGAGAGCGGCCAGCGCGCCGGCCACGCCGAAAACCTGCACGCCCAGGACAAACGCCAGGGCGGCGGCTGCCAGGGCGATCCAGGTGTAGAGATCTGGCATCGGCTAGCTCCGGCGACGCCGCTCACGTCCGCAAGCGGGGAGCGGCGCCGCCCGTCTCTGGGGTCCTTGGGCCCGGTGGGCTACTCGGCAACCGGCCCGGGGTTGGCATCGGGCATGACGACGACCGCGGTCCCGTAGGCCACGATCTCGGACATGGTGTTGCCGATCTCGGACGAGTCGAATCGCATCGAGAGGACCGCGTTGGCGCCCATCAGGGTGGCGTTCTGGACCATGCGGTCGAGCGCCTGGCGTCGCGTGTTCTCGAGCAACTCCGTGTACTCGTGGATCTCGCCGCCGACGAGGGAACGAAGGCTTGCAGCGAGGTTGCCCGCGAAGCCACGGCTCCGCACGACGAGGCCGAAGACCTGGCCCTTGGCCTCTGTTACCCGGTAGCCGGCCAGGTAGGGGGTTGTCGTGACGATCATTCGGCTCTCCTTCGGTTGTGGCGACTGACCTGGCGTGATCCTGCTGCCGTCAGACTAGAACGACTCGCGGCGAGCAGCCGTGCAATCGGGACACGGGCAGTTGGCCCGGAGCTCCTCGAACACGTAATAGCCCGTGTCGTGCCCGTCCGCCCAGATGGGCGCCAGCGCGTAGGCGCCTATCAACTTCATGTCCACGAGCTGAGTCTGAGTCGACGTAAGCGCGGGGTTGGTTTCCAGCCAGCCGGGCCTCCCGGCCTCGCCGCGGCAGAAGGCGCACGGGCACAGCAGGCGGAGCCGCTCCGCCTGGTACTGGGTGCGGTGGCCGTCCGCCCATTCGATCGAAACCAGCCCGGCTTCTCTGTCGGCCTTGATGCTTACGGGCTTGTCTGCGGGGCTCTGACTCATGGCTCATTCTAGGTGCGGCAACCGGGCGGACGCGCCGGAAAACGGCGATAGGCCTCACACCGAAACAGACTTTGGCCGGCCTCCCCGGGTTCGGTCCGATTGAGCTCGAGCGCGGTGCAGGGCCTTCCCGTGAGGATGGCGCGGTCGCACCGACGGTCGACGGCCGGGCATCACCGGGCCTGATAGAGGCCCGAGAATCGACCGATTCCGTCGGCCGCTCGGTCCTACGATTGACTCGATAGCCAATCGGAGATCACATGTCCCTCATCATCGACTCGATTTCCAAGCGCTTCGGCGAGGTGCAGGCCCTTGCCGACGTCTCGCTCGAGATCAAGCCGGGCGAGGTCTTCGGCCTGCTGGGGGCCAACGGCGCGGGCAAGACGACGGCGATGCGGATCGTCCTGGATATCCTGCGGCCGGATTCGGGTTCGGTCACCTGGAATGGCCGACCGAACACCGAGGTTCCGCGCGACACCTGGGGCTACCTGCCGGAGGAGCGCGGGCTCTACGCCAAGATGAGGGTCCTCGATCAGCTCGTCTTCTTCGCCAGGCTGCACGGCGTTCCCTCCAGGGAAGCCGCCCGCGATGCCAGAGACTGGCTCGAGCGCTTCCGAATCCCGCAGTACGCCGACCGGCGCGCCGAGGAGCTGTCCAAGGGCAACCAGCAGAAGATCCAGTTCATCGCCGCGATCCTGCACGATCCCGAGGTCCTGCTCATGGACGAGCCCTTCAGCGGCCTCGACCCGATCAACGCGGCGATGCTCAAGGAAGCCTTCCTGGAGATGCGAGATCGGGACAAGACGCTGGTCTTCTCGACTCACCAGATGGAGCAGGTCCAGGAGCTCTGCCAGTCGATCGCGATCCTCGATCGGGGCCGTGTCGTGGTCGGCGGCAGCGTGCGCGACGTGCGCCGATCCTCGGGCCGCCAGGTCGTTCGGCTGGCCGTGGCAGGCGATCCGGAGATCCCATGGCTGGCCGGCCTGGATGGGGTTCGGATCCGCCGGCGGGGCATGGACTACGTCGAGGCGGCGGTAGACGGCGCCTACGATCCTGAGCTGGTGCTGCGGGCGGCGCTGCAGCGCGGCTGCAAGGTTCTCCACTTCGAGATCACGGACCCGTCGCTCGAGGAGATCTTCATCGAGCATGTCGGGCAGATCGACACCAGCGAGCGCACGCTCGCCCCCAGGTCGGCGTACGCATGAAGGGCTGGCGCTCTCTCTTTCCCAACGCCTGGTACATCGCGGTTCGCGAGTTCCGGGGGCGGATCGGCAGCCGGAGTTTCGCGGTCGGCACGGTGCTGCTGGCGGCCATCGCCTTCGCCGCCACCCAGGTGCCGGTTCTCATCGACTTCACCATAGGGACCAGCCAGACTCGAATGGCGGTCGTCGTTCGAGCCGATGGCCTGCCGACCGACGCGCGGGCCATGCTGGAAGGGCAGCTGAACGGCTCCGCGGTCTCCGACCCGAAAGCCCACCAGGCGTTTGCCCTGAGCTGGCTCCAGGCCGGCGACATGGCCGGGGCCCAGCAAGATCTCGAACAGGGCAAGTTGGACGCCCTGCTGATCATCGATCGCGATCCCGTCTCGCACAACCTGGCCTTCACTCTGCGGACCGATCTGGCCGCGGATGGGCAGACCGTCCGGAGCATCGACACCGCCGCGACGTGGCTGGCGCTGGAGGATGGCCTGGCCCGGGCGGGAACGTCGGTGGCGGCGGTGGCCAGGACCCCCTTCACCGTGCTGCCGGTGAGCTCCTCGGCCGGGGGAACCAACAGCATCAGCCAGGAGGTGTCGGCGAACGTCCTCTCGACAGGCCTGATCGTGCTCATCTTCATGGCGATCATCACCTACGGCACATGGGTGGCGATGAGCGTGGCCGAGGAAAAAGGCAGCCGGGTCATGGAGCTGATGCTGAACGCCACGACGCCCCTGCAGATGCTGGCGGGTAAGGTGATCGGGAACGGGGCGGCGGGATTGACGCAATACGGGATCATCCTGGCCGCGGTCGTCGGAGGACTCCTGGCCCAGGGTCCGATCCACGAGCTCGTTCTCGGCAGCTCGGGCTCGGGTGCTCCGTTCGGAGGGCTCAATCCCACGGTGCTCGGCGCCTTCGTGGTCCTGTTCGCACTCGGCTTCCTGCTCTACTCGCTCCTGTACGCCGCCCTCGGCTCGCTGGTGAGCCGGCAGGAGGACGTCCAGAGCGCCACTTCGCCGCTGATGGTCCTGATCATGCTCGGCTACTTCATGTCCATCTTCGGCCTTCAGGCGATCGACGAGACATGGGTGAAGGTGGCCTCCTTCGTGCCCTTCTTCAGTCCCTACCTGATGCTCGCCCGGGTTTCGATGGGCGGCGTGGCACCCTGGGAGTTCGGCCTGGCGGTTGTCCTGATGCTGATCTCCATCGTCGTGGCTCTGGTCGTGGCGGCACGGATCTACGGTGCCGGCGTCCTGCTCTACGGCCAGCGCGTGGGTCTGCGCCAGATCCTGAAGGCGGCCCGCGTCTCGCGCTAGGTCCGCGGCGGCCCGGAGCCGGATCAGTCCTCGAACGGGAGCCTCTGGATCAGGGCCAGGACCGGTCGTGCCGGCGCGGCGACCGGCTCGGGCACGAGGTGCAGCGGGACCTGGCCCGGCTGGGTGGGGATCCAGCGCCACAGGTCGCTGAGGCGGCCCGGCAGGTATGGGCTGCGCAGGTGTCGGGCCATCACGCCGGCCAGGCCCTGCTGTGTGACGGCAAAGTGGAGCTCGAGACCGTCGCCCACCACGCCCGGCACCACGACCAGCTCGGGGCTCGGCGTCACCGCCCTGGCCAGCCGTTCGCGGCGCTTGACGAGGGGTTGGGCGAGCAGCGGCCGCCCTCCGGCCCAGAGAAGGTCGAAGACCAGGTAGACGGGGCTGAGTCCGGTGGCCTGCCCGTCCGCCAGCCGGCCGGCGAGCGCGTCGTGGTCCATTCGGCCGGTCCGGTCCGGAACGACGAGCTCGCCGTCGAGAATCGCGGGGGCGTCGACTACGAGCTCGGCGATGTAGGCCAGCTCCGGCAGGTGAGGCGCCAGGTCGCGGCCTTCAGCGTCCAGCAGTCGCAAGCTGGACCGTCCGCGGCGACCCGGCTCTACGAAGGCGAGCGCACGCTGGCCCCCCCAGCTCGGCTCGAAGACGTGCTCGTCCGAGTCGAAGGGCGCCTCGGCGCCTCGCGGCATCATCGGTCGCATGGTGCGAGGCAGCCGCGCCACGTCGCCGGTCAAGCTCAGGGACAGCTGATCTGACACTCAGGCGATGGTACGCCCGGCGTCGAGCCCGGTGAGTCTCAGTATTCGTCCGGGACAAAGTGCTGGCTGAAGATCGGCGGGCGAACGTATCCATCCTCGGCCTGGCGCGGCGGCAGCTCGATCTTCGGCTCGACCAGGTCTTCGTACGGTATGACGCTCAGCAGGTGGCGGATCGTGTTCAGGCGGGCTCGCTTCTTGTCATCCGCCTCGACGACCCACCAGGGCGCCTCGGGGATGTCGGTCGCGGAGAACATGGCGTCCTTGGCGCGCGAGTACTCGACCCACTTGGAGCGTGACATGACGTCCATTGGGGAGAGCTTCCAGTGCTTGGTCGGGTCGGCCAGGCGATCCTGGAACCGCTTCTCCTGCTCCGCGTCCCCGACCGAGAACCAGTACTTGATCAGGACGATGCCGGAACGAATGAGCATCCGCTCGAACTCGGGGCAGGAGCGCAGGAACTCGCGATACTCATCCTCGCTGCAGAAGCCCATGACGTGCTCGACCCCTGCGCGGTTGTACCAGCTGCGGTCGAACAGGACCACCTCCCCGGCAGCCGGGAGCTGCGCCACGTAGCGCTGGAAATACCATTGCGTCTTCTCGCGGTCGGTTGGCGTGCCCAGGGCCACGACCCGGCAGACGCGCGGGTTCAGCGGCGCGGAGATGGTCTTGATCGCGCCTCCCTTGCCGGCGGCATCGCGACCTTCGAACAGGACGACGACCTTCAGGCCGCGAGCCTTGATCCACTCCTGCAGCCTCACCAGCTCGACGTTGAGGCGTGCCAGCTCCTTCTCGAAGGACTTCGCGTCCAGCTTCTTGCCGGGCTCCTGGCGGTAGTCGCCCTCGGGCTTCTGGCGAGCCAACGCTGCGCGCTGATCGGCGGCCGACCTGGCCAGCAGCCGTTCGCGGGCCACGACCGCGGCGGCGGTGGCCGCCGCTGCCCTGTTGAAGTCGCGGGAGTCCGGCGCGACGGGCTTCGGGTCCGCCGCTCCTGCCCCCTGGCCATGGATTCGTCTCGCCATCTCGGCCTCCTTCATAGGCTAAGTAGGCGTCGGCGGTCGGCGCCGGCATCAATAGGGTAGCGCGCGGCGGCGGTCGTTCCCTAACGTTGCTGGCGAGAGCGGCCCTTCCGGGCTAGGGCGACGGTCTTCCGCGTGACGACCTGGGTGGCCGGACAATGCCGCACGGCGAATGGAGCGCGGGCGAGGTGGCGGTCGAAGCCGGACGCTACCATTCCGCGATGCGCTGGTTGCGGATGCTGTACCTCTCGAACGGCCTCGCAATCGGCGCGCTTTACGGCTTCGTGCCCGTTCTCTTGCGGTCGAAGGGGTTCGACCCGGCGCTGGTCGGGGTGGCCACGAGCCTCGGCTCCGTGGGCTATTCGGTCGCCCTGCCGGCCTGGGGCCATCTTGGCGACATGGTCAGCGGGCCGCGTCGAACGCTCCAGGTCGCCTGCCTGCCGGCCGCCCTCTTCGGCCTGGCCCTGGGCGCCCCACTCCCGGTCATGGCGGTGATCGTCTGCGTCCTGGTGATCAGCGCCGGGGCCGGGCCCGCCCCAGCTCTCACCGACGCCATGGCAATTCCCGTGCTGACCGATCCATCGCGCGAGTACTCCCGGCTGCGGCTGGTTACCAGCGTGGGGGCCGGCGGCGGCGCGATCGCGTGCGGCCTGGTCTACGCCCGGACCGGCTATGCCTTCGCCCCGGTGCTGTACGTGGTGACGATGGCCATGACCCTGGTCTCGGCCCACTTCGTGCCGATGGGGCGAGACAGCGAACGCCTGAGGCGAGTTCGGCAGCCGAACGTCGAAGCCGCCGGTCGAGCCAGGTCGGGACGCATGGGCTCCGTCGGCGAGGCGCTGGCTGCTCGACCCAGGCTGGCCCCGGTCCTCGTATCGGTCGGGCTCGTGTTTGGCGGCGTCATAACGGCTGCCACCTACATTTCGATCCGAATCGCCGACCTGGGCGGCGGGGCCGTGGAGGTCGGACTGACCAACGGGGTCGCCTCGGCGGCCGAAGTGCCGGGGCTGATACTGGCCGGCTGGCTGGTGGGCCGAATCGGTCCCCGTCGCCTGCTGGCGGTCTCCTCGCTCGGGTTCGCTGCTTGCCTGGTCAGCTGGATCGTGCTCGTCGACGCGCTTTTGATCCTGGTCACGAGGTTCATTTCCGGGATCGCGTTTGCCGGGATCCTCGTCGCCTTCGTACTGACGATCGCTTCGATGCTGCCGGCACGTCTGCAGTCGACCGGCCAGACGCTCTTCCAGGCGACCGGCTTCGGCGTCGCTGCCATCGTCTCCAATCTCCTCGGTGGGTTGCTCTACACCGTCGCCGGCCCGCTCGGCGTCTTCGGCGGTGGGGCACTGTGCGCCGTGGCCGGCGCGGCGATCGGCTATGCGGCTCTGCCGGAGCTGCTTTCGCCGCTTGTGCGCCCAGTTCCCGAGCCGGTGGCGCCGGTGCCGTAGCGCGGCCGAAGCCGGCGCGCGCAGGTTCGCCGGCTCGCGCCGGACATCGCCGCCCGGTACCATGCCCGCAGCGGCGCGACGGAGGAGGATCCATGCGGCTCTGGGGCGGTCGATTCGAGGGCGCGACTGACGAACGGGTGGCCGACTTCAGCCGTTCGATCGAGCTCGACCGCGCCCTGGCGCTCGACGACCTCGCCGCCTCGATCGCCCACGTTCACGGCCTGGGGCGGGCGGGCCTGCTCGAAGTAGACGAGGTGGCCGCTCTGGTCGGTGGCCTTGAGGGGCTCCGCGACGAGGTGTCGGCCGGGAAGGTCGAGTGGGACCCGGCGCTCGAGGACGTCCACATGAACCTCGAGGCGGCCCTCCGGGAGCGCATCGGCCCGCTGGCCGGGCGTCTTCACACCGGCCGCTCGCGCAACGACCAGGTCGCCACGGACCTGCGGCTCTGGCTGCGCCGCACGATCGACGGCCTGGACAATGCGATCCTGGGCATGGAGCGGGCGCTCGTTGGGCTGGCGGTCCGCGACGGCGAGGCCGTGTTGCCCGGCAGCACGCATATCCAGCCGGCCCAGCCGGTGCTGCTGGCTCATCATCTCCTGGCCTACGTCGAGATGCTCGAGCGCGACCGGGGCCGGCTGGCCGACTGCCGGCGGCGGGCGAACGTCTCGCCGCTGGGCTCGGGTGCGCTGGCCGGGGCCGGCTATCCGTTCGACCGCGAGGCGACCGCGAAGGAGCTGGGGTTCGACGGTGTGACCGCCAACTCGCTCGACGCGGTGAGTGATCGCGACTTCGCCGTGGAGGCTCTGGCTGCGTTCGCGCTGGGCATGGTCCACCTGTCGCGGCTCGCGGAGGAGATCACGTGGTGGTCGAACCCGCGCTTCGGTTTCGTCCGGGCGGCCGACTCGTTCTCGACGGGCTCGTCGATGATGCCCAACAAGAAGAACCCCGACCCGGCGGAGCTGGTACGAGGCCGGGCGGCGCGGGTCATCGGCTCGCTCACCGGCCTGCTGGCGCTGCTCAAGGGGCTGCCACTGGCCTACCAGCGCGACCTGCAGGAGGACAAGCCGCCTCTGTTCGAGGCGGCCGCCACCCTGGAGGCATCGCTCGGCGTCATGGCCGGCATGGTCGAGACGCTGACGGTGGATCGGGGGCGGATGCGGGACGCCGCTGGCGAAGGCTTCACCACGGCCACGGCCGTCGCCGACGCCCTCGTCCGGCGGGGAGTGGCGTTTCGGCCGGCCCACCGCATCGTGGGGACCCTGGTCGCCGAAGCGGAGAGGAGCGGCGTGGGACTCGAGGCCGTGGACGACGCCACGATCGCCGCGGCGCTGGCCGGCTCCGACGACAGCGTCGCGATCGCGATCCTGGGCGATGCCGCCCTCCCGGGGGAGCTGCGTGCCGCCGCAGGGCTGGACGGCGCTCTGGCCAGCTGCGATGTCGTCGGCGGCACCGCTCCGCGCCGTGTGGCCGCGGCCCTGGCCGCGGCGAGGGCGCGCCTGGGCGTCTGACCCCGGGGTCTTCCGCGGCCCGAGCGTCGTGCCGAATCGAAACCCATTTGTCACCCTGCCGGCCTGGCGTCCCGGGACCGTGAAGGCGTAGCCTGAAGTCGGGCGGAGGGTGCGCTCCGCGAGCCAGGTGGACGGCATGAAGCTGCACGAGTACGAGCCGGTCGGGGGAGAGTCCAGGCCGCGCGCGGTTCACCGTGACGGATCGTCCGTGCTTACCTGTGCCGCCTGTGGCTGCCGCCTCCTCGCCCGCGAATCGCTGCGAGATGGCGGCGGCTACGGCCCCGACGCGGCCTGGCGCCACTATGACGGCAACACCCGGGACACCGATGCCCGCGGCTGCCGTGTCGATTGCGTGGATCGCCCCCATCGAATGGCGCGAGTAGAGCAGCTCGCCTCCTAGCCCTGCGGGCGCCGGCGACCCGGCCCGCGCCGCGGCCACGCTCGCCGCCGGCTTCCGCATCTGCTACGTCGTCCTCAACAGCAACGGTCGCGCCACCGCGGCGACACCGAAGCTGCACTCGCGCGCTACTGATCTGGCCGCGGTTCCTCAATACCCTTTGGTCCGGCCGCACGAATCGAGCCGTTTGCTGCGGCGTGGATGTGGAGGAGGGAACCGCGTGAATCCCGCTGCAGGCGTCATCAACACCGGCGACACCGCCTGGGTGCTGACATCGACCGCGCTCGTCATGCTCATGACGCCCGGCCTGGCGCTCTTCTACGGCGGCCTCGTCCGCCGCAAGAACGTGCTCAGCACGATCATGCACAGCGTCTTCATCCTCGCCCTGGTGAGCGTGACGTGGGTGCTGTTCGGGTTCACGCTGGCGTTCGGCAAGGACGTCAACGGCTGGGGCATCATCGGCGGCCTGGACTACATCGGCCTGCGCGGCGTGGGCAAGGATCCGCTCATCCAGTACGCGCCGACCATCCCGGGCTCGGCGTTCATGGCCTTCCAGATGATGTTCGCCGTCATCACCCCGGCCCTCATCACCGGCGCCTTCGCGGAACGCAAGCGCTTCAAGGCCTTCGTCCTGTTCAGCCTGCTATGGACGCTGGTCGTCTACTCTCCGATCGCCCACTGGGTCTGGGGAGACGGTGGCTGGCTCCACGAGATGGGCGTCCTGGACTTCGCTGGCGGGACCGTGGTTCACATCAGCTCCGGTGTCGCCGCGCTGGTCGCCGCCCTGGTCCTGGGGCCGCGCGTGAAGCGCGAGTCGGATCGCTTCGAGCCGCACGATGTCCGCCTGACGGTCATCGGAGCGGGCCTGCTCTGGTTCGGCTGGTTCGGCTTCAACGGCGGCTCCGCCCTGGCCGCGAACGGCCTTGCGGCCAACGCCTTGGTGGTGACCAACACCGCCGCAGGGATGGCGGCCCTGACCTGGGTCACCGTGAGCTGGCTGCACAAGGGCAGCCCGAGCGTCGTCGGCGCCGTAGCGGGCGGCGTGGCGGGGCTCGTGGCCATCACGCCGGCCTCCGGCTACGTCGACTCCAGTGCGGCGATCATCATCGGTTTCGCCGCGGGCCTGACCTGCTACGGAGCGATCCTGCTGCGCGAACGACTCAAGGTCGACGACGCGCTCGACGTCTGGGCCGTCCACGGCGTCGGCGGCACCCTCGGCGCCATCCTGACCGGAGTCTTCGCCGTCGCCGCCGTCGGCGGCGCCTCCGGCCTGATCGACGGCAACGCGGGCCAGGTTGGCACGCAGCTCGTCGCGGTCGTGGCCACCTGGATCTACAGCGGCCTTGCCACTTTCGTGATCCTCAAGGTCGTCGACTTCTTCGTCGGGCTCCGCGTCGGCGAAGCCGAAGAAGAAGCCGGCCTGGATTCCTCGCAGCACGGCGAGGTGGCCTGGCAGATATAGCTCCCGGCACGCCGCCGGCGAGGGCGGTGCCGCTCCCTGTCGCGGAGTCGTCCTGAGGTGGACCCGCGCGCCGGCGGGCGACACGTACCGAACGGCAACCCGGGCGTTACCGGAGCGTCACCCAAGATCCACCTGGACGCTACTGATTTCCACCGACTCCTGCCATAGGCTTCCCGTCATCGAAACGGGACGGCAGTCCCAGGGCTCAGCCGAAGGAGCCGTGAAATGATCCTCTCCTTGGCCTTCCTCAGTTTCGGCAGCCTGGTGGTTGCCTGGTTCATCGCTCCGTCCCGAACCGAAGTCAAGTAGCCCAGCACCGGTTCCCTCGGACGCATTCGGTCTTGAAGCGTCACTGACACGGCGACAACCCGCACGGCGGCCCGCGCACCTTTCGGCAGGTGGCGCGGGCTTCGTGTTTCCGTGGCGGCCGGCTACTCGCGCGCGGCGCGCGCAAGGTCGATCCGGGCGTCCCAGCCGGTGGCCGCGATCAGCTCCGGGCGGTGAGTAATCATCACCACCGTGCGCCCGGCCGTGGCCGCCAGCAGATCGGCCGTAAGCGCGGTGGCGGTGGCCTCGTCGAGGTGCTCGGTGGGCTCGTCGAAGACGATCACCGGGGCGTCGGCCAAGAGCGCCCGCGCGAGCGAGAGCCGCTGCCTCTGGCCCGCGGACAGCAGGGCGCCGTGCTCGCCCACAAGCGTGTCCAGTCCGTTGGGCAGGGAATCGATCCACGCCGTCAGCTGGGCGGCCGCCAGGGCGGCCCGGATCTGGCCGTCGTCCGCGCTGGGCCGAGCCAGGCGGACGTTCTCGGCGATCGAAGTGTCGAAGACGTGGGGGTCCTGGGCACACAGGCAGACGACCCGCCGGAGGTCGTCGCCGGCGAGTCGCCTGAAGTCGGCCGATCGGTCGCGGCCCACCAGCTCGAGGCTGCCGGCCGAAGGCTCGAGGAAGCGGACCAGGACTGCCGCGAGGGTGCTCTTGCCCGACCCGCTGGGGCCGGTGACCAGCAGCCGTCGGCCGGGTCGCAGCTCGATGTCGGGGAGCCGCAGGGCATCGGGCAGGTCCGGCCGATAGCGGGCCCGCAGCCCGCGCGACCGCAGCCCGTACGGCCCCTCGGGAAGCTTCTCGGGCGCTGCCGGCTCCACCACCGGGTCGGGCCGGGCTGCGACCTCCACCACCCGGCGAGCCATGGCGGCCAGCCCGGGGAGGTGCTGCGCGGCCGGCACGACCCCGGAGATGGCCTCGTGAATGGCGATTGGGACCAGGACGACCACGGCCAGCTCCACCCCGTCGAGCGCTCCGACACGGACCGCGGCTATGCCCGCCAGCAGGCTCAGCCAAACGGCGGCGCCGCTGGCCAGCCCGGAGAGCAGAGCGCCCAGCCCCGCCCCGGCCGACGTCCGGGCCTCGGCAGCGGCCAGACGCCGGTCGATGGCGGCTAAGTGCGTCAAGCGCTGTTCGGTGGCTCCGGCGACGAGCAGCTCGGGGGCTCCGGCGAGCACCTCCAGGGTCGCCGAGGCCAGGTCGCCGCGCGTCCCGGAGATCAGGCGCTCGCCCCGCCGCGCGAGCAGGATCGTGCAGGCCGGGATGGCGAAGGCGGCGAAAACGAGTGAAACCGCCAGCGCCAGGGCCGCGGCAGGAACGAGCAGCCAGATGGCCGCCACCGTCAGGACGGCCGCGATCCCGGCCACCAGGTAAGGCAGCAAGAGGCGCAGCCACAGGTCCGCCAGGCCGTCTATGTCGTCGACCAGGCGGGCCAGCAGGTCTCCCGATCGGAACTCCAGCAGCCCCGCCGGCGCGAGCCGCTCCAGCCGGGCGTAGGCATCGGAACGCAGTCGGGCCAGGACGCGGAACGCGGCGTCGTGGGCGGTGAGTCGTTCGGCGTAGCGCAGTGCGCCGCGACTTATGCCGAAGAACCGCACGCCCGTGATCGCGACCATGAGGTCCAGCACGGCCGGGCGCTCGGCCGCTCGCGAGACGAGCCACGCCGACGTCGCGGTCAGCCCGATCGCGGCACCGGCCGCGGCGACTCCCGCCACTACCGCCAGGGCCAGCCTGCCGTTCACCGGGCGGCCCAGCCGGGCGATCCGGAGCAGGGCGGCCGTGGCGCCCGGCTGCGTCGCGCCCGCCGGCACGTGCGGGCCGTTCATGTCAGCTCCTGGGAGCGCGCCGTCACGGCCACGACCCGGTCGGCGATGGCCAGCGCGGCGGGTCGGTGAGCCACCAGCAGCACGGCCCGGCCGCCGTCTCGCGCCGCCGCGCGGACGGCGGCGAGGACCGTCGCCTCCGAGGCAACATCCAGTCCGGCGGTGGGCTCGTCGAGCAGGAGCAGGTCGCTCTGGCGAAGCAGCGCGCGAGCCACCCCCAGGCGGCGCCGCTGCCCGGAGGAGATCCCGGCGCCGCCTTCGCCCAGCGGCGTCCGCGGGTCCAGGTCGGCCAGGCCCACTGCCGCCAGGGCGCCCGCCACCGCCTCATCGGTCGCGCCCGGCGCGGCCAGCCGCACGTTCTCGGCGATGGTCCCCGGGAAGCAGAAGGGGTGCTGCGGCACCCAGGCCACGTGGCGGTGCCACTCGGCCCGACTCAGCGCCGCCAGATCTATCGAGGGCCTGCCGTCGGCGGCGATGGCGACCCGGCCCTCGTCGGGCCGGCGCAATCCGAGCACTACCTCGAGAAGCGTGCTCTTGCCCGCTCCGCTCGGCCCGGCGAGGGCCAGCACCTCGCCCGATCGGACGACGGCCGAGGCACGCCATGGAGCGTCCAGAGCCCTTCCCGGCTGCCGGACGGTGACGTGTTCTAGCTGGATCTCGGCCCCTTTCAGGTTCGGGACGGGCTCGCGCCCGACACCGGCTTGCGGCGGGGACTCGATGATCGCGAACGCGGCGTCCGCCGCGCCGAGGCCCTCTTCCGAGGCGTGGAAGCTCGCGCCGAGCTGTCGCAGGGGCAGATAGGCCTCGGGCGCGAGCACCAGCACGAATAGGCCGGTGCGCAGGTCCAGCGAGCCGTCTACGAGTCGGAGGCCGACGCCCACTGCCACGAGCGCCACCGAGAGCGTCGCCCCCAGTTCCAGGGCGAAGGCGGACAGAAAGGCCACTCGCAGCGTCGCCAGGCTCTCGCGCCGGTACTCGTCCGTGACCGCCTCCAGGCGCGAGAGCTGGGCCCTGGCCCGCCCGAAGACCCGCAGCGTCGGCAACCCGGCCACGACGTCGAGGAAGTGGCGGGAGAGGCGCGTCAGCGCCGTCCAGCGCCTCGTGCGCCGCCGCTCCGTCGCCGATCCGATGAGCACCATGAAGAGCGGGATGAGCGGCACCGTCAGGGCCACCGTCGCCGCCGCGACGAGGTCCGCGAAAGCCAGGCAGATCACGACCGCGAGCGGCACGATCGCGGACAGGACGAGCTGCGGCAGGTAGCGCGCAAAGTACGCGTCGAGGGCGTCGAGGCCGCGCGTCGCCAGGGCCACGATCTCGCCGCTCCGCGCGGCCTCCGCCCAGCCGGGCGCGGGCATCGCCGCCCGGCGCAGCAGTTGCATTCGCAGCGGGGACTTCACGGCTGCCGAGCAGCGCCGCGCTACCCATTCCTGGGCCCATGCCACGAGCGCGCGGGCGGCCAGCACGAGAGCCAGCGCTGCGAGCGTCGCGCCCAGGGCGGTCGCGCCAGCCCCCTCCATGAACGCCGACGTGATCGCGGTCGCGAGCAACCATGCCTGGACGACGGCCAGGCTGGCGGTCGCCATACCAAGGGCTACGGCGGCCGCGAGGGCGACCGCCGTAGCGCGCGCGTAGCGAAGGAGCCGAGGGTCGAGGGCCCTCAGTGTCCGGTCCCCGTTACGAACCTGCCGCAGCCGTCTCGGACGTGTCGGGGATCCGATCGGCCGAGATTCGCCTGCGGAAGATCCAATAGCTCCAGCCCTGGTAGAGCAGGACGATCGGCGTGAAGATCACGGCCACGATGGTCATGATCGTGAGAGTCAGGTCCGTCGACGAGGCGTTCGTGACCGTCAGGCTGAAGGCCGGGTTGGTCGACGAGGGCATCACGTTCGGGTACAGGTGCACGAAGAGCGCGATGACCGCCAGGGTGATCGCGAACGCCGTCCCGATGAACGCCCAGCCCTCGCGCTTGAGCCGGTTGGCCAGCAGCGCCCCGACCAGGGCCAGGGCCGCCAGCACCGAGACGCCGGCCGAGGCCGCGACCAGGGTGGAGGCCTGAGTCCAGGCGAGGAAGACGACCGCCGCCGCGGCGGCCACGAGTCCGATGGCCGGCAGCCAGCTGTTGGCGCGAGCGCGCAGGTCGCCCTCCGTCTTGAGGGCGATGTAGGCCGCCCCGTGGGTCATGAACAGGGTGAGCGTGACCACGCCGCCCAGGAGCCCGTACGGGTTGAGCAGGGTCAGCAGGTTCCCCGTGAACTCGCCTTTCTGATCGATGGGCACGCCACCGACGATGTTCGCGAAGGCGACTCCCCACAGCAGGGCGGGAACCGCCGACCCGATGAAGATCGCCCAATCCCAGCGCCGCCGCCAGGTCGCGCTGTCGCGTTTGCTGTGGTACTCGAAGGCTACGCCGCGGATGATGAGCGCGACCAGGATCAGGAACAGCGCCAGGTAGAAGCCGCTGAAGAGCGTGGCGTACCAGTACGGAAAGGCCGCGAAGGTAGCCCCGCCCGCTACCAGGACCCACACTTCGTTACCGTCCCAGACGGGTCCGATGGCGTTGATCAGGGCTCGGCGTTCTCTGTCCGTGCGGCCCAGGAAGGGCAGCAGTATGCCGAGGCCGAAGTCGAAGCCCTCCAGGACGAAGTAGCCGATCCAGAGGACGGCGATGAGCAGGAACCAGATGTCGTGCAGCACGGCCGTCTCCTCAATATCCGAAGGCTATCGGTCGGTCGGCGGCTTCGTCGGAGGCCGCGACCGCCGGCAGGCCGGCTCGGATTCGCTTCAGCAACAGGCCTACCTCCACGACGGCAAGGCCACCGTAAAGGAGCGTGAAGCCCACCAGCGTGGCGGCGACCTCCCATGAGCTCACGTCGGGCGACACCGCATTCGACGTGAGTTGCAGGCCATACACGATCCACGGCTGGCGTCCCATCTCGGTGAAGATCCAGGCGAAGGAGTTCGCCGCCAGGGGCAGCAAAGGCAGCACGACCGCGATCGCCACCCCCCCCTTGCCCGGCAGGCCGCCCTTTCGCAGCCGCCACAGGAACCACAGGGCTGCCAGGGCCGCGAGGCTGCCCACGCCGATCATCAGGCGGAAGCTCCAGAAGGTAACCGGCACGATCGGCGAGTAGTCGCCGGCACCGTACAGGGCGACGTCCTGCGCCTGCAGGTCGTCGATGCCGGAGACTTTGCCGTTGATGTCGCCGGTGGCGAGGAACGAGAGGAGATTGGGGATCTTGAGCGAGACGATCTCGTTGCCATTCAGATCCCACAGCGTGAACACGGAGAAGCTGGCCGGCTGTTCGGTCTGGTAGAGGCCCTCGGCGGCGGCCAGCTTCATCGGCTGGTCGACGGCGATGCTCTTGCCCAGCTGATCGCCGGAGATGACGACGACCAGGCCGGCGACCAGGAGAACGCTGGCGCCCACCTTGGCGGCCGTCCTGAACGGGGACTCCTCCTCCTGCGTTCTGTGCCGCAGGAGGCGCCACACCGCGACGCCCAGGACGAAGGCGCCACCGGTCATGAAAGCCCCGGCGATCACGTGGGGGAAGGCCATCAGGACCGTGGGATTGAACAGGACGGCGAAGAAATCCTTCAACTCGGCGCGCCCGGTGGTCTGGTTGATCGCGTAGCCGACGGGATGTTGCATCCAGGAGTTCGCGGCCAGGATCACGTACGCGGAGATTACGGTCCCGACGGCAACGATCCAGATGGTGGCCAGGTGGACTTTCCTGGGCAGCCTGTCCCAGCCGAAGATCCAGATCCCCAGGAAAGTCGACTCGAGGAAGAAGGCCAGCAGGCCTTCGATGGCCAGCGGCGCACCGAAGATGTCGCCCACGAAGCGGCTGTAGTCGCTCCAGTTCATGCCGAACTGGAACTCCTGGACGATGCCGGTGGCCACGCCCATGGCGAAGTTGATCAGGAACAGCTCGCCGAAGAACCGCGTCAGGCGCAGGTACTTCTCGTTGCCGCCGCGGAGCCACGCGGTCTGGAAGCCCGCCACGATGAACGCCAGCGAGATCGTGAGCGGCACGAACAGGAAGTGGTAGACGGTGGTGATGCCGAATTGCCACCGCGCCAGATCAAGGGCACTCATGCACCGCTCCCATGGCTCTCCTCCAAACAGCTGGATTGCCCCGACCGCGATCGATAGGTCCGGCTGACGACGGTGCGTGTCCTCGCATGCGTTCCGCCGCGCGCAGCGCAAAAGTAACGTGCGATCCCCCGGCGGGCAATATCGCCGGGCATATTGGGCGCATATCGATCGCCTCGCCCTGGCGGACTCGGTCTTCTACGTGCGTCCGGCCAGCTCAGGCGTGGCCCCCTGGGCCATCGACCCGTCGCACCCGAGTCTCATCGAGGTCGACGAGATCCGTGCGTTCTTCGCGCAGCAAGGCCTGCTGACGGGCCAATAGCCGCCCACGTGAGGGCTCGCCACGGCGTGCTCGGGCGCTCCTGCGCGAACCGCACCGTATTCAGTGGAGGCCCGCACTCCTGGCTACTCCGCGTCCTCCAGGCGATAGCCGACGCCGCGGACGGAGGTTGGAACGGGCGCGCCGCCCGCCTCCAGCTTGGAGCGCAGGCGGGCCAGATGCGGCTTGAGCCACTGCGGATCCGGGTTCGGCTCACCGGGCCAACCGGCGGCGAGGAGAGCGCTGTGGGACACGACGTGGCCGGCGGCAGCGACGAGCGACGCCAGCAGGCTGTACTCGGTGCGCGTGAGGACCAGACCTTTGCCTCCGACGGACGCCGTGTGCCGGCCGCGGTCCAGGACGATGGAGCCCCAGCGCAGCTCACCGCCGCCGCTGGGCTCGGCGTCGCCACTGCGCCGCCGCATGACGGCCCGAATTCGGGCCAGCAGCTCCTGCTTGCCGAACGGCTTCACGACGTAGTCGTCCGCGCCCGTATCGAGCGCCTCCACCTTTGCCCGCTCGTCGGCCTCACCCGTGAGCACGATGATCGGCGTCTGAGACATGCGCCTGATCGCCCGGCAGACTTCCACCCCGTCCAGCCCGGGCATGGCCAGGTCCAGCAGGACCAGGTCCGGCCTCTCCTCGGAGAAGCGGCGGAGGGCCGTGTTGCCGTCGTAGGCGGTGACAACCCGGTGACCGGCGCGTCCGACCAGGGCCGAAACGGCGCCCACCATGGCCGGTTCGTCGTCGACGACGAGAATCAGCAGGCCGGTCTCCGCCCCCGGTCTCATCGCGCTCAACCCTGATGCCTCCGCTCCAGCGTGCGCCGGCGTGCCCTACCCGTCCGAGCCGGCCTCGGACATGATGCCCGGCTCCGGGCCGCCATCACGTGAAGTTTCGCGCATCTCGGGCACGGCCACCATGAAACGACTTCCGCCGGATCCATTCGACTCGAGCCAGACGCGTCCGCCCATGGCGATCATGAGCCGTCTGGCCGCGTAGAGCCCTATCCCGGACCCGCGCGGCCGGTTCGCCGTCCGAACGTAGGCCTCGAAGACCGACTCCCATTCAGCCTCGGGGATCCCGGGCCCGTCGTCGGTGACGTAGACCTGAATCTCGCTCCCGTGGCGCAAGATGCCCACGCTGACCGAGCCGCCGGCCGGGGCGTACTTGACCTCGTTCTCCAGCAGGTGCTCCAGGACCTGGCGGAAGCGGCCTTCGTCGCCCAGACCGAGCACCTCCTCCCAGGTGCCGGCGCGCCGGAGAGGGTGCTCGCGCAGCAGCGGGGCCATCTCGCCGATGGTGTCGTTGACGGCGCGGGCCACGTCGAACGGCGCCCGGGCCAGGCCCGCGGCCAGCCCTTCGCCGCGAACGCTGGCCAGGATGGAGTCGACCAGGCGATCCAGTCGCGTCACCTGGACGATGGCCTGAACGCGCCAGTCCTCGACCTGCCCGATGTCGGCACCCCGTTCGCCTCTGGCGCCGTCTGCCGCCGCGTCGGCGAGCAGGTCCAGGTATGCCCGCACTACCGCGAGCGGCGTGCGCAGCTCGTGGGTGACCACCGCCAGCAGCTCGGCCCGGGCGCCGTCGAGAGCCGTGAGCGTCTGGAGCTGCTCCTCCGCCTCGGCCTGGAGGCGCCCCTTCTCCACGATCCCGCCGAGCAGCGCGCCGATCGTCACGAGGAACTCCACTTCCTCGGGCGAGAAGAGCCGCGTCTCGATCGCCTGGACGTTGATGACGCCGATGATGCTGTCGTTCCAGGGCAACGGCACCGAAAGCATCGACACGAACTGCGACTGGTCGAACCCGGGCACCCACTTGAAGCGCGGGTCGACGCGGACGTCGGGCGACGCGACCGGCCGGCCGATCATGGCGGCTCGACCCGTCAGGCCTTCGCCCAGGCCGAGCGTGACGCGACCGACCTGGTCGCGATCGAGTCCGTTGGTGGCAGCCAGTCGGAGACACGAGCCGTCGCGCTCCATCAGGTATACGGAGCAGACCTCGACGTCCAGGGCCGTCGTGGTCCGGTCCACGATCGTCCGCATCAGCTCGTCCCAGTTGCGCGCGGTCGTCAGCAGCTTGGCGAACTCATGCAGGAACTCCAGCTCGCGCAGCTTGCGCTCGGCGTCGAAGGGCGTCTTGACCCGTGGGCCGGAAAGCCCGCCCGAGCCCGGGGGGCCTTCCGGTTCGAGCGCCTGGCCGGGTTCGAAGGCAGGCGCCGGCGGGCGCTCAGGTTCGGTCATCGTCGCTCGGCCGCGGCGGTCCGCATCTCGACCGGCTACTTCGTCGGGGCGCCGGGCGCGGCCGCGGCGGGCGCGTCATAGGTCTTGATCGGCAGCTCCTCGAGAAGCGGCTCCGTCCATGTCCAGGCGGCGCCGTGATGGCGTCCCACCGCGCCGTGTCGGGCCGCTTCGGTGCGCAGCGGCAGCCCGAAGATCTCGATGAAGCCGACTGCCGCGGCATGGTCGTAGCGGTCGTCCGCGTCGTATGTGGCCAGGGCCCTGTCGTACAGCGAGAGCGGGCTGCGCCGGCCCACGACGATGGCGTTGCCGTGATCGAGTCGAACGCGGACGTCGCCGCTGACGACGCGCTGGCTGCTGGCGGCATAGCCGCGCAGGTCGCGGTGCAGGGAGCTGAACCACAGGCCGTCGTAGGTCAGCTGGGCCAGCTCGTCGGCCACGATCCGATTGAAGCGGAGAGTGTCCTTGGTGAGTGTCAGCCCCTCGAGAGCGCGATGGGCGCGGTGGATCACGGTAGCCGCCGGGGCCTCGTAGATCTCGCGGCTCTTGATGCCGACCAGGCGGTCCTCGACGTGATCGACTCGACCTACGCCGTGGGCGCCCGCGAGGTCGTGCAGGCGCTCGACGAGAGTGACCGGGTCGAGCCGTTCGCCGTCCAGCGAGACCGGGACGCCGCCCTCGAAACCGATGACGATCTCGATCGGATTGGGTGCCCGGGCCGGATCGACCGTCCAGCGGTAGACGTCGTCGCGCGGCGCCGTCCAGGGATCTTCGAGAATGCCGGCCTCGATGGAGCGGCCCCACAGGTTGACGTCGATCGAGTAGATCGACTCCTTGGAGATCGTGATCTCGATGTTGCGCGCCTTCGCGTACTCGATCTCCTCCTCGCGCGAAAGACCCATCCCGACGCGCATCGGGGCGATGACGGCCAGCGATGGGTCGAGGGCGTGGGTCGCCACGTCGAAGCGGACCTGGTCATTGCCCTTGCCGGTGCAGCCGTGGGCTACCGCATCGGCGCCCTCCCTGTGGGCGACTTCAACGAGGAGCTGGGCGATCATCGGGCGGGCCATGGCCGTGGCCAGCGGGTACACGCCCTGGTAGAGCGCGCCGGCCTGGACGTGCGGCCAGCAGAAGTCGCGCACGAACCGCTCCCGGCCGTCGACGACATAGGCCCGGCTGGCGCCCGCGCTGATGGCCCGGCGATCGATGTCCTCCTTCAGCACGCCGCCGCCGAGGTCGACGGTCAGGGTGACGACCTCGACATCGTGTTGCTCGCGCAGCCAGGCGACGGCCACCGAGGTATCGAGTCCACCGGAATAGGCGAGCACCACCTTCTTCATCGAGGAGCCTCCGAATGGGGGAGCGGTCGTCCGTTCGGCAGGGCCGAATCGTCCGCCAGCTGGAAGGTCTGGAAGCGAACCAGCCACCGCTCGAGGGCGGCTTCGGTTTCGAAAAGGACGAGCAACGTGTTGTCCCCGGCCACGGTGCCGACCTGGTCCGACAGACTCGACTGATCGATTGCCTGGGCGATCGCGCCCGCGGAGCCGGGAGTCGCCAGCAGCACCAGGCTGAGCCCGCTGCGACCGATCCGCACGGGGATGTCCTCAAGCAGGCGGCGCAGCCGGGCGTCGTAGGCGTTGCCGGTGGCGGCCGTCTCCGGGGTGGCGTAGACGTGGCGATCGCCGCGCGGCACCTTCACCAGGCCCAGCTCCGCCACGTCTCGACTGACCGTGGCCTGGGTGACTTCGAAGCCGCGCTCGTGGAGCAGCTCCACGAGGTCCTCCTGGCTGCCGATTGGGGCGCGGGCGATGAGATCGAGCAGCGTGCGCTGGCGACGCTGCTTGACGCTTGGCTGGGTGCCGCTCAGGGCCATGGTCGAGATCCGATCTCAGGCCGACGCGGGCGCTTCGCTGCCCGCGCGTGCCGCGGTGATCCGGGTGCCGAAGGTGGGGTCGTCAAGGGCCCGACTCAGGGCCCGGGGATCCTGCGAGTCGCAGATGACCGCCTCCGCGCCGGGCCAGCTCAGGGCTGCCAGCGCGGCGCGTATCTTGGGCGCCATCCCGCCATTGATCACGCCGCTGGCGATCAGCCTCTCCGCCTCGCCGGCGGAGACAGTCGAGAGCCTCTGGCCGGTAGCATCGCGGATGCCGTCCACGTCGGTCATGAGCACGAGCTGGCGGGCGCCCAGACCTGCCGCGATCCCGGCCGCGGCGTCGTCGGCGTTGACATTGCAGACGATGCCCAGCTCGTCGCGTGCCAGCGGGGCGACGACGGCCACCTGCCCGGCGACCAGGAGCGTGTCCAGGAAGTCGCGGCGCAGGCCCACGACGTGAGCCACGAGCCCCAGTCCGGGCACGCGCTCGGCGATCATGAAGCCGCCGTCCACGCCGGAAAGGCCCACCGCATCCACGCCGCGGTCGCGCAGGTCCGAGACGAGCTCGGAATTCACCACTCCCCGGAGAACCGCCGCGGCGACATCCAGCGCGGCCTGGTCCGTGACCCGCAGCCCGCCCTCGAAGCGGCTCGGCACGCCCAGCCGCTCGAGCCACTCGGTGACTCGCTTGCCGCCGCCGTGGACGAGCACGACGGGGCGCCGGCGCGCGATCGTGGCGACCTCGTCGAGGACGTGAGCCTGGTCAGCCAGCGTCGTTCCGCCGAGCTTGAGGACGAGGACTTCGCTCACGTCGTGTACTCCGCGTTCTCGACCACATATCGTTCGGTCAGATCGCAGCCGAACGCCTCTCCGGTTCCCTCGCCCAGGCCGAGGTCCAGGCGGATAAGCACTTCCGGGGCATCCATCGCCCGACGAACCCCGTCGCGGTCGAAGGCCAGGGGAGCGCCGCCGAAGACCGGCGTGCCGGCGATGGCGATGCGCAGCCGCTCCAGGTCGAACTCGGGCTGGCGGCCGGCCCGGGGCATCGCCTCCGTGTGGTGCAGGCCGGCCGCCTCGAGCAGCTCCTCGTCGGGCAGGCGGGCGTTGCCGGCTGCGCTGGCGACGCGGCCCCAGTTGGGGTCGCGGCCGTGCACCGCGGCCTTGAGAAGGCTGCTGCTCACCACCGAACGCGCGATCGCTCGGGCGTCGCAGTCGTCCGCGGCGCCGCTCACCTGACAGGTGATGAGTGTCGAGGCGCCCTCGCCGTCGGCGGCCTGCTGGCGGGCCAGCGAGCGGGCCACGGCCTCGATCGCCCGGCCCAGCTCCGCGGCCTCGCGGGTCGCGGTGGCCACGTGCCGCGCCCGGGATGCGCCCGACGCCAGGAGGAAGACCGTGTCGTTGGTGCTCGTGTCGCCGTCGACGCTGAGCTGATTCCAGGTCCGCTGGGCGATCGGAGCGAGAAGCCCATAGAGGGTATCCGGGGCGGCGCTGGCGTCGGTCAGGATGACGCCCAGCAGCGTGGCCATGAGTGGGTGGATCATGCCCACGCCCTTGGCGATTCCCGAGACGGTGACCCTGACCGGCGCGCCGTTCTGACCGGGCAGCTCGACAATCGCGGTCGCGAGCTTGATCTTCGTGTCAGTGGTCATGATCGCCCCCGCCACCGCCGCCAGGGCGTCGTCGGTGGCAGCGAGCTGCGGCACCAGCCGCTCGATCCCGTCGCGCACTTTTGCGACCGGGAACCGCACGCCGATGAGGCCGGTGGCAAGCGCCAGGGTCCGTTCGGGCCGTGTCTTGAGCGCCTCGGCGACGGCCTTGCAGACCTCGGCCTGGTCGGCGTCCCCCTCAGGGCCCGTGGCCGCGTTGGCGGACCCGGCCGTGGCCACGATTGCATCGGCCCAGCCGAAGCGGCCGCCGCCGCCGATCTCGGTGGCGTTGAGGTGGGCCCGCGAGACTCGGATCGGGGCGGCGGCGATGGCGTTGCGGGTGAATACGGCGGCCGCGGCGGCGGGCTCGCCCAGCGTGGCCACGATCCCCAGGTCCGGCCGGCCCGACGGCTTGATGCCGGCCGCGATGCCGCCCGCGCGGAAGCCGCCGGGCATCGAGGCACGCTCTTCGACGGCAGGCAGCCTGCTCGGCAGCGGTTGGAGCCGGCCGGCCGGGGTGACTCCGGGTGCGGTGGATGGAGTGGTTGGGCCTGGCTGCATCTGGTTCGAGGCTCCCCTGGGCTGGACTACGGTGCGACCGGATACTGCTCGAGCCCCGTCGTCTCGGGCAGACCGAAGAGGACGTTGAGGGCCTGGACCGCCTGTCCGGCGGCGCCCTTGACCAGGTTGTCGATCACCGCCAGGGCGAGGATCCTGCCGCTCCGCGGGTCCACGCGACACCAGACGCGGCAGAGGTTGCTGCCGTAGACGTGCCTGGTGGCCGGCGGATCGGCGACGACCTGGACGAACGGCTCGTCGCGATAGACCTCGGCGTACAGCGCGTCCAGCTCGGCCTGGGTGACGGGGCGGGTCGGCCTGACGTGGCAGCTGGCGAGGATGCCGCGTGTCATCGGGATGAGGTGGGGCAGGAAATCGATGCCGGCCGCGCCCGGGTTGGCATCGCGGCTACCCAGCGTGCCCCGCTCGCCCTGCTGCTCGAGCTCCTGCTCCATCTCGGCCGTGTGGCGGTGGTTGAAGATGCCGTAGGCCTTGACGCTCTCGTTGACCTCGGCGAAGAGCAGATCCGGCTTGGGCTCGCGGCCGGCCCCCGAGACGCCGCTCTTGGCGTCGACGACCAGATCGCCGATCAGGCCGGCCCGCGCCAGCGGGACGAGGGCCAGGATGGTCGCCGTCGGGTAGCAGCCGGGCAGGCCGATGACGGTCGTGGGGCGTTCGGCGGCCGCCCGCATCTCGTCGCGATGCAGCTCGGGCAGGCCGTAGATGGCCTGCGCCAGGAGCTCCGGTGCCGGATGCTCGAACTTGTACCAGAGCGGGTAGTCGGCCGGGTCGTGGAGGCGGAAGTCCGGGCCCACGTCCAGCAGGGCCGAGCCGCGGGCCACGACCTCGCCGGCCATGCCCGCGGCCACGCCGTGCGGCAGCGCGGTGAAGATGGCGTCGGCCTCGGGGATCGACTGTTCGATCACGAGACCCGTCGAGGCAAGGTGTGGATGCGACTCGGCGATCGGCACGTTGTCACGGTTTCGGCCATACAGGCCGGCGAGTCGAACCCGGGGATGGCCGAGCAGTAGCCGGACCAGCTCGCCGCCCGCATACCCGGTCGCTCCGACGATCCCGACCGTGATCGTTCGGCCGCCCTGGCGCGTGCGCGCCGCGAGAGGTCCCGGGCTGCGCTCCGATCCAGCCGACGAAGTGGCTCCGGCCGCGCTTGCAGGCGCGCCGCAACCGTTGTTCGGCGCGGACTCCTCACTGGGAGTGGCTGCGGGGGAACCGTCTGAAGTGGATCGGATCACGGTCACGGCTGACTGAGTATACGGTCCGATGAATAGTCATGCAAGCACCCTGGCGCCGTGTTTCGCAGCGAGCGGGAAAGCAGTTGAGGTCAGCAGGATGCTCACCGGGAGGCGTCGCTCCAGGATCGAGCTAAGCGTCTCAACGTCACAGAGATGGTCGAGCGTGGCGCCGCAGGCAGTATCGGTGAGACATGCAGCGTCCGTCTCGCCGGTGTAACCGCCCTGGCTCTATCGACTTGCCTCTATGACACAGAGTTGCCGGCGCCGTGAAAGCAAGAAACCCGCTTCGCCACCGCAGTCATCCAGTCATCGCCGTCCTTGCGGCGTCGGGCATCGTCGTCCTGCTGGTCGCCGCCGGCTGCGCCACGCTGAACCCCAGCGGCCGCACACCCCCGCCTGCGCCGGCCCCCTATAGCGTGCCGGTGCCCACTGCCGCCAGCGCCAGCCCGACCGCCAGTCCGACCGCCAGTTCGACCAGCAGCCCGTCCCCGAGCCTCCAGATCACGCCATCGCCCGAGACCCCACCGCCGCCGGCCGGCAGTCTTCCCCTGGTGAACAGCTGCAACCCGTCATCTGTCCCGGATGCAATCCCGGTCACGGCGCCGGCGAGCGCCGAGGCCGGCTCGTTCACCCTGCACGTGCCAGTCCTCATGTACCACCGGATCGTGCCCTTCGC
>JBEKCH010000010.1:0-64861 GCA_050014975.1 Candidatus Limnocylindrales bacterium
TAGGCCGTGCAGTGGCACGGCGAGCCGAAGGTGTGGGCCGATACCGCGGCCGCGGTGGCGAAGCGATCGGCGCCGCTGTAGCGCACGATGCTGGCCTTGACCACGATGCCGCTCTGGGAGCCTGTGATGCTCGCCGTGACCGTGTCGGTCGCCCGGACCCACTGCGTGCCCAAGGTCTTGAGGGTGACGCTGAAGGTGTGAGTCCCGGCGTCGGCGCCCGTGAACGTGTAGTTGGCCGGCAGGACCGCGGCTGGGTCGCTACTCGTGAAGTGGATCGTGCCGGTGTAGCCGGTGGCGGTGTTGCCGTATGCGTCCTTGGCGGTGACGGTGAGGCTGAGGGCGACACCCGCGACGTCGGGGCTCGGGAACCCAGACAGCACGAGCGTCGTGGCAGATCCCGGGTTGACCACGATGGCGGTCTGGGAGCCTGTGATCGAGGAGTTGACGGGGTCGGTGGCGGTGACCGAGCGCGTGCCGGCGGTCTTGAGGGTCACGCTGAAGACGTGCACCCCGTTGTCAGCCGCTGTGAAGGTGTAGTCGGCCGGCAGGACTGCCGCCGGGTCGGTGCTGCACTCGTCGGTTGCGCCAACGGTGAACGAATGCGGAGCCCCTGCCGTCCATGGCGAGACGACGCCTGAGAACGCAAAGCGGGTCGTGCCGGCCGGGACGACCGAGGTGCTCTCGGAATCGCTGTAGGACCCGGTGGTGACCGATAGGGTTCGAGCGCCAGCGGTCTTCAGAGTCACGTTGAACACGTGGCTTCCGCCATCCCCGGCGACGAACTGATACACCGGCGGCAGCACAGCCTGCGAGTCAGAGCTCGTGAACGTGACGTCGCCGCCGAGGCAGTTGGTCTTGACGTTGCCAAAGCTGTCCATAAGCGTGGCGATGACGGACACCTGGTGGCCGGCCCTGATCGTCGAGGGCATGCCGGCGAGGACGACGGACGTGGAGGGTCCGGGCGTCACCAGCGTCGTGTCTGAGCCCTGGATGAGGTTGTTGGCGATGTCGACGACTCTGACCCACTGGCTGCCTGCGGTCTTGAGCGTCAGCCCAGAGACCCAGGCGTCGCCATGGTCGGCGGCCTGGAACGTGTAGTCCGCCGGCAGGTCGGCCTGGGTGTCCGAGCTGGAGAAGTGGATCGTCCCCGTGTAGCCGGTCGCTATGTTGTCCAACGCGTCGACCGCCTGGACCTCGTACGAGTAACCGGACGCTCCGGCGCTCATGGTCGCAAAGAGGTCGATGACCAGGTGGGGGGCTGCGCTGACCGAGGTCGTCTGCGTGTCCGTCAGTGCTGGCTGGGCGAGATCGGTGACCGTGATCGACCGGCTGCCGGCGGTCCTCAACGTGGCGAGTAGGTTGACCAATCCTTGATCATCCGGGCCGAAGGCATAGTCGGCGGGCAGGGTGGCCGCCGAATCGGTGCTCGAGAAGTGGACCGTGCCGGCGTAGCCAGTGACGAGGTTGTGCCAGAGGTCCTCGGCTCGAACGGAAACCTGGGACTCCGCCCCGGCCGTCGTCGAAGCCGGCACCGTCTCCACGAGACGAGCCACCGGGCCCGGGCTGACGTAGATGTTGGTCAGGATGCCGGTAATCGATGGACTCGAGATGTCCGTGACGTAGAGCGTTTGTGGCCCCGCGGTCCTGAAGATGAAACTGAACACGTGGCCGCCACCGTCGCCGGCGGTTCCCCACTGGTAGACGTAATCCGCTGGCAGGATTGCCAGAGGATCGCTGCTGGTGAAGTGGACGCCATCGCTGAAGTAGATCGAGTCTTCGCCCTGGGCATCAGATGCTGCCACAAAGAAGCTGCATGGCGTGCCAGCCGTCACGCAAGGGTCGAGGTTGTCGTAGAAATCGAGGTGCGTCGCCCCACCCGTCTCCCCTCGGACGGGCGCCGACGTCGCTGTGAACAGCCCGGCCACCAGGACGGCAGCCGCGAGAATCCCCCTGACTGGCGCCGCCCCGGCTCGTGGTCGACGACCCCAGCGTGACATCGATGCACCCACGGTACCCCGCTCCTTTCCCCGCGGTCGCGCCGCAACGGACTGGACCGGCGGGGATCAGGGGCAAGCGGGATGCCATCATGGCGATGCGATCAACAGGGTCGCGATCGGGCTCGCCTCCGGATCTCTCCTCCCGCACTCGGTGTCATACGTCGCGCGTCCCCCGCGATGTCGCCCAATGCTAGCACGGGCGTTGATGGGCACGAAACCCTCTACGAGTGGGTGACGGGACGGGCAGGCGCGCCTTCCACGGTCAGACTGGCCCAAGTCCTGGCCGCCAAGAATCGCCCCTCCAGGCTCTTCGCTCACGTGTCCCGCGTCTGCCAGGATCGCCCCCTACCCTACCGGTAGGGTCCGGATGGGGCGACCGGGCGCCCAGCCCGTCCTTCTCGCCCTTCTTCCATTAGCCGGTGACGTCGATGGCGAGATTGGCGGTGGAGCCGGTGAACCCGGCCCACTCCACAGCGACGTGGCCACTCCACCTCTTCCAGCCGGGCCGGCCACTGCCGTCAATGAGTTCCGGGCACGCACCGCTGCGCCCCGGTGCCCAGCCGGTATCTCGCTCCGCCGCAGACAGGGCCCAACCGGTACGGATCGGCCCGTCCGGATCGGTTCGTCCGCGACGGTCCTTGCCATGCTAGGCCTGGCTGGAACGTGGCGCAACATCGCCACGAACCAGGCTTGCGATCAGCCTGACCATGCTCACGAAGCCTGCGCGAACTTCAAGACTGGCTGACGCCGGCGGGCTTCCCTCGTCGCCGCTACCGACGGCGGCCGGCCCTGTGGCAAGGCCTGCTCATCGGTCCATCCCCTGGAGTCGCTTCGCCAGCTCGGCCGTGTCCAGGTGGACCGGCTCGACCCTGCCGACCGTCGGTTCGGGCGCCGTGCCGCCATGCCGGGCGCGGGCGGCGGAGACGAACCGATCGAAGACCGCCAGCGCGTCGAGCGGCCCCGGGCCGCCCTCCGGGTGGTACTGGACCGTCTCGATCGGCAGCGTGCGGTGGCGCAGCCCCTCGACCGATCCGTCGTTGAGGTCTATCTGGCTGACCACGAAGCCGCTCGCCGCCGGCAGCGTCTCGCCGATGACCGTGACCTCGTGATTCTGGGCGGTCACCTGCACCAGGCCGGTCTCCAGGTCCTTCACCGGATGGTTCGCGGCGTGGTGGCCGAACGGCAGGCGTCGGGTGCTCGCACCCGCGGCCCGACCGATGATCTGGTGGCCCAGGCAGATCCCGAGAAGCGGGCGGCCGTCGGCGATGGCCTGGCGCGCCAGCGCCACCGGGCCGTCCAGCCGGGCCGGGTCGCCGGGACCCGGCGAGAAGACCACGCCGTCCACTTCGGGCGCGAGCGCCTCCTGCGCGGTGGCAGTATGCGGCAGGATCCGCACCCGCGCCCCGCGCCGGCGAAGGCTGCGCACGATGTTCGTCTTCAGGCCGAAGTCCAGGATCGCGACCAGCGGCCCGCCCTCGCTCGGATCGCCCTCGTCGCGCGCCGCCGCGGGCGAGACCTCGGCCACGAAATCCTGGTCCTCCCAGCGCGGGACTGCTCGTGCGAGCGCACGAGCTTCGTCCGGGTCCGTCTGGCCGGGCGCGGTCACGATGGCGCGAAGTGAGCCGCTGGCGCGCAGGTGTCGGGCCAGGGCGCGAGTGTCGACGCCGGCGATCGCCGGGATGCCCGCCTGGCGCAGCATCGTGGCCAGCTGGCGGGCGTCGTCTAGCACGGCGGCGGTGGCGTTGGCCACGATCAGGCCGCGCAGCCAGGGCCGCTCGGACTGGTCGTCGTCGCGGACGCGGCCGTAGTTACCGATGAGGGGATAGGTCATGACCACGAGCTGCCCGGCGTAGCTGGGATCGGTGGCGATCTCCTGGTAGCCGGTCTGGCTGGTGTTGACGACGAGGTCGCCCTGCCCTGCCCGCCGTGCGCCAAAGGCGACGCCCGGGAAGAGCCGACCATCCTCCAGGGCGAGCAGTGCCGGCCCGTGGTCGCCGACGCGCGGATCGACCACGGCGCTGGAGCGTGGGAATGGCGGCTGCTTCACACGAAAAAGCCACCGGCCTCGCGGGCTCGGTGGTTCAGCTTGCAGGCGACCATGGACCTCCTTCCCGGCCTCACTGGACCGGTACGCCGGCCTCACTGGACCGGTACGCCGGCCTCACAGGACCGGCCGCAAAGGTTGGCCGTAGGTTAGCACGAAGGCAGGGCGGCAGAGAGCTCGAGGCACGCGCCCGAACGCCGATTTCAGCGATGCGCCAGCTGTCGTCGTGAGGACCCGGTCAGGGCCACAACTAAGCTGCGCCCGCCTCAAGTCCGGCCGACGCTCAAGCCACCGCCCTGACGACCTCGTCGTCGAAGCGCTCGATGGCGGCCGCCAGCTTAGCGGGTTCGGTCGCCTCGAAGACCAGGGCCAGGTGTTCGACGCCCAGGCTTTCGAACGCCCGGATCTCCCGCAGCATCGTCGCGGCATCTCCGGCGAGCGAGTAGCCGGCTGCCTCGGTCCGTCGGGCCGCGACGGCCAGCCTGGCCGACAGCGCCGGCATCGGTCGACCGGCAGCCTCGGCCGCATCGCGAATGACCGGAATCCGCCGCGCGAACTCGCCGGGTCCGGCCCGAGTTCCGTGATAGCCATCGCCGAGAGCGCCCGCACGCCGCAGGGCGCCTGGGGAGCCTCCGCCGACGACTATCGGGACGCGTGCGCCCTGAGCCGGCAACGGCCCGAAGACGAAGTCGCTGAAGCGGTGGAATTCGCCCTCGAACGGCTCGTCGGCGCCGGACCAGAGATGCCGCCACAGCCGGATCGTCTCGTCCAGGTAGGCGCCGCGCCGGTGGAAGCGGTCGGACGCGCCCAGGCTGGCGAACTCGGTTTCGTTCCAGCCGGCGCCCACGCCGACGATCAGGCGGCCCTCGCTCAGGACGTCGAGCGTGGCGAGCTCCTTGGCCAGCAGCACGGCGTTGCGCTGTGGTACGACGATGACGCTCGTGCCGAGCTTCAGGCGCCGCTGTCGGGCGCCGACCCATGCCAGCGTCTCTATCGCCTCGAAGGTTCGACCGTATTCGGCTGCGGCGGAGTGAGGAACGAGGACGTGGTCGGTCGTCCAGACCGTCTCCCAGCCCAGACGCTCGGCGGTCTCGGCGCCGGCCTCGATCGCCTCCCGGCTCGACCCGGCCCCGGTGTTCCGCAGGATCAATCCGAACTTCATCGCGCCCCGATACTAGCGCAGGTGAGTGGCGAGCAGGCGCGCGTCGACGGGGTGGGATTGCACGGCGTGAGCCGACCGGGGCCAACGCAGCGTCGCCGCGGGCCCAGGCGCCGCCGTCCTGGGGCGTGGACCAGGGCCGGCCCTGGTCCACCTGAACGGGCAGGTGCAGATTCAGGACACATTCAGCCCTCGACGCCATCCTCGCTGCTGAACCTCCTCAGTAAATCCCATCGAAGACGCCAGTGACGGGGCGTCTTCGCCAGATCGAGCGGCCCGGGTACCCCCCTCCCCGGGCCGCTTGTCTTGTCCGGGGCCACCGAGGCGCAACGCCCGCTCGGGGCGGCGACACCCTAGCGGCGCCTGCTCCATTGCGGGCTGGAGCGCCCGCGCGCCGATGTCCCCGGTCCGCGGCGCGCAATGAGGAGCGCCTCGATCTCAGCGCGCAGCCGCCGCCCGAAGGTCGCCCGCAGCAGCCACTCCAGGTAGTCCGGGTCGTGGCGGGCTATCTCGCCGAGGGACCAGCCAGCATACCGACCGAAGTCCAGGACGGACCCGGACGGATGGCCCGGCGGCGGACCGGCGTGCGTCGCGACGGGCGTTCGCTGCTGGTCGGCCTCCGAACGGGCCGCCGTCTCGGGGGTCTGCCGCTCGGCCGGCGCAGCCCGTGAGGCGTCGTAGGCCGCTCGCCGGGCCGGATCGCCGAGCACGTCCCAGGCGTCGTTTAGCGCCATCATCCGGCGCGCATCGCCGCCGTGATCGGGGTGGTATTTGCGCGCGAGAGTGCGGTACGCGGCCCGGATCACGTCCGGGTCCGCCTTCGGGTGAACCTGGAGCACCTCGTAGAAATCGGGCATTCGCAGAGCCTACAACGAGCCGGACCACTCGGGCATGGTGCGGCCGCAATCCCGGTCGGCCTGAGCCACTCATGAAATCGTGCCGCGCGAGTTCCGGCGATTGCTCGGGATCGGACGCACCTGAATACCCGGCGGGCCTGTCTATTCGACGGCCCGGATTGGCAGCGCCACGTCGCCGGACGCTCAGCGGAGCAGGGCGTCCACCCGCACCAACGCCGTCCCGGGCGCCGGCAGCGCCACGATGTCGCCCGGCACGGCGGCCCCGTCCACGACCAGTGAGACCGCGTTTCCCGGCCCCTCGCGCCGGACCGAGATCTTGTACGTGGTTCCCCGAAACTCGCGGTGGGCCTTATAGCCGGGCCAGGCCGCCGGGATGACCGGGGCCACGCGAAGGCCCGTGAAGGTGGGTCGGATGCCGAGGATCCATTGCGTCGCGGCGACGAAGGTCCAAGCCGCCGCCCCGGTGAGCCACGCGTTGCGGGCCAGCCCGAAAGACGGGTGGGCCGGCCCGCAGACGTTCTGCGGGTAGACGTACGGCTCGACCCTGTAGGCGTCCGAGTCGGTCCGGGCCAGCGGCAGGATCTGGCGGTAGTAGCGATAAGCGTCGTCGCCCCAGCCGAGCATCGCGGCAGCCACCATCGACCAGGGGTTGGAGTGGCAGAAGATGCCGCCGTTCTCCTTGGCCCCCGGCAGGAAAGTCGAGGTTCCGCAGACGCGCGGATCGAAGCCGTCGTAGGGTGGCCACAGCAACGCCAGGCCGAACTTCGTGTCCAGCTTCTCGTCGGCCGAGCGCATTGACCGTTCGGCTCGCTCGCGCGGTGCGACCTCGCCGATCACCGACCAGCTCTGGGCTATCAGGTCGATGGCGTGGTGCGGCGCGCCGGAGACGCCGATCGGGAGACCGTCGTCGTCGAACGAGCGGGCATACCAGGCGCCGTCCCAGGCGCAGGTGTTGATGGCCGCGGCCATTTCGGCGTGCAGCTTCCCGAACCGCGCGACCTCCTCGTCGGCCCCGCCGCGGCCGGAGTGCCGGCACAGGTCGACGAGGTCGAGCATCGCGCGGCAGAACTGCATGCCGGTCCAGACGCTCTCCGCCTTGCCCGATCCGTGGTCGACGTTGAGGGTGTCATTCCAGTCCGAGAAGCCGGAGCGCGGCAGGCCGTGCGGGCCCCGATGGGAGAGCGTGAATTCGACGGCCCGCAGGATATGTACCCAGACCGAATCCTCCCCGCCGTCGGCGAAGGGCACGCGCGCGTCGAGATAGGCGAAGTCGCCCGTCTCGCGCACGTAGGCGCAGACGGCGATGACCAGCCAGAGGTGATCATCGGAGAACCACTGCGGCCAGTCCGGGTACTCGGCGGCCAGCCCGGGTCCGCCCTCGCCGCTGAGCGGGTAGAACTGGTGCCAGGTGTGGCCGTCGCCGAACTGGATCTCCCAGATCCGGGTCAGCAGCTCGCGGGCGCGGTCCGGAACGGCGTGCATCGTGCCCAGCGTGTCCTGAGCACTGTCCCGGGTGCCCATGCCGCGGCCCATGCCGGTCTCGTAGCCGGAAACGAAGCGCGACCAGTACAGCGTGGTGCGGCACTGGACCTGGTTCCAGAAGTTGAGCATGGCGTTCGTGTCCGGATCCGGCGTCTCGACCGTGAAGCGCGAGAGATAGGAGTTCCAGTCGTCGCGCAGGACGGCAAACGCGGCGTCGACCTCGGCGGGGTCCTCGAAGCGGGCGAGGGTCCGCGCGATCTCGTCCGGTCGCTCCGTGGCGCCCATGACGTAGACAAGCCGGCGCTCCTCGCCGGGAGCGAGCGCGATGTCGTGGCTGAGCGACCCGACGCTGTTGCCGCGCGGAGACGGGGCGTTGGCCGGCTGGCCCGTCTCGACGACGATCGGGTCGCCCAGGTCGCGGCAGCAGCCGACGAAGTCCTCGCGATCGCAGGTGTAGCCGGCCGGACCCTGGCTCGAACCAAAGAAGAAGACGAGCGGGTTGAACTTCGTCCGGACCCGGATGACGCCCTTGTCGCACGAGCTGAAGACGATCTGCTGGGCCCAGTCGACATTGACCAGGTCGTTGAAGGCGTCGAAGAAGCTAAACTCGGCGTAGCTGAAGCTGCGCAGCCGGCGCGGAGTGGTGCCGCAATTGCGCACGCGGAGCGACCACAGCTCGCAGGAGACGGGCTCGTCGGGGGCGCCCGGCGGGACGAAGTAGCGTAGCTCGGCCTCGATGCCACGATATGCGCTTCGGATCGCGGTGTAGGCGGCGCCGTGGCGGCACTCGTAGCTGTCGAGGTCGCGCCGGACCGGCTGCCAAGTGGGGCTCCAGTACTCGCCGGTCTCCTGGTCGCGCAAGTAGATGTACCGACCCGGTTGATCGGCCGGGACCGCGTTGTAGCGGTAGCGGGTGACGCGCCGGTTGCGCGGGTCGCGGTCGAACGAGTAGCCGCCGCCGGTGTTGGACACGATGCCGCCGTATCGGCCCTCGCCGATGTAGTTGATCCACGGCGTCGGCGTATCCGGTCGGGTGATGACGTACTCGCGGGCCACCGGGTCGAAGTAGCCGTACGGATTGGCGCCTATGCGGCCCCTGCCCTCGGTCACCGGTAGAGGGCCTCGATCTCGAGGACCTGGCCGGGCCGCGACGGCAGCGGGGCGAGATTGCCTTCCAGCCTGTGCCCGTCTACGAGCAGGCCGGCAACGCGGCCGGTCGAACCCCTGGGCTTGCGGATGGCGATCCGGTAGGTGGCGCCACGGAACCGGCGGCTGACTTTGAACTCACCCCAGTCGCCGGGCAGCACCGGATCGATCCGCAGGCCGTCGTGCTCGGCACGGATACCCAGGATCCACTGGCTGATGGCCACGAAGTTCCAGGCCGCCGTACCGCTGAGCCAGGAGTTCTTGGCCTCGCCGTGGGTCGGGGCATCCTTGCCCGCGATCATCTGGGCGTAGACGTAGGGCTCGCAGCGGTGGATCTCCGAGATGTCCTCGCGGGCCGAGGGGTTGATCCGCAGGTAGTAATCCAGCGCGCCCTCGCCGTTGCCGGCCATGGCCTCGGCGATCATCAGCCACGGGTTGGTGTGGCAGAAGATGCCGGCGTTCTCCTTGTAGCCCTGCGGGTAGGAGGCAATCTCGCCCAGGTTCAGGTAGTACCGCGTGTAGGCAGGGTTGTTCAGGACGATGCCGTGGGGCGTCGCCAGGCGTTCCCGGACCGACGCCAGCGCCCTGGCCGCTTTGCCGTCGTCGAGGCCGATGCCGGCCATGATGCACATGCCCTGCGGCTCGATGAAGATCTGGCCTTCTTCGTTCTCGGACGAGCCGATGACCTGGCCGAAGTAATCGTACGCGCGCCTGAACCAGGCGCCGTCCCAGCCGGCCGTCTCGACGGCGCCGGTCATGGCTGCCAACGCCTTGCGGCAGCGATCCGCCTCGGCGGCGTCGTGGCGCAGCTCCGCGATCCGGACCATCTCGGCTGCGGCCAGGACGAATAGCCCGCCGATGAAGACGGACTCGGCTACGCCGCCGGCCTTGTTCTCGGTCGTCTGGAACGACTCGCCGGGGGTGTCTGAGAAGCAGTTGAGGTTGAGGCAGTCGTTCCAGTCGGCACGACCGATGAGCGGCAGCCCGTGCGGACCGAGCCTCTCGAGCGTGTAGCCGACGCAGCGCTGGAGGTGCTCGTAAAGCGACGTTTCGGTCCCGGGCGCGTTGTCGTAGGGCACGGGCTCGTCGAGCAAGCTCGTGTCGCCCGTTTCCTTCAGATACGCCGCCACGCCCAGGACCAGCCAGGCGGGGTCGTCGTTGAAGCCGCCGCCGACGTCGTTGTTGCCGCGCTTGGTCAGCGGCTGGTACTGGTGGTATGCGCCACCGGAGGGCAGCTGCGTGGCGGCGATGTCCAGGATCCGCTCGCGGGCGCGCGCCGGGACCATGTGGACGAAGCCGAGCAGGTCCTGGTTGGAGTCGCGGAAGCCCATGCCACGGCCGATGCCGGACTCGAACAGTGAGGCCGAGCGCGACAGGTTGAAGGTCACCATGCACTGGTAGGCGTTCCAGACGTTCACCATCCGGTCCACGTGCTCGTTGCCGGTCTCGACCTGGAACGTGTTCAGCAGGTCCGTCCAGTAGTCGCGCAGGGCCTGGAAGGCCGCTGCCACGACCGCCGGCCGGAGGTACCTCTCGATGATCGGCCTGACGGTCCGCTTGTCGATCCGCTGCGAACCGGGCGGGTCGAACTTGCGGTCCTTGGGGTTCTCGCCGTAGCCGAGCACGAAGACGACTTCCCTGGTCTCGCCCGGGGCCAGCTCGAGCCGGACGTGGTGCGAGCCCATCGGCTGCCAGCCGTGGGCCTCCGAGTCGGTCGCCCGGCCGCGCTCGACGACGATTGGCCGATCCCAGCCGCGGTAGGGGCCGAGAAACGCGTCGCGCTGGGTGTCGAAGCCGGCCAGCGGCTCCGAGCAGGCGAAGTAGGCGAAGTGGTCGCGCCGCTCGCGGTACTCGGACTTGTGGTAGATGACGCCGTCCTCGATCTCGACCTGGCCGATCGAGTAATTGCGCTGGAAGTTCGTGTTGTCCTCGAGCGCCTCCCACAGGCAGAACTCGATCGAGCTGAAGAGCGAGAGCCTGGCCGCTCGGGCGCGCTGGTTGGTCACCCTCACCCGCCAGATCTCGAGATTCTCCCCCAGCGGCACGAAATAGCAGGTCTCGGACCGGATTCCCCGATAGCGCGAGCCCACTGTCGAGTAGCCCAGGCCGTGCCGGCAGCTGTAGTCCTCGAGATCCCGCTGAGTCGGTTGCCAGCTCGGGCTCCAGAACTCGCCGGAGTCGTCATCCCGCAGGTAGACGTAGCGCCCGCCCAGGTCGAGGGGCGCGTTGTTGTAGCGATAGCGCGTCAGACGCCGAAGGCGCGCGTCCCGGTAGAAGGAGTACCCGCCGGCCGTGTTCGAGATGATCCCGAAGTAGGCCTCGCTGCCGAGGTAGTTGATCCAGGGCAGGGGCGTGTCCGGTCGGGTGATGACGTACTCTCGCTCATCGTTGTCGAAGTGGCCGTAGCGCACGTATCTCCTCCTGGACCTGCCGATCCTGCCCAGAGACAGACCGCCATTGGCCGTCGACCCGCACCCGGGACCGCGACGCTCCGACCCGTCTCAGGCTACGCGGCAGGTCCCTTCGCCTAGGTCGAAGCAGCCGACGAAGTGATCCTCCTCGACCTTGACAAGGGTCGGCGCAACGTCGGCGCCGTCGCCGGCCTTTGCCGTCGCCTTGCCCGTCGCCTTGACCGTTGGCGGATAAGCCTGGTGGAACAGACACGTACCCGAGGCGTCCCCGCCGCGCGCCTGGATCTCGGCTTCGACGTCAGCCCACTTCTTGTGGAGCTGCGGCACGGACGAGATGAGCACCTTCGTATAGGGATGCGTGGGATTGCCGAAGACTTTATCCGTAGCGCCCATCTCCACGACGGCCCCGCGGCGGAGGATGACCGTTTTCTCGCTGATGTAGTTGCCGAGCGAGAGGTCGTGGGTGATGAACAGGATGCCCATGCCCCGGCCTTTGAGCTCGGCCAGCAGATTCAGGACGTCGATCCGGGTCGAGGCATCGAGCATGCTGATGATCTCGTCGGCCACGAGGAACTTGAGCTCGAGCAGGAGCGCTCGAGCCACCAGCAGCCGCTGCAGCTGGCCGCCGCTGAGCTGGTGCGGGTACTTGTTCAAGACCTGGTCGGGCTCGAGGGCCACGGCCCGCAGCGCGCCTTCGACCTTGTCGCTCCATTCGGAGCGGGCCATGTCCGCGAAGTACTCGCCGCGGATCATGCCGAACACACGATCCGCCTTGAAGATCGGGTTGTACGAGCTGAACGGATCCTGGAAGACCCCCTGGACGTGACGGTAGTAGGACTTGACGGCCCCGCCGTGGATCCCCGCAACGTCCGTCCCGTCGCAGGTGATCGATCCGCGGCTTATCTCGATGAGCTTGAGGACCATCTTGCCGATGGTCGTCTTGCCGCTGCCGCTCTCGCCGATGAGCGAGACGACCTCGCCCTCGTCCACGTCGAAGCTGACGTCGCGAACCGCGACCAGCTCCTTGCCGCCGAAAGTGCCGACCTTGTAGAACTTGGAAACCCTGTTGAGGCTAAGCATCTGATCCGGTGGCCTTCCAGCAGGCGGCCGAGTGGTCGCGGGCGATCTGGACGAAGGGCGGCTCCTCCGCACACTTGTCGAAGGCAAGCGGGCAGCGAGCCCGGAAGCGGCAGCCCGTCGGTGGGTTCAGCAGCGCAGGAGGGCTCCCCGGAATTCCGGAGAGCTTCTTGTTCGCGTACCGAATGCCCACTTCCGGAAGCGACGAGATCAGCATCTTCGTGTAGGGGTGGCGTGGGTCTTCGATGATGGCCTTCGTCGGCGCCTTCTCGGCCAGCTTGCCCGCGTACATGATGAGGATCGTGTCGGCGGTCTGGTACAGGATCGAGACGTCGTGGGTGATCACCATCATGCTCTTTACAAAACCATGATCCCGGAAGCTGACGAGAGTTTCAGCCACGGCCCGTTGAGTCGAAACATCCAGGGCGGACGTGATCTCATCGGCGATCAGGAGCGACGGGTCCAGCAGCGTCGAAACGACCATGACCATGCGCTGCTTCATGCCGCCGGAAAGCTCGATCGGGTAGCGACTCAGCACATCTGGTTGCAGCCCGACGAGGTCGATGCGACGCATCAACTCGGGCCTGATCTCCTTGTAGCTCTCCCCCCGGGACTCCAGCAGCTCCCCGATCATCTTCCCGATCTTGCGGGTCGGGTTCATGGCGCTCATCGCGTATTGTGGGATCACCGAGACGTCCCGGAAGCGGAACTCATTCATGGCCTCGTTGTCCCAGATGGGCAGGCTGTTGCCGTCGAGAGTCACACTTCCGGCGACGTACCTCATCCTGCCGTCGAGTCGGATCAGGCTGTTGCCCAGAGTTGATTTGCCACAGCCAGACTCGCCCGCGAGACCCATGATCTCCTTGTCGTCGATCGAGAAGGTCGCGCCGTCGAGCGCCTGGACGTCTCCGGCCAGTGTTCGGTAGTAGACCCTGAGGTCTGAAACCTGGAGGCTCATTCGCTCAGATATCCCTGAGTTTGGGGTTGAAGATTTCGTCGAGGCCCACGTTCATGACGTAGAGCGAGCCGACGGTGGCAATGATGCCGATGCCGGGTGGGATGAACCACCACCAGATCCCGAGCAGGGGGGCCGCCCAGGTGACGGCGTTGTACATCATGAGCCCGAGGGAGATGCCGCCGGTCGGTCCCAGGCCGATGAAGTCCAGGCTGGCTGCGATCAGGATGGCGCCACCGAACAGCAAGATGTACGTCAGGAACAAGTAGGAGCTCATGTTCGGCGCAATCTCGAAGACGATCACCTTCCACCCGCTCCGACCACTCAGCTTGGCCAGATCGATGAACTCCCGAGACCGCAGCGAAAACGTCTGAGCACGAATGGCGCGGGCAGCCCACGGCCACGAGGTGATGCCGATGAAAATGGCCTCGAACAGCACGCCGCGCGCCTGCAGATAGGACGTGATGACCAGCAGCACGGCCAGCGTCGGTATCACCAGGAAGACGTTCGTGACCATGTTCAGGATCTCGTCGATCCAGCCGCCTCGATAGCCGGCCACGAAACCGACGACCATCCCGATCAGCGCCGCCAGCCCGCCGCCCAGGAGGCCCACGAAGAACGAGGCGCGCAAACCGTTGGCGAACTGGGCGAAGACGTCCTCGCCGAAGTACGTCGAACCGAACCAGTAGCCCAGTTCCAGGCTGGGATGGCGCTCTGGCAGGCCGGTCTGGGCCAGCGGATCGGTCGGATCGACAATCGGCCCAAGGACCGCGATGCAGATCAGCACCAGGAGAATCGTTACTGAGACGAGGAACTTCTTAGAGCGCAGAGTGAAGAAGAGGAATTCGCCGCGAGCGCGCCTGGCCGGAGGAGTCGGGGCTTTCTGGGCTTCATCGATCGCCGGACTCGGTTCCGTCAAGGTGCCAGTCGCCGCCGTCACGCCGTGCCTCCTCGCATGGCCACGCGGGTCCGCGGATCGACCATTACGTAGACGATGTCAACGATGAAGTTGGCTGCCAGGACTCCGATGATGATGAACAGGAAGATACCCTGCAGGAGGAAGTAGTCCTCGTTCTGGATGGCCGCGAAGACGAGGTGGCCGAGGCCGGGATAGGAGAAGACGATCTCAGTGACGAGCGCCCCGGCAACGATCACACCCAGCTGCAGAGCCAGGCCCGTGATCTGCGGCAGCATCGCGTTGCGGAAAGCGTACTTGCGGATCAGGCCCTGAGGAGCGCCGAGCGCCGCCAGGTAGCGACTGTAGTCCGACTCCAGCTCGTAGATGATCATGTTCCTCATCCCGATCGCCCAGCCGCCGAACATGACGAGGAAGAGCGACAGAAACGGCAGCGCCCAATGGGCGACGAGGTCCGTGAAGAACAGCCAGGTCAGCGTTGGTTCCAGGTTGAAGCCGTAGCCGCCGGCCATCGGGAAGATCCGCAGGCTGAAGGCCAGCACGAACGAGAGAACGATCGCAAGCCACATGTACGGCGTTGCCGTCAGGATGTACCCGACGGGCAGGATCGTGTTGTCGAGGTACTTGCGGCGAGCAGCGAGGGCCCCGAACGTATTGCCGGCCCACCAGCTCAACAGGATCGCTGGTATCAGAAGGGCGAGCGTGTAGGGCACGGCGCCCCAGATCATGTCGATAACGGGCGTGCCGTTGCCGTATATGCTCAGTCCGAGGTTGCCGTGGAGCAGCGAATTCCAGAAGTTCAGGTACTGCACCGGCAGTGGCTGATTCAGGCCGAATAGGTTGTAGTAGTAGTTGGCCATCGCCCGAGCCGCTGTCGGCGACAGGCCGTTCGTTTTGGCCACCAGCACCGCGACGGGATCGCCGGGCATGAACCGCGGGATCATCCAGTCGATCGTCGCCGCCACGAAGAACGTGAGCAAGTAGGTGAATAACTTACGCCCGAAGTAACGTCGCACGCGATCTCCTGGTCGCCGTCGAGTGTTGACTCAACGAATAGCCCCTCCCCCCGGGGTTGCTCGAGGGGAGGGGCTCAGTCAGTTGACTCTTAGCTGGCGGGCGTCTTCAGCGTGATGGTAGTGAGCATGAAGATCGCTCCCATCTGCCAGTAGCCGTTCCAAGTAGCAGGCTGAGCGGACACAGTGGATGTGCTGGACGGCCAGTTGGTCCAGACCGAGTTATTGACCTGCGACCACTCGCCGTTGTACCAGAGCGGGATGACCGGCTCGTTGGTCAGCTGGATCTGCTGCAGCTGTGAGCAGATCTTCTGCATGTCGGCCAGGTCGGCGGTCGGCGTCTGGTCGAGCTTCTGGACGAGAGCCCAGGCTGTCGCGTTGTCGTACTGCTCGTAGTTGCGGTTCCGGGCGGGGCCCGCCGCAATCTGAGGCTGGCGGAAGATGTAGTCGTAGTACACCCAGGGCGTGCTGCCGATCTGGACATCGTTGTTGATGACGAGGTCGAAGGTCGGGGCCGCGCTGGACGTACCCTTCTCATCGTTGACGACCGTGGCGTAGGCCGGGTGGCTGGGAACGATGTTGATCCCGGCGGCCTTGGCGTCGGTAGCGATCAAGTTCTCGGCTTCCATCCAGTCGGACCAGCCGTCGGGGACTTCGAGGTTCAGCTTGATGGGGGAGCCGTCCTTGTTGGTGACGAAACCGTCGCTGCCGACGGCGTAGCCGGCCGCTGCGAGATCGGCCTTAGCCTTCGTCGCGTCGTAAGTGGCGCCGAGGGACTTGACCTGAGCCATATCGATGTACTTGCTCCACTCCGGGAGAAGGCCAGTCGGGTCCGCTGCCGCGACGATGTTGCCGTAGTCCGTGACCACGACGTTCATGGGGTTGATCGCCTCAGCGAGAGCCCTGCGGAAGGCCGGGTCGTTCAGAGGCGGCTTGGTGGTGTTGGGAATGAGCCACGCGGTATTGCCCGACAGCATGTAAGGCGGGCCCGCGTAGTACGTCGTGATACCGTACCCGCCATTCACGATCTGCGCGATGCCGGGCAGGTAGTTGTTGTCCAGGTCCAGGCCGCCCGAGAGAAGCTCACCGAGGGCGACGTTGTTGGAGCTGTTGACGATGTCGACAATGTAGGTGGGAGCGACGTTGAGGTTGAGGGCCGCCGTCGCCCACCATTTCGGGTTCTTGACCCAGACCATGCGGTCCTGGGCGGCCGTCTTGTACGTGTACGGGCCGGTGCCAACGCCGTTCTGGTTCAGGAACTTGAAGATGTCGGCATTGTTGTATTGCGTCCAGATCTTCGCAGGGACCATCGGCATGTTGTAGAGATCCTGCATCCATTCCTGGTACGCCGGAGTTCCCTGGAACGTGACGACGACGTTGTTACCATCGACCGTCACTGCTTTGACGAAGGTAAACAGGTCGGAGCCGAGCGTCGTGTTCTGATAGATGTTGATCGAGAAGGCGACGTCGGCGGCCGTGAAGGCCGAACCGTCGGACCAGGTCACGCCCTGGCGGACGTTGATCGTGTAGATCGTGTTGGTGCTATCCCACGACCCGCCCGAAGCGAGCCACGGCGTGTAGACGTCCTTGATCGGGTCGTACAGGAAGAGGGTCTCGTACTGGAGGCCCACGACGCCCATCGCGGAGTTCGAGTCGAACGGGTTCCAGGTGGGCGGAGCGCCCCACTGCTTACCGCTCGTGTACAGGGTCTGTGCGCGCGGGTAGACGGTTGTGTCGGTTGCGGGGAGCCCGGACGAGCTCGCCCCCGGAGCCGGTGTGGCAGACGTGCCGCAGGCCGCGACCACTATGCTCAGAATCGCCAGCAGACTCAGGCTGACCTTTCCCTTGTGCATCCCTTTCCTCCTTCCCCACGAGACACGCCCCAAGCGCAAGGGTTATCTCGAACCCTGGAACACACGCTGGGCGCCCCCATGGCAACGGGCAGAACCAACTCCGGATGCCCCGGTGACGGAGGGAGGGCATCCGAGGGAGAACGGCAGGCCCCTCCCGGGCGTTGCCTGGCAAAGCGAATCGATCCTCGAGCCGAACAGGCCATGCCGAGCCACCGTCTCCCCACCTGGAACCGTGTTTCTCGCCTCACCTCCCTGCGCTTGAGCTCCTGGACCGGCCCGACCCCTTTCAGTGAGGACCCGGGGCGTATGCCCAGGTGCAACCGGACGCGGCACCGCTCAAACTCCCGCAGGTGACGGAGCGGCCGCTGGCCCAATTCATTGCAGCATCCAACAAACTCGCTGCATTGTCAACCCCGCGCGGCCAGGCCCGATCCTTCGGCCCCGGGGGCCTCGGTCACGTCAGGTGCCTCGCCCGCTGCCGGATGCCGCCGCAGCGGCACCATCGCCGGGTCGTAAAGCGTCGGCGCCAGAGCGAGCTCGGCCGCCCCGAGCAACAGCGCGTTACCTCCGAGACGGACGGTCACGAGGTCGACCATCGCACGGGGTGCAGACATCGCCCGCCCCTCCAGCTCGCGCAGGATGGGCCCTCGGACGTAGGGGTAGACGCGGGCGTACAAGCCACCCAGCGCCACCCTGTTCGGGTTGAAGATATTCACCAGGCCCGAGATGCCGACGCCGAGACCGCGACCCGACTCGGCCAGGGCAGAAAGGGCCAGCTGGTCGCCTCGATCCGCCGCCGCGATCAGGTCCTCGAGAGCCGCCGTGCCCCCGAGCGGATCCCGGCCAGACCGGCGCAGCAGGGCCTCCTCGCCCGCCACCGACTCCAGGCAGCCACGCGCACCGCAGTGGCACAGCTCACCGTCCGGATCGATGGTCACGTGCCCGACCTCGCCCGCATAGCCCGCCGAACCGGCCAGCAACCGACCGCCAACCACGATGCCGGCCCCGAGTCCGCCCTCGCCCCAGACGCAGATAAAATCGGTCGTGCCCCTGCCCGAGCCTCGAAGATGCTCCGCTGAGGCCGCCAGGTCAGCGTCGTTGCCCACGAACACGGGCACATTCAGGTCCGCGAACTCGTCCCCGACGAGCCGTCCCATGGGCACGTCGAACCAGGCGAGCGCCGGCGCCTCGAGCAGTTGTCCATCCTCCGAACGGACCAGGCCGGGAACCGAGACTCCGATGGCCACGACGCGGGGACCGTTCTCGAGGCCTGCCAGCAGCGGCCGAACGATGTCGCCGAGGTCGCTCATTACCTTCTCGGGGGTTGAGCCGCAGAGAGACACATCGCGCCGCGTCGAGGCAACGATCCTGCCGCCCAGCGCCACGACGGCGGCCCCCAACCAGTCCGTGGCGATGTCCAGGGCCAGGGCGCCCGGGCCGTCCTGACGCAGCTCCACGACCGGCGAGGGACGTCCTGGCGACTGCGGAATCAGCTTCGAGCGGTGGCGCTCCTGGACCATGCCGCGCGCGGCAAGCTCCCCCACCAGGGAGGCGACGGTGCTCCTGTCGAGATGAAGCCGCTCGGCCAGCTCAGACCTGGAAAGGGGTCGACTGACGTGCAGCTCTCGCAGAATTCTGCTGAGGTTCCGGCGCCGGATCTCCGCCTGAGCGCCATCGCCTTCGCCGCGGAATCTCACGGGTGGCGTTCCCTTCAAGAGCCGTACCCGACCGACGGAGCCGACGCAGTCGGCGGGCACGAGCAGGACTGTTTCGCGAAGCGTACAACAAAAACGCGCGCGCGGTCCCTCACTGGCTGGCAACGGCTGGTAGCATGTGCCCCGCCTGAGTTGCTGGCCTGGACTCCCGGCCGATCCGGCGGGCCCCGGCAGCACACCGGCCGACGCCGCCAGGTCGGTTCGCACACCGCTTCCGGGTGCGTCTTGCGGGCGGGACGGCGCGAAGCCACAGTGACTGCAGCGGGCAGCCCATCTGCCCCTCGCAAGAACGAAAGGGCCCCGATGCACTCCGCCGACGAGCAAGCACGAGCCACTGCCGGATCCGCGCCGATTAGGGCCGGGGCGGCGGGCGCACTCCCGAATCTTCCGTGGGAGGACCGTCCCGGCGGCTCCGGAGCCGTGCTGTGGAGGTCGAGCCGAAATCCGATCATCAAGCGCGACCACATCGAGCGCTCGAACAGCATCTTCAACTCCGCCGTGGTGCCGTTCGGCGATGAGTTCGCCGGCGTCTTCCGCGTGGACGACACGACCCGCCAGATGGACCTGCACGCCGGGCGCAGCCTCGACGGCGTCAACTGGACGCTGCGCCCCGAGACCATCAGGTGGCTGGCAACCGATCCTCGCGTCACCGAGATCCAGGGGCGCTTCGAGCACGCCTACGACCCGCGGGTCACCTGGCTCGAGGACCGTTACTACGTGACCTGGTGCAACGGCTACCACGGCCCGACGATAGGCGTCGGCTACACCCACGACTTCGAGTCGTTCCACCAGCTCGACAACGCTTTTCTGCCGTTCAATCGGAACGGAGTCCTGTTCCCGCGCCGGGTCAATGGGCAGTACCTGATACTTTCACGTCCCAGCGACAACGGCCACACGCCATTCGGCGACATATTCCTCTCGGAGAGCCCCGACCTGATCCACTGGGGGCGCCACCGCCACGTCATGGCGACGCGGCCGTGGACCTGGGAGTCGACGAAGGTGGGCGCCGGGCCGACGCCGATCGAGACGGACGAAGGCTGGCTGCTCATCTACCACGGCGTGCTCACGTCCTGCAACGGCTTCGTCTACTCGATGGGGGCCGCGCTGCTCGACCTGGACGAGCCCTGGAGGGTGATCGCGCGCAGCCGCGACTACCTGCTGTCCCCTCAGGTGCAGTACGAGCAGGTGGGCGACGTCCCGAACGTCGTCTTCCCGTGCGCAGCCCTGCTGGACCGCCCGACCGGCCGTCTGACGATCTACTACGGCGGAGCCGACACGGTCGTCTGCCTGGCCCACGGCTACCTGCCGGAGGTGGTCGACTTCGTGCGCTCGCGCAGCTAGCTCGGCGGCTCGATCACGCTCGCCTGACGATTCTGGCGTTGGGGAGCAAGCTCGCGGCGATCGGTTTCGTCGAGGATCGCGCCCCAGAAGACGCTGGTGCGCGGCCAGAGCCGCCATCCGACCTGCTCGACCGCGCTCGCCGAATCCGCCGCTCCGGTGGCCGGTTGCCAGGGCGCCGGAGAGCCGCGCCTTCGCAGCCAGGCACGACCCGAAGCCTGGAGGCCATCGATGAAAGACGCCGTGTCTTCACAGCGGTAGCCATCGAGCTCGCGGACGAGTTCGGCGAAACGGGCGCGCTGGCTGCGCCGGGCGACACCCCGGAAGCGCTCTTCGAGCGCGCCAACGGTGCCCTCTACCCCGCCAAACGCGATGGTCGCAACCGCATCGCGATCGTGGCCTACCTCGCGCCGACGCTCAGGATCTGGTGAGCCCGCAGGGATTCGAACCCTGAACCTAGGGATTAAGAGTCCCCCGCTCTACCGTTGAGCTACGGGCCCACGGGCGCGAAGGATACAGCAACCAGAGCCGGCGGTGCCGGAGAAGCATCGGAGCCGCGCCGCTGACCACGGAGCCCAGCGGCAGAGCAACGCCAGCGCGGCGTCAGGCTGCTGGCCAAGCCGTTCGACATCGACGCGGTGAGCCGGGTCGTGCGGGAGGCCATCTCCACCGCCGCCGGCGAGGAGCGGGCGAGCAGGTGGCCCCCGCCGCGGCTACCCGCGAGGCTCCGGAGCGGCTGCCCTGCCGATGAGCTGTCCGAGGATCGCGTCGGCCGCGGAATACGGGTCCAGCTCGTGCGCAGCCACGGAACGGAGCCATTCGCCGGCGGCCGGCAGGCTGTCCCCGGCCATGTCTTCCGCTCCTTCCAGGGCGCGAACGCGCGCGTGGAGCCGGTCCACGAGCACGGACCAGACCTGGGCCTCGGCGCGGCGCAACCGAGCCGCCTCGCCCTCTGAGCCGCGACTGGCGGTGCGGTGACGATCGATCGCGGCCAGGAGCTCGGCCACTCCCTCGCCGGTAGCGGCCGTCGTCACCAGGACCTCCGGGCGTTTGGCCGCGGGTCGCCCCGAGCGCGTATCCCGGGGAGCATCGCCCAGCATGGCGTGGAGCTGCGCGGCCGTCCGGTGAGCGCCCGGCCGATCGCCCTTGTTGACGACCACGATGTCGGCCACCTCCAGCAGACCCGCCTTGATGGCCTGGATCTCGTCGCCCATCCCGGGCGCCTCCACGACCACCGTCGTGTCGGCGGCAGCGGCCACCTCGACCTCGCTCTGACCCGCGCCCACCGTCTCGATCAAGACCACGTCGAAGCCGGCGGCGTCGAAGACGACGGCCGCGGCAGCTGTCGCCGACGAGAGCCCGCCGGAGTGGCCTCGCGAGGCCATCGATCGTATGAAGACGCCGTCGTCCGACGCGTACGCCTGCATCCGCACCCGGTCGCCCAGAACGGCGCCCCCGGTGATCGGGCTGGAGGGATCGACGGCCACGACGGCCACGGGCCGGCCGGCACGGCGAAGCTCGGCGATCAGCGCCGCCACGAGCGTGCTCTTGCCCGCCCCGGGCGGCCCGGTGATCCCGATCAGCTGTGCCTGCCCGGCCTGCTGGTGCAGCCGTCGCAGAGCCGCCTCGGCCACTGGAGTTCGGTTTTCGACCGCGGTCAGCAGCCGGGCCAGAGCGCGCCGGTCTCCGGCCAGCGCGGCGTCGCAGAGAGCGTCCGCATCGGCCACGCCCGGTGGCGCGCTAGTCTCGCGGCCTGGCGTTGGCACGCAAGAAATCCGCCACCTGGGCGATCGTCGTGCCGGGGCCAAAGACGGCGGCCACTCCCGCCTCCCTCAGAGCCGGGACGTCGTCGTCGGGAATGATCCCGCCGGCGGCGACGAGAACGTCGTCCATGCCGCGCTCGCGCAGCAGCGAGCAGATGCGAGGCAGCAGCGTCATGTGCGCCCCGGACAGGATGGAGAGGCCGACCACATCGACGTCTTCCTGGAGAGCGGCCGTGACGATCATCTCCGGGGTCTGGCGGAGGCCCGTGTAGACGACTTCGAAGCCCTCGTCGCGAAGCCCGCGAGCGAGAACCTTCGCCCCGCGATCGTGGCCGTCCAGCCCGGGTTTGGCTATGAGTACCTTGAGCGGTCGATCGGTCATGGCTCGAATGATAGCCGCGTCGGACACGCGTACGCGCCACTGCCAGAGTTCACTGGGACGCAGCAGCTGGGCAAGGCTGAGCCGTTCAGCGGCTCCCGCAGGCTAGAACCACCCCTGCGCCAGGGTTATGACCGAGCCCTCGACGCCGCGCTCATCACTCAGTCCCTCGTAATATCCCTTTGCCCGGAGGCGCTTGACGCACTCTGAGCACAGGTAGCCGCGCGTCCCGTCCGGCAACTGTGCCGCGCGTGCCGGTCCGAGTAGAAGACGCTCCCCACGGCCGTCTCCTCGCCGCATAGGAGGCACGGCTCCTCGTGGGGATTGGACTCGTCCGGATCGATGATCATGTTGCGTTCCCCGTTTCTTCTGCCCGGACCCTCACCGCGGCAGGCTCGCAGCGGTTCGGGTGGTCGATGGGTCAGACCCGCGGCACCGCCCGCTCCAGGTGGGCCATGAACTCGTCGCGCGTTTCCTTGGTGCTCCGGAAGGTCCCCAGCACGCTGCTCGTGACCATCGTAGCACCGCCCTTTTGGACGCCTCGCATGGCCAGACAGAGGTGCTCCGCCTCGATGACCACGCCCACGCCATACGGGTTCAAGCGTTGCTGCAGGAAATCCGCGATCTGCTGGGTCAGCCGCTCCTGGACCTGGAGCCGTCGCGCGTACATCTCCACGACACGGGGGATCTTCGACATGCCGATGACTCGGCCGCGGGGCAGATACCCCACCGAGGCGCTGCCGAAGAACGGCAGCATGTGGTGCTCGCACAGCGAGTAGAACGGGATTCCCTTGACCACGACCATCTCGCTGTAGCCGACGTCGAAGACGGCGCCGTTGATCAGCCGATCCGGGTCGACTCGATAGCCGCACGTCAGCTCCAGCCACATCCTGTGCATCCGCTCCGGCGTGCGGAGCAGGCCCTCGCGCTCCGGATCCTCGCCGATCTCGAGCAGGATCTGGCGGACCGCCTGCTCGATCCCACCGTCGCCGCGCGCCCGCGGCTCCCCGCCCGCCCGGCCGGCGGCTTCGCCCACCTCGGCCGAGGCTCGCTCGTCATCCTCGCCCGATTCGATCTCGTCGACGATCTGGCGCACGTGCCTCTCCAGATCGGTTCCATCGGACGGGTGTGACTGGTCGGCGGGCATCGGCTCACTCCTTCGAGCAGATCGTACGCCCGGGGCGCCATCCGGGCTGCCACGCGGCGACCGTCCCCCGCGCGGTGCGGCGCCGTAGCATAGCGGCCATGCCATTCCCTGATCGCTCCAGGCGACGCAGCCGGCGCGAGAGACGCTACGACGCGGGCGCGAGCCAGTTCCAGGCGCTGGTCGAGCGCGCGCTGGATCTGATCCCCGAGCCGTTCGCCCGGGCGCTGGACGAGGTCGCTGTGGTCGTCGAGGACGAGCCGACCATGGCGCAACGGCACAGCCTCGCCCTCAGGCCGCAGGACGACCTGTACGGCCTCTTCGAGGGGGTCGCCCGGACGGAATGGGCGGCCGACTGGGCGATGGTGCCGAACAAGATCACGCTCTTCCGAATCGCCTTGGAGGAGGATTTCCCGGACCCCGTCGAGCTGGAACACCAGGTGCGGGTCACGGTCCTTCACGAGCTGGGTCACTACCTGGGCATGGACGACGACCGCCTGCACGATCTGGGCGCGTACTGAGCCGGCCGATGCGGAGCGCGGCGGGTCCCTGACGTCGCACTTGTGCACTTGCTGCACAGGTCCTGCATCTGCGGCGCGGCGGCGTCCCAACTTGCGCCAGATGCACATATCCGACCGTGTGGCACTCGCGAGCCGGGAAGCGGAGCCGGATCCGTGCATGCGACGCACGATTCCGACGCAGGCGGACCTCCAGCTCCCTCAGGCTGTGCCGCGAGGCCGGGACCTTGCGTCCGGTGCACGGAAACGGCGAGTCGGCTGTCCCGCCGATGGCCAGCTGGTCGCATATGTGCGCCACATGCAAACCGGTCGGCCCAGCGCGGCCCGCAGGCAGATTTCGTCCATCGGGTGCACACAAACGACTCGAATGGGGGCCGGTCGCGGCTACTCCACCGCCGGCGGAACCTCGAGCGGCGCAGCGCCCGCCAGCAACTCGCCCAGCCGCCCCATCTCCACGTTGCCGCCGCTGAAGATCACGCAGACCCGCTCGCCCTGGTGGATCGGCACGTGGCCGAACAGGACCGCGCCCAGGGCCGCCGCCCCGGCAGGCTCCACGAGCTGCTTCATCCGCTCCAGAGCGAAGCGCATGCCGGCCAGGATCGTGGCGTCGTCCAGCAGCACGATCGAGTCCAGGTAGCGGCGCGCCATGGCCATCGTCCACTCCCCCGCGAAGGGGGAGCCCAGACCGTCGGCCACGGAAACCGGCTGGATGGGCACGATCTCGCCACGCTCCAGGGCCAGCGAGAGCGCGTTGGACTTCTCGGGTTCCACGCCGTAGACGCGCACCCCGGGTCGCGTCTCCTTGATCGCGGCTGCCGTTCCGGTGCACAACGCCCCACCGCCGATGCCGGCCACGACTACGTCGACGTCCGGCAGCTCGTCGAGGATCTCCAGTCCCACCGTGCCCTGCCCGGCGATGATCCAGGGATCGTCGAACGGGGGCACGAACGTCAGGCCGCGCTCGACCTGGACCTCCTCCATGCGCGCCCACGTCTCGCCCACGTGCTCGCCAAAGAGAATCACCTCGGCGCCGTAGCCGCGGCACGCGTCGACCTTGGAGCGGACGGCGCCCGCCGGCATCATGACGACGGCATGGACCCCGGCCTCGAGAGCGGCAAGGGCTACTCCCTGGGCGTGGTTGCCGGCAGAGAGGGTTATTACCCCAGCCGCTCGCTCCGCGTCGGAGAGAGCCGCCATCTTGTTGAGCGCGCCGCGGATCTTGAAGGCGCCGGTCTTCTGGAGGTGCTCCGCCTTGGCGTAGACGCGTCCGTCGCCGACCCGAATGCCGCGCGCCGCCAGCACGCGCGCCGCCGTCGCCGAGGACAGAATGGGCGTGCGGTGAATGCGCCCGTCGAGAACGCGCCGGGCGTCGTGGAACTGTTCGAGCGGGACGATGTGCTCTGGCATTGGGCGAGTATGCCAGGCCTGGGGCCACCGGCCGAAATCGATGCAACCCCGAGACGTCCGTGAGCATCGATGGAGATAGAGGCAACAAGAGGGAGGCAGATGGAGCGAGCCCTCGTCGAGAGAGCCCGATCGGGCGATCGCGCCGCCTTCGATGACCTCGTGCAATCTCGGATCGATGCCGTGTACCGCACCTCAATGGCGATCCTTGGCAATCAGGCCGACGCTGCCGACGCGACCCAGGAGACCTTCGTGTCGGCCTGGTGCCACCGCCAGGCCCTGCGCGACCCGGACCTGTTCGACGCCTGGTTGGGGCGGATCAACCTGAACGCCTGCCGGGCGCAGCTGCGACGTCGAGGCCGCAGGAGCGTTCGCGAGCTTCGACTGCCGGACCCGGACGAAGGCCGTGAGACTGCCTCGACCGATCGCGCCCTCGACGACCGGACCGCCGCGGCCGACCTCTTCGATCGAGCCTTCGCCCGCCTGTCGGTCGACGACCGGGCCGTCCTGGTCCTGCATCACCTCCAGGAGCGGCCTGTGGCCGAGATCTCCGCCACCCTGGGAGCGCCTCCGGGAACGATCAAGTCCCGACTCCACCGCGCCCGCGCGGCCCTGGAGTCGGCCCTCGCGAAGGAGTCGCGATGAACGGCCAGCTTCCTCCGATCGACCCGAACGTCCGCGAGCACCTGGCTCGACGTGCGGCCGGACGGCTGCCCGACGGGCTCCTGGACGGGGTGCTGACGGCGCTGGATTCGGCGCCCACGCCAGTGGCCATCGCTCAATGGCCGCGGGTGGTATGGCGCGTTCCGCGCCTGGCCATGGCCGGCGTGGGCGCGGCGCTCGTTGCCATTCTCGCCGTCGCGGTCGCGCTCCCGGCGTTGCGAGGCGGACCGACCTCTCCTCTGGCGGGCTACCCGGCGGACCGGGCCCTGACGACCGCCGACCTGGCCGCGCTGCTGGCCGGGCCGCCGCTCGCCACGAACACACCGCTGGTCGTCTCCGCCACCATCGACATCCGCACCGACGTCTGCCCGATGGACCGCTACCCGACGGCGGGCGTGATCGACGGCATGGACCCGCAGGTCTGCGTGATGCAAGGCGGTCTGCCACCGGAGCTGACCGGCACGACAGTCACCGGGACCTTCGCGTTTCGATACCTCGGCCTGAGGACGCTCGGCCTGCTCGGCCAGATCACACCGGCTTCCGCGTCCAGGCTCGCGTTCCACGTCACCGAGGACTGGCCGCTCGCCGGCAAGACGTTCCTCGTAGAAGCCTGGCTCGGGGAAACCGACCTGAGGTGCTTCGGTCTCGCGACTCCGGCGCCGGCTGGCGACGTGCTGGATCCGTCGGGGTCCGAGCCCTGCGTACAAAGCTGGCTCAGTGAGGATGGGAGCGCTGGCTCCCGAGTCGACCCGAGCGCAGATCCGCTGTCTCTGTTCGGCAAGGCGCGGCTGGTCGAGGCCGGCGGGGCGCGCCAGATCGACTCGATCTCGCCTGCCACCACTCGAGGGGTCTATGTCGTGCGCAGCGTGGTCGAGGGGTGCCCGGGAGATACGCCGACCTCCTCCCGGGGCTGCTCCGTGTGGCGCGTCCTGGCGAAGGTGGCCGACATCGCTCTGCCGCAGCCCAGCCCGGTGGCCACCGCCACGGCCACAGGCACCCCGATCGCCAGCTACCCCGCGGATCGGCCTCTCACCACGGCGGAGCTGGGCCAGCTCATGGCCGGCTCGGCACTGCCCCCGAACACGGCCCTGGTCGCCTCGGTGACGATCCAATCCCGAACCGACGTCTGCCCGATGAACCGCTATCCGACGATCGGAGTCGTCGCGGGCATGGGCTCGCAGGTCTGCGTCATGGGAGCCGGCGTATCGGCCTATCTGAAGCAAGCCGCGGCAACGGGCATATTCGCCTTCCGCTACCTCGCGCCGGGCTACCTGGGCTTGCTCGGCCAGATCACGCCGGCGTCCACATCGAAGTCGACCTTCCATGTCGCCGACGACTGGCCGTTGGGCGGACAGACGTTCCTCGTGCAGGGCTGGCTTGGAGCAGACGAAGTGATGGTCCAGTGCACCTCGACACCGGCGGCGGGCGACGTGCTGGCTCCCGACGGTGAGGACTGCCCGTATGACGACTGGCTGGGCGACAGCTCGACCGCGCCCGCCATACAAGCCGACCACGAATACACCGCGGGCTCACCCGAGCCGAGCTACGACCCCCTGTCGCTACGAGGCAACGCTCGACATGTCGAGGCCGGCGGCATGCGATTGATCGACTCGATCGACCCGGCCGCGCCGGTGTTTGGCGTGTATGTCGTGCGGGTTGACAACAGCGGTTGCCCCAACCCCTCGGCAGCAACATCGGGCTGTTCGACCTGGCGAGTCCTGGCCAGGGTGACGGACGTGCCGGGGCCGCAGCCGAGCGTAGCGACGCCCACGCCTGTGCCCACGCCGACGCCCATGACCGCCCCGCCGGCGACTCCGGTTGCCCAGCCGACGGGCCCTCTGGCCCCTGCCCCGGCGGGGCTGCTCGGCTCCGATAATCGCCCGCTGACAGAGGGCGAGTTCGCGACGCTCTGGGCCGCCGATCCGGTGCATCTTGCCGGCCGCATCGCGATCGTGAAGGGACCGGTTCCAACGGGCTTCGAGTGCTGGGACGCGGGCGCAGCCGACGCGTCGGTGCCGTCGCCCGCGTGCCACATCGCCATCCTCGATGGACAGATCGCCCAGGAGGGCTACTGGGCTGTTCGCGTTGGCGCGGACGGCAAGCTCTCGATCGTCGGCGAGATCGCGACACCCAGAACAGCTTCGTCTTCACGCTGGACGGGGCGCAGGAGTCGTCCGGTAGCCAGAGCAACCGCCTGCTGATCGTCGACGCCTGGCTCGACTGGGAGCCGACGCTGAGTTGCGATTTGCCACCATACCCGACCGATTCGCTATGCGGCGCCGGAGCCGTGGACTCGCTCCTCACCAGCGCCCGGCTTTCGAGTCCCTGGGCCACCGGGGCCAACCAGCTCATGGTCCAGCTCGGCGCCTATCAGATCTTCGGATCGAAGGATCCGAACGCGCGGCCGATCCACGGCTTGTACCTGGTCCAGATCTCCGGTTCGGGCGCGACGATCCTGGCCCGCCTGGAGGTCCAGCCCGCTCCCTGAAACGGGTCAGACGGCCCAAACCGGGTTTGCCGGCGGCGGTACCATTCGGGCGTAACCGTCGCCAGCCGGGTCGCTGGTCAAGCCGCAGCCACTCAGGAGTGGGTCGAATGCCGGGCTTCACCCCGTTCACCAGCAACTACCAGGACCTCTCGACCAACCAGGGATACCAGTTCGAGTTCCGCTGCGACATCTGCCAGAGCGGCTACCGCAGCGAGTACCAGAAGAACCTTCTCGGCACCGGTGCCTCGATCCTCGGAGGCGCAAGCAGTCTCATCGGCGGGCTCTGGGGAGCACGCAACGCGGCCGATAGCGCTCAGGAAATCACCGACCGCGACGCCCGCGACAAGGCCCTCCAGAAGGCCTCGAACGAGATCATGCCGCTGTTCCACCGCTGCGTTCGGTGCAACAACTGGGTCGACGAAACCTGCTTCAACAAGCAGCGGGGCCTGTGCGTCAACTGCGCCCCGAACCTCGCCAGCGAGATGGAGGCCGAGCGTTCGTCGGTCGAGCTGCAGCAGATGCGCGAGGCAGTCCAGGCCCAGAAGGTCTTCTCGGGCGACGTCAGCGCCCGCGCGACGGAATGCCCCAATTGCGGCAAACCCGTCGGTAGCGAGAAGTTCTGCGGCAACTGCGGCACCCCGCTGGGCACCGCGAAGTGCAGCAAGTGCGGCGCGGAACTTGCCGCCGACACGCGCTTCTGCGGCAACTGCGGCAACAAGGTCGCCTAGCCTCGTTTCCGGCGCGGCGGGCTGAACCGGCCCCGGCGCGTCGCGCTCATTCGCTCAGGGCGGGACTCTGCTGCTGGCCGGTCTCAGCCGGCCCAAGGACGGCCTGCGCGACGCCACGAGACGAGGCCGAGCGCGAGCATCACCAGCCCGACGGCGAAGTAGATCGGTTCGATGGCCGAGCGCGGGCTGGTGCTGGCCGAGTTCTGGTTGAGCAGCAGGAGCTCGCCCACGATCCAGCCCATCAGCACCAGGCCGGCAACGACCGAGGCCGGAGCGCCCAGACGCGCGACGCGGGCGGTGGCGGCCGCGGCCAGCGCGGCGCTGCCACCGACCGCGATCGCCAGGATGGCGCCGGGAAGGACGTAGTCGCTGAACGGAAAGCCGGTCAGCCACTGGTATGGAAAGTGATCCACGTCGACCGCCACGGCGATCCCGCCGATGATCGCCGAGACGGCCGCCGAGAGATCGACCACGAACGGGGCGAACCGGATGCGGCCCCAGCCCACTGGCTTACCTGCCTGACTCAGCTGCGCCGCCGGGCGCCGTTCGCCGGACGGCGGCCAAGTGAACGGCCACCGACTAGCCCGCCATCGTTCCGCACACGGTGCAGAACCGAGCGCCGGCCGGATGCGGCGCGCCGCATCCGGAGCACTTGCCGGCGGGGGCCGGAGGAGCGGGCGCGGCCGCTTGCGGAGCCGCGGCCGGCGGGGGCGGGGGCGCAGCCGGCGCGGGTGGCACGGGTGGCGCGGGCGGCGCTGCCGGCAGGCGCGGCACGGCCTGACCTGAAACTCCGCCGGTCGCCGTCCCGGCTGCCGTTCCAGGAGGCGGGGCCAACAGCGAAGCGCCGCACGATGGACACACGACCCAGGCCGGATCCTCGATGATCTTGCGACAGTTCTGGCAGCGCTTCGGAGAGAACGGCTCCACCTGGCCGCAATACGGGCATGCGACCACGGCCCTGTCGATCAACTTGCCGCAATACGGGCAGGGGTGCTTGAAAGTCGGCATCGTCCGCTCCTGATCAGCCTGCTGTGCCCGAAGGCTTCAACTTCGCAACCGCGGCCGGGCCCGGGGTTGCCGTGCCCGGTGCGACTTCATCCGCCGAGCCCTCGTCCGGAGCGGCATCCGGCCCGCTCTCGGAGTCGCCGTCCTCGGCGCCATCGCCGCCCGCCGCCGCGATCTGCGCTTCCTGGGCCGCGCGGCCGGGCCACTCGGCCGCCTCGTCCTTCGCCGAACCGTGCCAGCGGATCAGGTCCGCCACGGCCGCCGACCAGCTTGCCGGGTCGCGGTGGACGATCCGGGCGACGAAGCGCGCCCGCGCCCAGGCCAGGCTGGGCAGGACCGCCAGGGCGAGCCGGTAGCGCAGATACTTCGGCAGCCGCAGCTGATCGGCCGGCAGCGCCATGGGCTCGCGCAGGAAGCGGCAGTCCACCAGCGCCTCGCTGATGTCGCGGACCGCTTGCTCGGCCGCGATCCCGAGCTTCTCGGGAGGCTCGCCCCCGTACTGCGCCCGGGGCATGACCCGGTAGAAGTACGTGGCGTGGGCGCCGGCCGTCACCAGCTCCAGGGCCACCAGGTTGCCCGGCATCGCGATCAGGAACCAGATCTTCGGCTCCTGGCCACCAGGATCCTGCGGCGACATGGCGGCCCACCGTGGCGCGGCATCTCCGGCCGTGGCACACAGCGATTGGTAGCTATCGGCGAACGTGGGCTCGCCCAGCACCGCGGTCTCGACAAGCGGCCAGCCCGAATCGCCGAACTCCTGGGGTCGCGTCGGCCGACCATCCACGAGCAGTTCGTCGGCCTTCTGGCGCAGCCCGAACGGCGCGTCGGGGAGAAGCTGCTCCACGAAAGCCGCCGCATCGTCGAAGGCGCCATCTCGGAGTTTCTGCAGGGTGTCGTGCAGTCGCGTCGAGGCCGCCCCGAGGCCCCGCAGCGTGAGCGTGCCGGGCGCTCCGTCCACCACCACCTCGCCGGGCGAGGTTACCGTCACCTTCGCGATCGCCGCCCGCCGGTAGTGGATCCAGGTTGCACGCTCGTCCACGGGGCAGACGACGAAGCCCCAGGGGTGGATCACGAACTGGCCGACGCCAGTCGCAGGGATCGGCGGCCCGTCGGGACCGGGCCCGAGCGGCGCCGTCGTGGGCTTCCACTCGAACTCCAGCAGCTCGGCCGGTTCGTCGGGCACCTTCACCAGGCCATCCGTCAGACGCTGTTTGAGCCGGCGCTCGCGGAGCTCACGCACCACCGGACCGAGCTTGTCGCCGAACTTCTCGAGCATCCACCGCATCGCGTCGGGGCCGTCCCCCAGGACGATGAGCGCGGTCGACTGCTGGATGGCGATCAGGCTGAGATCGCGATAGGCGGCTCGAATCGGTCGCCCGCCGCCGGCCTCCAGCGTGAGCCCACTATCGTCGAGCGCCAGCCTGGCGTCCTCCAGGGTAGTGTTCGGTCCCGTCGGTCGCGCCTGTCCGGCATATTCGACAACTTCCATCCGGGGCGCCGGGCCGTCGTGAGCCGCCATGTCTCGCCCGCTCGCCTCTCGCACGTCGCGCGAGTCGCGCCCACCCAGGCCCAGCGGTCCACGGGGGTCGCGAGCGTCGCGTCGCTGCTGCGGGATGCCGAGCATGCCGGCCAGACCCGCCAGATCGGCGGGACTGGGACTGCCCGCCCTTCGCGGATCGCGTGGGTCGCCCCGGTCGAACTCGTCCATGGCGCCATCCTAGCCATTGCCTGCGCACTAGGCGAGCCACGGGCGCGGGAGGCGGGGCCTCGGACCGGTGAGTGCGCCCGCCGGGCCCCGGCGCTACGCCGTGCCCGGGCGCCACCTGCTACTTGCGTAATTGCGCAAGGTGTTGTAGAGTGTCGCCATGCTCGAGTTGAGAGATCTTGAGGCCACGCGGCAGCGCTCGGCTGCGGTGGCCAGGGCCCTGGCCGATGCGAAGAGGCTGTGCGTCCTGGAATGTCTCGGCGAGGGCGAGTTGTCCGTTCGGGATCTGTCCGACCGCGTTGGTTGCCACGTCCCGAACATGAGCCAGCACCTCGCGGTGCTCCGCAACTCGGGCCTGGTGCTGACCAGGCGCGACGGCAACGTCATCTACTATCGCCTCGCGGACACGCGAATCCTCGAGGCCTGCCGGCTGCTCGAAACCATATCCGGCTGAGTTCGGCGCGAACCCAGCGACAACCCTTAGGGAGAAAGGACCATCCGCCAGATGGCCGAGGTAATTCAAGTCACGGACGAGACGTTCGAGGAGGTCGTCCTCAACGCCGAACGGCCGGTGATCGTCGATTTCTGGGCAACGTGGTGCGGCCCATGCGCGATGGTGGCTCCCGAGCTAGAGCGGATCGCCAAGAAGTACGCGGGCGTCATCGACGTGGTGAAGCTGGACGTCGACGCCAACCCGGGCGTCTCCCAGGCGCTCCAGATCATGAACCTGCCCACGGTCGCCTTCTTCCGCCCGGGCCAGCAGCCGATGGCTGTGATCGGGGCTCGGTCGGCGGAACAGTTCGAGGCAAGCTTCGGGCTTTCGCAGTACGCTACGGGCAAGAGCTGAGCCTCGACGCCCGGCCAACATCCTGAATATCCCAGAACGGGGCCTCCCCCCTCGGCCCCGTCACTGCGACCCCGGCCTTCCCCCTCAGGCCGGGGTCGTGTTTTACGTCAGTTGAGGCGGCGTCAGTTGAGGCGCGCCGGCGGCGGAGCCTGAGGCGACTCGCCGGCCAGACGCCACGCGCTTTCGAACCAGGCCAGCGCCCGATCCAGGGCAAAACCGTCCACGACGCGCGGCTGAAGGGCTATCCAATCGGATCCCCGAGCGGAGAGAGTCGTGTCCGCGGTTTGGAGGCCGGCCGCCACGACTTCGGCTCGCAGGCGAAAGCTGACCCGGCCCTCTTCGCGAGCGGCAAAGACAACGCCGCCGCGCAGGTATTCCACGGCGTATGCGGAGCGGCGGCGGTGGATCTCGTCCAGCTCGTCCGCCAGATGGTCGACGGCATCCGCGAGGCTGGGCATCTGGCTGCCGCCGTCGCGGCCTCGGTCATCGGTCATCCTTTCCGTCGCCTCCTGTCCCAATGGCCTCCTGGCCCTAAGGGTGGTCTGTCAGCGCCCGGCTGCCTCGAGGACGGCGCGAAGATCGGCCATGTGGTCGCCGTAGTGCTCGGTCGTGTTCCCCAGCAGCGAGCTCAGATGGTCCGCGTCCTTGAGCCACCGGGTCTCCGGCACGACCGTCAGGTAGCCGCGCAGTTCGCCCGGGGTGCTCGCGAAACGCTGCCTTATCTCGGCCATCGGTAGAGCCGCCCATTCGGCCTGGAAGCGGGCGTTGATGGCATCGCCCTGGGCCTCCCAGTCGGCGCCGACGGACTTGAGCCGGTCGAAGGCCGGGCTCTGCGGCCCGACGGCCAGCTCCCGGGCAATGGCCAGCCAGCATTGGAGCCAGACGGTCAGGTGCGCCATGAGATCGCGGCCCGTCCAGCCGTGGGCACCTTCCACGGGCTGCTCCAGTTGCTCATCGGCGAGCTCGAGGAGCTCCTCGTAAGGTCGCCAGGCCTCGCGCTCTTCATCCAGGAAGGACAGACCGTCGGCGTACATGGCCCTGATAGTAGCGGCCGGTGCATGCGTGCGCCGGACTTACTGGCTGTCGTAGGTACGCACGTACGGGCCATTTGCCAAAGGCCAGCTCCGCGCTACCGTGCACTTGCCGCCGATGACCGGAGCACGAAGAGGCCAGGGGCGTCGGACACGGGCCGAGACTACCGCGACTCCCACTTGGAGACGACCGGACGTCGTACAGGAGGTCGCCAGCCCCGACCACGACCCGAGCAACCACGGATAGCCGGCCATCATGGCCCTTCGATCGGCGGTCGGAATCATGGTCGATCCATGGGTTTTCGATGGCCCGCCCGGCTCTGCCGGGCGGGCCATCGTGCTTGGACGGGTCGACCCCATCGAGCGCGCGGCAGTGCGAGCCGGCGGCAGGCGACGCGCCGATCACCGGCGCGGAAACGTGGCGTCCAGCCGCGGCCGCCGACTCCCGCCCGAGCGCTCCAGGTAGCGCAGAACCACGCGGGCAGCCAGCAGCAGGTCGGCATCGCGGTCGATGGTGTGGACGATCCAGTCGACGTACGTCGGCTCGAGCTCGGCCACGTCGCCGAGGCTGAGCCCCTCGAACTTCCCGAACCGCAGGCGCGTCTCCAGCGCGTCCGCGAGGACCGGCAGCTCCCCGTCGAGGGTCGGACCGGGTCGGCGATGGGCGGGACCGCTGGGAGTGGAGGCGCGCGGCGGCTCGCGACCCGCGGCCGAGCGTGGCCGAGGCGGGAGCCCGGGCAGCGGACTGCGCTCCAGCGGCTGCAGGGTGGAGTTGCGCGGGCGCAGCAGCGAACTCGTGTCGATACGGGTGGTGACCGGACGCGTGGCGCGGGGCTGCGGAACGTAGCCGGCGCGATGGTCGGAGCGCGGTGGCTGGTCGCCGGGGGCGGGCGTTGCGGGCCACTCCCCGGGGTGATCGCTACGGGCCGCCCTGGCCGCCGAGTCGCGGTGCCGCCGGCGCCGCTCCGGGTCGCTCAGCTCGTGGTACGCGGCGTTGATCTCCGCCATGCGGCGGGTGGCATGGCGCTCGATGCTCCGATCGTCGCCCGCGACGTCGGGGTGATGCTGGCGTGCCAGGCGGCGCCAGGCCGCCTTGATGACGTCGGTGCTGGCGTCGAGCGGGATCTCCAGAACGGTGTAGGGATTGCGTGGCGGCATCCCACCAGTCTATCGGGCCCGGCCAGAGACACTCCGGCACGCCGTTCCGACAGCGCTCGCCGCGGCAGAGAAGCAGGTGCTTGACAGGCGGGCAGAAGTGCCGTCCCCTAGCCGCATGCCGTCTCTTTGGGCGGTCCTGCGACCGCGGCGCCTGGCCCTGGCCGCGGCCGTCGCCGGCGCCATCTCGTTCGGTCTGGCCTATCGATTCGCGCTGCGTTACCGCGCCAAAGTCGGCCTGCCGAGTCGAAGCCCGGTCGAAGGCAGTCCGGCCGATTTCGGGCTGGCATTCGAGTCGGTCGAGATTCCCTCGGGCGACGCGCGCCTGGCCGCCTGGTGGGTCCCGGCCGCGGGTTCGACCGGCCGTGGTGCTTCGGCCGCGCCTCGACCGGCGGTCGCGATCGTCCACGGCTGGGAATCGAACCGCGGTCGATCGATGGCCCACAGCCGCTACCTTCACGCCGCCGGCTTCCATTGCCTGGTCATCGACGTGCTCGGCCACGGCGACAACCCGCCGCAGGAATTGCCGGTCAACGTGCCCGAGTTCGGCGAGAGCGCCAGCGCCGCCGCGCGCTGGCTGGCCGATCGGCCGGAGGTCTCGGCCGTCGGTCTGCTCGGACATTCGTTGGGCGGCGCCGGCGTGATCGTGGCTGCCAGCTCCGAGCCCGCCGTCCGGGCGGTGGTGGCGCTGTCGTCTCCGGCCGACCTGGTTCGGATGACCCGCCGGACCTTCGATATGGCCGACGCGAGGATCCCCGGGCCGATCGCCGCTCCCCTGGCCTACCTGACCGCCGCCGTCTTGCTGGCACCGCGCCGCCACTCTCTCGACGACGCCAGCGCCTGCGCCGCCGCGGCCCGTTATCGGGGTCCGCTCCTGCTGATGCACGGCGATGACGATCGCGGCGTGCCGGTGGCGCACCTCGAGCTGATCGCCGAGGCGGCTCGCGGAGCCCGAACAGACCCCGGCTCGCCCCCGGTCGAAACGGCGGTCGTGCCCGGCTACGGGCACCGCTGGCTGTACGAGGTCGCCGACGTTCGCCGCAGGACCGCCTCCTTCCTGGCGCGAGAGCTGGGCGGCCCGGTCACGCCGGAGAAAGCCGGCGAGCTGGCGGCCGCCTGTGTCGTCGAGCGCCCCGAGAATCCCGTCTATGGCTTCGGTGCGGCGGGCACGGCCGTCGCAGCCGAAGCCGAGGTCCGCGAGAGGGCCCGCTCGCAGGCCCGACCCGCAGCGAACCGCTCCCAACTCGACAATCCGGCCGCGTAACCCTCGCGTCCGTCGCTGGCCACCCCGCAGCCGACCCAACCTGGAGAACCCAATGGAAACCTGGCAAGCGATCAACACCACTCGCGCGATCCGCAAGTTCGCCGCCCGGCCGCTGGAACCCGAGCATCTCCAGCGGATCCTGAATGCGGGACGCCGCTCGGGCAGCTCCAAGAACCAGCAGAGCTGGGATTTCGTGGTCTGCACCGATCGGACCCACCTTGCCGAGCTGGCGGGAGTCGGCCCATACGCTCAGCACCTGGCCAGCGCCGCGGCCGCGGTCGCGCTGGTCACGCCCGACCCGGCCACCGCCGAAGCGCCGCTGTCGGTGATGTGGGACCTGGGCCGCGCGGCCCAGAACATGACCCTGGCGGCGTGGGAGCTCGGGATCGGCAGCGTCCCGGCCACCGTCTACGACCAGCCGCTCGCAAGAGAGCTGCTCGCCCTCCCCGCCGGCCGGCATTGCGAGTTCCTGCTCTCATTTGGCTATCCGGCCGATCCCGCCGCGCTGACCTGGCCCAAACGGGCCGGCGGCCGCAAGCCCCTCGAGGCAATCGTCCACTACGAACGCTGGTAGGAGTGGGCTCCTCGCGAACCCGTGCCGGATCCACCGTCGCGCGCCCTGGGGCCTACTCCCAGCGGAACGAGCGAGCCGCGATCGCCAGGCAGACGACAAGCCAGCCGGACAGAATCGCCAGATCCGTCCCGAGCGGAGCCACCTGGGTCCCGTTGACCATGACCTGGCGTAACGCATCGGCCAGGTACGTGAGCGGCATCAGGCGCGCAATCACCTGGAGGAAACCGGGCAGCATGTCGAACGAGAAGAAGATGCCCGACAGAAACATCATCGGGATCTGGACGACCTGGACGACCCCCGTCGCCTGCTCCTCGGTATTCAGGAAGGACGCGAGCGCGAAACCGATGGCGAGGAAGGCGCCGGCTCCGAGGAGAACGAGGCCCGCCACGGCCAGGACGCTGCCGATGATCTGAACGTTGAAGAAGATCAGCCCGATGCCAAGGATCACCAGGGCATCGACGATGGCAACGAGCAGACGCAGCAGGACGTTGCTGCCGACGAGCTTCCAGCGAGCCAGAGGCGTCGCTCCCAAGCGCTTCAGGATGCCCTTCTCGCGCTGCTGCACCAGAGGGATCGCGGCGAAAACGCCGAGCTGCATCAGGGCCATGGCCAGGATGCTCGGGACCAGGTACGCGACGGTGGTGAGGTTGGTGGATTGGAGGGTCAGCTGCTGGACCCCCACGATCGCCGTCCCGCCGGCCAGCTCCAGGTTGAAGCCGCTGGCTATCTGGGTGGCGATCTGCTCGACAACCTGGCTCACCTGGCTCTGGCTCGGGTCGATGTACAGCTGAATGGGGGTCGCGCTCCTGGCAGCGACCGCGGCGCCGGTGCCGCTCGGAACAACGACTATCGCCGAGATGTCGCCGTGCTGCATCGCCGCCTTCTCAGCCTCCAGCGAGCCCGTCTGGATCGTCAGGAGAGTGACTCGAGAAAAGGCCTGCTGGAGACCAGTCGAAACCACCGTGTGGTCCTGGTCGACGAAGCCGATCGCGATCTTGCTGCCGCCACTGCCGCCGAAAATCCAGCCGAACAGGAAGACGAACATGACCGGGAAGAAGAAGGTCCAGAAGAGGGCGGCCCGGTCGCGGATCAGGCTCCTGACGTTCGCGACGGTCAGCCGCAGGAGGGTGTTCATCATCGGCTCCTAGTCGCGCAGCGCTCGACCGGTCAGGTCGAGAAAGACGTCTTCGAGGGTCGCCTGGCGAATGCCAAGGTTATGAGGGTCGACGTCGAGCTTGTCGGTCAGCCCGAGGAGCGCGCCGATCGTCCCCGGAACGTCGCGAGAGTAGAGGACGGTCTGGCCGTCCTCCTGAGCGGCTCGCGTCACCCCTTCGAGTCGGCCGAGCTGCCCGACCGGGAGCTTTGGGCTCGTGTCGAAAAAGACGGCTCGTTCCTTGAACCGCCGTCCGATCAGCTCCGGGACCGTGCCCATCTCGAGGATGTGCCCGTGGTCCATCACGGCCACGCGGTCGCACAGCTCCGTCGCCTCCTCCATGTAGTGGGTCGTCAGCATGATCGACTTGCCCCGCGCCTGGAGGCCCTTGACCAGGTCCCAGAGTGAGCGGCGCGCCTGGGGATCGAGGCCGGTCGTCGGCTCGTCGAGGAAGATTAGCTCGGGGTCATTGACCAGGGCCAGGGCGATCGACAGGCGCTGCTGCTGGCCGCCCGAGAGGTTCATCGACCGAGCCTTCGCGCGCTCGCCCAGGTCGACCGCGTCGATCAACTGCTTCGTGGGCACGTGATGGGAGTAGAAGCTGCCGAAGAGATCCAGCAACTCGGTCACCGTCAGGCGCGGGTACAGGGACACGGACTGCAGCTGCACGCCGATCCGCTGCTTGATCGACGGGGCGTGCTTGGTCACGTCCATCCCGAAGACGGTCGCGGTCCCGGAGTCCGGCTCACGCAGGCCTTCGAGGATCTCGATCGTGGTCGTCTTGCCGGCCCCGTTGGGACCCAGCATGCCGAAGACTTCGCCGCGCCCAACCTGGAAGCTGACCCCGTCGACGGCCTTGACGTCGCCATAGCACTTGCACAGGTTGGCGACGCCGATCACAGGCTCGCCGCTTTGCGTCATATCACTACCTTGCCAGCTGCCTCGCCGGAACCCCGTCCCCGCCGGCCCCACGTGCCGAGAGTCTAGCCGCCCCGTCCGCGACGGCCGTCAGTCTTGAGAACGATTCTGCCTCGCCCGCTGGGCGGAGCCTAGCTCGGCTTCGCCAGGAGCATGTCGGCCGACCGGCCGCCCAGGCTGGCGAAGCCCAGCCGCTCGTACAAGCGCATGGCCAGTCCATTGTCCGCGTACACGCCCAGGTAGATCAACTCCACGCCAGAGGCGAGTGAGTCGGCGGCCAGGATCCTGGTGATGTGCTCGCCCAGGCCGCGACCCCTCCAGCCCGGGCGGGTCCCTATCGACGAGAGATAGCTCGCCCCGTCGAACGTGTAGCGCTGACCGGTGGCGATCGGCCGGCCGTCCATGATCACCACGTAGGCGTGGAAGTCGGGCCCGGCAAGAGTCAGCGCGATCTCACGTACCAGGTTGGCATGACGGGCGGCCGGGATCTCGAACGACTCGGCGATGACCGTGGCCAGCGATTCCGCCCGGGCGGGGATATCTTCGGCGGTCGAGCGGTTCCAGTGCTCCACCGCGGCGCCGGCGGGCAGTCGATGCGCCGACGGGCCGGGGTCGCGCACGAGGACCATGTCGAAGCCGCCGCCCTGGTCCACGAAGCCGTTGACGGCGAGGCGGGCGCTGAGGTCGTGCGGCTCGCTGAGTCCCGGTATCGCCCAGATGTAGGGCCGGCGTTCCAGCGCCGCGAACAGGTCGCATGCCTGGCGCAGGCGGGCGTCGAAGGCATCCGGGTCGGAGGGCCAGCGCACGGCTACGAGGCGATTGAAGAAGGGCTCCTTCTCGATGGCGGAGAAGAGCATCACCGCGTCGCCGAGATCCCGCCAGCTCCGCCCCGGGATCGAGACGGCGCGCGCCTGGTGCGCCTCGAGGAAGCGCAGAGTCTGGGAGTCGAGCCCCAACCAGGGGGCCTTTGGGTCGGGCAGAGCCATGTCTCCACGTTACGTCATTCGGCCGGCCCGAGGGGCGCTGGGAGGCGTCGCGTCGGGTCCGGACTACGCGACGGGCACCCGATTCCAGGGCCCTGATCCTGGCGCTGCCGGTCGGGCTGGTGGTGGTGGCGATCGTCCAGGGTCCCGCCTGGCCGCCTGGCGGCTCAGTCGTTCGGCGATCGCTACGCGCTCCAGCGTTCGAGGGCGTGCGCCCATCGCTCGGCCGTTCTGGCCGGAAGCAGCCGCTCGCGGTGAACCCGTCGCTTCTCGATATCAAGGAGAACGGGCTCCAGGATGCACAGCCAGCCCGCCGCCCGGTCGTGCGACAGCTCCTGCATCGCGACCACGTCTCCGACGACACCGCTCTCGAGGCGGCGCCAGACTAAGCAGATCTCCGAGTCGGTGAACTGCAACGAGGCCTGGGTGGCCGGACCGCCAAGAGGGCCCGCCACGGTCAAGAACCGCGGCCAGGTGGCCACGGTCTGAGGATCCTGGAGAGCCTCGATGATGCAGCTGACGATCCACCACATGCCGTCCGAACCGAGGCGCATGCGGTCCTCGCCGAGAGCGTAGAGATGGCCGTCGCCTCGCTCGTCCATCTGCAGGCTCAGACCGTCGGGCGCGCCTGGGAGCGAGACCGACAACGGTTCGATCGGGCCGCACGCCACGCCCGCGATGCCGTCATCGCTCAGGGGCGTCGTGCTGCCGCTGGTGGGGCCGGTTTGGAGCTCGAACAATCGGGCCAGATCGCCGTCGTCGGCCGGTCTGGACATCACCTTGACGGTCACGCCATCGACGGCGAACTCGAGCCTGTCCGCCGCAGGCGCCTTCACTCGGCCCATACCCTTCCTCGCTTCGTTCGCTGCGCTGCACCGACCGTCGTCAAGACGATTGGTCGGGCCCACCCGAAGGCAGGTCGATCAGCGCAAGCGACCGCGCTAGGGCCGACGCCGCCGCGATGCGCCCGGGCAACAGCCCGGTACCCGTCAGTTTAGCGCCTTCACAGGCGCCGAGTAGGACTTTCGGCGCGCGTTCGTAGGACTTTCGGGTTGCCTGGGCGCGCCCGGCGAGATCCGCCGCCTGTGGCACGCCGAGCGCCAGCGTCACGCGGGCACGCCACCTCGTGATAGGCCGCCCTCGATCCCTCACCGATACGTCGATGCCCGCGGCCGCTGCCGCGGGCATCGACTTCTGCGACGGGCCCGGACACTGAGCCCGGTGACGGAACGCCGACGAACGGCGGGTTCGACCGCTTCTCTTAGCGGTTCTTGTCCAGGAAGGCCATCACGTCTTCCAGGCGGAAGCGCCGATCGCCCCGCTTGCAGACGCGATAGAACGGCAGCTCGCCGCGATCTCCCAGCCGTTTCACCGTGTTCACGTGCAGGTGAAGCATCGCGGCCACCTCGCTCGCGGTGAGCATGGGGCCGAGCTCGTTAGCGGCCATAGCAGCCATGGGTTTCCTCTGCGTCTGCATCAAACCGAGCGCGCTTCGACATCCCTGGGATAGCCAAGCCTGATCCGGCCTAAAGCGACGCGAACCGTACAGACTCCACACAACTGTAGCAAGCCGTACTTTGGGCTGCGGCAAGCGGTACTACGCGCCGGTGAGCGAGCCGTACTGGTCCCAGCCGCCAAAAGGGCCGGTCGAGACGAGTGGGGACCGGCGGCATCGACCGCCGTTTTCGCGCCCTGCCTCGCCCGCGCAGGCGCCGTGTGGAGGGCCATCGACCGGCGTTAGGATCACCTGGCGACCGCGCAGATGGAGGGAGGCAGCCGTGGGAACCATTCGGCCGTGGCTCGGGTCTGGGAGCTCGCTCTGTCGCGGGCTGCTGCTGGCGGTCTTGGTGACCGTCGTGGCCGCGTGTGGAAGCTCCAACCCCACGGCCAGGCCCATCGGAACGGAGACGATGGCGCCGACCCCTTGGGCCTCTTCGATGCCGACCGCCACGCCGACGGCCGCTCCCACTCCCACAGCGGCGCCCACGCCGGTCGTCTTCCCGATTGCGGTCGTGGTCCGCTACGACGATGCCCGGGATAGCATCACCGTCGCTGCCCTGACCGCGGCCGCGGCGGCCGGTCAGCTGGTGGTTCCGTGCGAGGTCATCGGACTGAGCCTGTCGGGCCAGCCGCTCGCCCTTGCGGCCGGCACCGCCTGCATGCCCGCCGCCGACATCGGCGCCAGGATCCACGGCACGGCCAACACGATCGGCCTGCTGCCGCCGGGCCTGGTATCGCCATCGGTGAAGGTGCTCCGCGTCGGCGACGCGGATCTGTTCGGATCGCCCACTCACCGGGCCCTCGCCTACCCGCTGATGGCGGAAACGGGGACGGCCACCGCCTGGACTGCCTACGACGTGAACGACGTCCGAACCCTCATCTCAACGGGGGATACCTGCCCCGATCGGGGCGTCAGCTTCATGGCCGTCACGCACGACAAGGGCTGGAGTTGGACTCTCGCCGGCGGCAGTGCCCACTACGCCGGCTTCCACATGGACACCGAGTATTCCGGGCCACAGGGTGCCGGCTGGCCCGTCCCGAACGTCCGCCGCAACAGCGACAGCGAGAAGGTGGCGGCCCTGATATCGGACAACGACGTCAGCGCCAACGACTTCGAATGTCCGATGTTCGCCGGCTGGACTCAACACAACTCGGGCCAGGTGTTCAGCATCGACCCGCGGGTCGCCGAGCTGCTGGCCACCAAGGGCGGCGTCAAGGTCGTAACCCTCGGTTCGAACCACATCACCGACGGCGGGACCTCGGGCGTGCTTCAGACGATCAAGTACCTCGACGCGGCCGGCATCAAGCACACCGGAGCGGGCAAGAACCTGGCCGACGCGCTGGCTCCAGCCATCGTGGACGTGCGCGGCCTCAAGTTCGCCTTTGTCGGCTGGGACGACATCCACGGCTCGGCGGCCGCCACGGCTTCTCGGCCCGGCGTCGCGCCGATGACCGACGCCGACGTCTGCGCCTCGATCAAGGCGGCCCGCCAGGTCGCCGACGTCGTCATCGCCATGCCGCAATGGGGCTGGCCCGAGTACCACAACACCATCACCGCGCAGCAGATCGCCCAGCGCGCCTACTTCTACCAGTGCGGCGCGGACGACATCCTGGGCAGCGGAACCCACTGGGCGTCCTGGGCTTCGATCACCCCCGGCCCGAATGGGCCCCAGTTCGCCATCGGCAGCCACGGCAATTTCCTGTTCGACCAGAACTGGAGCCAGCAGACGATGGAGGGCGTGGTCGTCGAGGCGACCTTCGTCGGCACACGGCTGGTCCAGTTCCGGCTGCACCCGTACGTCGTCGTCTACGGGGCACAGCCGAACCTGCTCGACCCGAAGACCGACGGCAAGTACGTGCTCAGCCGCGTCTGGTCCGTGAGCGATATTCGCTGACGGCCTGCCGGCTGGGGCCGCGTGATGCGGCCCCAGCTAACTGGCTGTAGGCGACGGGGACGGGCTGGCCGCCGGCGATGAGGTCGGTGACGTCGCCGGCGACGTCACTGCCGATGCGCCGGAGGTGGGGCTCGCGGACGCGCCGGGCGACGCGCTTGGCGACGGCGTCGGCGTCGGCGTCGCGTTGACCGACGGGAGGGCCAGCGGTGGAGCGGTCGTGCCGGGTGACAGCGCCAGGTCCTGCTCGATCGTCACGACATCGGCCGTGAACAGCGAGTCGTCCGAGGTGAGCGCGCTGCCCAGCGCCGCGACCTCGTACGCGGTCTTGGCTGAATCCACCTGCTCCAACAAGGTCACGTAGGCCTGGCCGTCACTGAGGAACGTCGTGACGTCGTTCGCGGCCACACCCCAACCCTTGACGGCCGTGACGTCGTCCACCCAGCCTTTCGTCTGCGTGTAAAAGTCCTTGTAGGCGGCCTGCTGCTTGGCAAAATCAAGCGTGTTCGCCGCGATGTCCTGGCGGGCCTTCTCGCGCGCCGGGGACCACTTGTTGTCGATCCTGGTCCACTGCTGGGCAGGCGTCGGCGGCGGCGGGTTGATGAAGCCCGTGTAGACCCACAGCGCGGCCAGGAGCACGAACAACCCCGCCATGATCGGCAGGTAGGCGCTCACCCAGCGATAGGCGGTGCCGTGCTGCTTCTTCCGGTGCACCGGGGCGCCCCTGGCTCGTTTGCCCTCGCCGTGCGCCTGTGTCTCGGTCGGCTCCTCGACGGGAGCTGCCCCGGCGACCTTCTCGAGATTGGGCGCGGCCTCCCCGCCACCCTTCGGCCTTCGACTGGCCGGCAGCGCTCGTCCACGGCGCGACTTTGGCGACAATCTGAACCTCCTGGCAGCTGCCTGCGAGCCCTTTGGCTACCGCCACGCCCGACGGGTCCCTACATACGATCGGCGCCCGGGCGGGCTTCGGAAGTCTAGCGCGATCGAGGCGCGGGCGGAGCCCGGACGGCGCCGTGGTTGGGCGCAAGCAGGCCGTGCCGTGGGCCTTATCGTCCCCATTCGCAACCTCGGCAACCTTGATTCCGGGCCACCGCTCGGTGACACTCGGGGTTCCGCAACGGACGGAGGTTCCTGCCAACGGAGCAGGGACCCTGTCGGTGGCCCGGCCGCCCCAGGCGGCCGGGCCACCGAGCACGAGGATGGAACACGAGTTGGGGCAGACTGGCGGTCCGTTAGCCCAGGGTCTGTATGACCCGGCCTTCGAGCACGACGCGTGCGGCTTCGGCTTCGTCGTGGATATCGCCGGCCGGCCGTCCCATGCGATCGTCCACGACGCGCTGACCGTGCTCGTCAACCTCGAGCACCGCGGCGCCACCGGATCCGAGAAGAACACGGGCGACGGCGCCGGCCTGACCATCCAGGTCCCCCACAGGTTCCTCTCGGAGGTCGCCTCCAGGTCCGGTGTGCGGCTGCGCGGTCGGGGCGGCTACGGCGTGGGCATGGTCTTCCTGCCGTCCGACAAGGTGAGCCGCGTAGAGTGTTTCCGGCTGTTCGAGCGCGTAGTCGAGGAAGAGGGCCTCCGTTTCCTGGGCTGGCGCGAAGTCCCCACGGACAACGCCGGCCTGGGCGCGGGCGCCAGGGCGAGCCAGCCCCTCATCCGCCAGGTATTCATCGACCGGCCCGAGGGAATGATCGAGGACCTGGCATTCGAGCGGAAGCTCTACGTCGTCCGCCGCCTGGTCGAGAAGGCCGTTTCCCGTTCGGCGATACCGAGCCGCGGCGACTTCTACATCCCCTCCCTCAGCTGCCGGACGATCGTCTACAAGGGCATGCTGAACGCGTCCCAGCTGCGGACCTTCTACCCGGACCTCCTGGACGAGCGGGTCGAGAGCGCCATCGCCATGGTCCACTCGCGCTTCTCGACCAACACCTTCCCCTCGTGGGCGCGCGCCCATCCGTACCGCTACATCTCCCACAACGGCGAGATCAACACCCTGCGCGGCAACGTCAACTGGATGCATGCCCGCCAGTCGCAATTCAGCTCCAGGCTGTTCGGCGACGAGCTGACGAAAGCCCTGCCGGCGATCGACACCGAAGGTTCCGACTCGGCCATTCTCGACAACGCCCTCGAGCTCCTCTACCTCTCGGGCCGCAGCCTCGCGCACGGCCTGATGATGATGGTCCCGGAGCCGTGGCAGCACCACGAGTCGATGGCGCCCGAGAAGAAGGCCTTCTACGAGTTCCACGCCTGCCTGATGGAGCCGTGGGACGGGCCAGCCTCGATCGCCTTCACCGATGGCGTCCGCGTCGGCGCGACGCTGGACCGCAACGGCCTGCGGCCGGCCCGCTACTACGTCTCGGCCGACGGGCGCGTCGTCATGGCCTCCGAGGCCGGCGTGCTAGACATGCCGCCGGACCGGGTCGTGGCCAAGGGCCGCCTCCAGCCCGGCCGCATGTTCCTGGTGGACACGGCCGAGCAGCGTATCGTCTCGGACGACGAGCTAAAGCACCGCGTCGCCACGGAACACCCTTACGGGGAGTGGCTGCACGAGTGGCTGGTCAAGCTGACCGAGCTGCCGCCCCCGCCGCGCGTCATCGAGCCGGACCACGAGACCGTCCTGCGCCGCCAGGAGGTCTTCGGCTACACAGCCGAGGACGTCCGCATCCTGATCAACCCGATGGCCGTCACCGGCACCGAGCCGGTCGGCGCGATGGGCAACGACGTCGCCCTGGCGGTGCTCTCGGAGAGGCCGCAGCTCCTCTACTCGTATTTCAAGCAGCTCTTCGCCCAGGTCACGAATCCCCCCGTCGACGCCATCCGCGAAGAGATAATCATGGCCACCGAGATGGCGATCGGGCCCGAGGGCAACCTCCTGGAGCCCGACCCGGCGGCGGCCCACCAGCTCGAGCTGCCGTCGCCCGTTCTCTCGAACGAGGAGCTCGAGAAGATCCGCCACCTCGCGACGGGCGATCCCCACGGCTTCAAGACGATCACGCTGCCGATCCTCTACCGCGTCGCCGAGGGGGGCGCCGGGCTCCGCAAGGCGATCGAGCAGCTCCGCGACCGCGCTTCGGAGGCGATCGCCGAAGGTCACAACATCATCATCCTGTCGGATCGCGGCCACGACGCCACCGAGGCCCCGATCCCGGCTCTCCTGGCCGTCTCGGCCACCCACCATCAACTGGTCCGCGCCGGCACCCGCACCCTGGCCGGCCTCGTCCTGGAGTCCGGCGAGCCGCGCGAAGTCCATCACTTCGCCCTGCTTCTCGGCTACGGCGCCAGCGCCGTCAACCCGTACCTCGCGTTCGAGACCGTCCACGACCAGGTCCGCCTGGGCATGGTCTCGGGGTCGGCCGAGCTGGCCGAGAAGAAGTACCGCAAGGCCATCGCCAAGGGGATCGTCAAGGTCATCTCCAAGATGGGCATCAGCACCATCCAGAGCTATCACGGCGCCCAGGTCTTCGAGGCCGTGGGGCTCGATCAGGACTTCGTCGACGAGTACTTCACCGGGACGCCCACCCGCATCGGCGGGGTAGGCATCGACGTCATCGCCCGTGAAGTTAAGATGCGCCAGGACCGGGCCTATCCGCCCGGCAGGCCGATCTACCACAAGCAGCTCGGCAGCGGCGGCAACGTTCAGTTCCGGGTCGACGGCGAGCGCCACCTCTTCAACCCGCTCTCGATCGCCGCGCTCCAGTACGCCACCCGCAGCGGCAGCTACGCGGCGTTCCGGGAATACTCCAGGCTGATCGACGACCAGTCCGAGGGCCTGTGCACTCTGCGCGGCCTCATGGACTTCAAGCCGAACCACCGTCATCCGCTCTCGGTCGACGACGTGGAGCCGGTGGAGTCGATCGTGCGCCGATTCAAGACCGGAGCCATGAGCTACGGCTCGATCTCCCGCGAGGCCCACGAGACGCTGGCCATCGCCATGAACCGCCTGGGCGCCAAGTCCAACACCGGCGAAGGCGGAGAGGATCCGGCCCGCTTCGAGACCCTGCCCAACGGCGACTCGCGCAAGAGCGCCATCAAGCAGGTGGCCTCGGGCCGGTTCGGCGTCACCAGCGAGTACCTGGTCAGCGCCCGCGAGATCCAGATCAAGATGGCCCAGGGCGCCAAGCCCGGCGAGGGCGGCCAGCTGCCCGGCCACAAGGTCTATCCCTGGATCGCCAGGGTCCGCCACTCGACCCCCGGCGTCGGCCTCATCAGCCCGCCGCCGCACCACGACATCTACTCCATCGAGGACCTGGCCGAGCTGATCCACGACCTCAAGAACGCCAACCCCGATGCCCGCATCTCCGTGAAGCTCGTCTCCGAGGTGGGCGTCGGGACGATCGCCGCGGGCGTGGCCAAAGCCCATGCCGACGTCATCCTCATCAGCGGCCACGACGGCGGCACCGGCGCCTCACCCCTGTCATCGATCAAGCACGCCGGCCTGCCCTGGGAGCTCGGCGTCGCCGAGACGAACCAGGTCCTGCTGGTCAACGACCTGCGCTCGCGCGTGGCGGTCGAGGTGGACGGTCAGATGAAGACCGGCCGCGACGTCGTCATCGGCGCGCTCCTCGGGGCCGAGGAGTTCGGCTTCGCCACCGCGCCGCTGGTCACCCTGGGCTGCGTGATGATGCGCGCCTGCCATCTCAACACCTGCCCGGTCGGCATCGCCACGCAGGACCCGGGGCTGCGCACGCGCTTCACCGGCGACCCTCAATACGTAGTCAACTTCATGACCTACGTGGCCCAGGAAGTCCGCGAACACATGGCCACGCTGGGCTTTCGCACCTTCGAGGAGATGGTCGGCCATTCCGAGCGGCTCGAGATGCGCCGGGCGATCGACCACTGGAAGGCCCACAACCTCGACTTCAGCCGGATCCTCTTCCAGCCCCAGGTGCCCAGGACGACCGGCCGGACGTGCCAGATCACGCAGGAGCACAGGATCGAGCTTTCGCTCGACTCCACGACGCTCATCCCGCTCTGCCGGCCGGCGCTGGAGCGGGGCGACAAGGTGGAGGCGGAGCTGCCGGTCCGCAACACCAACCGCGTCGTGGCCACTTCGCTCGGCTCCGAGGTGACCCGCCGCTACGGCGCCGCCGGCCTCCCCGAGGACACGATCAAGCTCCACTTCCGCGGCTCGGCCGGCCAGAGCTTCGGCGCCTTCGTGCCGAAGGGCATCACCCTGACCCTCGAGGGCGACGCCAACGACTACCTGGGCAAGGGCCTGTCGGGCGGCAAGATCGTGCTGTACCCGCCGCGGGAGGCGACGTTCGTGGCGGAGGAGAACGTCATCACCGGCAACGTCGCTTTCTACGGCGCCACGTCGGGCGAGGCCTACATCCGCGGCATGGCCGGGGAGCGCTTCTGCGTTCGCAACTCCGGCGTCAACGCCGTCGTGGAGGGCGTCGGCGACCACGGCTGCGAGTACATGACCGGCGGCCGCGTCGTCGTCATCGGCAAGACCGGCCGCAACTTCGCCGCGGGCATGTCCGGCGGCATCGCCTACATCCTCGACGAGAGCGGTGAGGGCGGCGCCGCCGGCGGGGGCTTCGAGCGGGCCTGCAACAAGGAGATGGTCCAGCTGTTCCCGTTGTCGGACCCCGCGGAGATCGTCGAGATCCGCCGGCTGCTGGCGCGGCATGTCGAGTACACGGGCAGCTCGCGAGCAGGGGCCCTGCTCGCCGATTGGGATACCACGGTCGGCCGGTTCATCCGCGTGGTCCCCAACGACTATCGCCGCGTCATCGAGGCGCAGGCACGAATGCGCGAGAAGGGCCTCTCGCAGGAGGAGGCCGAGATGGCGGCCTTCGACGAGAACGTCATGGACGCGCGCCGCGTGGCAGGGAACTGACGATGGGCAGACCGACCGGCTTCATGGAGTTCGAGCGCGAGCCGGCCCACGTCCGACCGCCGCTGGAGCGCGTCAAGGATTGGAGCGAGGCGCACCCGGGGTACGCCGAAGAGACGCTGCGCGACCAGGGCGCCCGGTGCATGGATTGCGGCATCCCCTACTGCCACACCGGGGCCCTGGTGAACGGTCTGGCGCTGGGCTGCCCGATCAACAACCTGGTCCCCGAGTGGAACGACCTGGTCTATCGCGGCCAGTGGCGCGAGGCGATCATCCGCCTCCACAAGACCAACAACTTCCCCGAGTTCACCGGACGCGTCTGCCCGGCGCCATGCGAGGGCTCGTGTACGGTCGGCATCAACCAGCCGCCCGTGACCATCAAGACGATCGAGGCGGAGATCATCGAGCGGGCCTTCCGCGAGGGCTGGGTCGTGGCCGAGCCGCCACTGGCCCGCACCGGCTTTCGGGTGGCGGTCGTCGGCAGCGGCCCGGCCGGCCTCGCCGCCGCGGCGCAGCTCAATCGGGCCGGCCACGAAGTCACCGTCTACGAGCGCGACGACCAGGTCGGCGGCCTGCTGATGTACGGCATCCCGAACATGAAGCTGGACAAGTCGGTCATCGATCGGCGCGTCGAGCTGCTCGCCCAGGAGGGCATCGTGTTCGTCACCGGCGTCGCCGTCGGCACGGACGTGGCGGCCGAGCAGCTCGCCCGGGACTTCGATGCCGTCGTCCTGGCGACCGGCTCCACCGTGCCGCGCGACCTTCGTGTCGAGGGCCGTGAGCTCGCCGGCGTCCACTTCGCCATGGATTTCCTGGTCGGGAACACGAAGAGCCTGCTCGCGGGAGCGGCCACGCCGATCTCCGCCGCCGCCAAGAACGTGATCGTGATCGGCGGCGGCGACACAGGCACCGACTGCGTCGGGACGGCCATCCGCCAGGGCGCGAAGAGCGTCACCCAGCTGGAGATCCTGCCCCGTCCGCCGGAGACGCGCGCCGCGGACAACCCCTGGCCACAGTGGCCCAAGGTCTACAAGATGGACTACGGCCAGGAGGAGGCCGCTGCCCTGTGGGGCTCGGATCCGCGCCGCTACCTGGTCAACACCCGCCGCCTGATCGGCGACGAGTCGGGCCGCGTGACCGCCATCGAAACCGTCGAGATCGAATGGCTCCACGGTGCCGGCGGCCGGCCCGAGATGTGCGAGCGCGAAGGCACCGAGAAGGTCCTGCCCGCCGACCTCGTCCTGCTGGCGATGGGTTTCATGGGACCGGCGCCTGAGCTGCCGGCCGCCTTCGGCTGCAAGCTGGATCACCGCGGCAACATCGTCCACGACGACGACATGATGACCACGGTCCCGGGCATCTTCGCCGCCGGGGACTGCTCGCGCGGCCAGTCGCTGGTGGTGTGGGCGATCCACGAGGGCCGCCTGGCCGCCCGCGGCGTCGACCGGTTCCTCATGTTCGGGGAGACGGTTCTGCCCGGCTGAAAACTGCTGGCTGCCGGCGCGACCACCTGGCCGACCGGCCCGACCACCTGGCCGACCGGCCCGACCGTTCTACGGGCCAACGCTGAGCCGGACCAGCGAGTAACCGGCGGCGGACTCCACGGCCCACAGCCTCCCCTGCGCGTCGAAGCCGAGCGCCACGATCGCCGGCACCGCACCGGCCTCGAACACGCCCTGGGCCGAAACCTTGCCTTCGCTGTCACGCCATTGCAGCTCGCCGGTGGCGCTGCTGTAGAGCACGGCGGTGCCGTCCGGGCCGGCCGCGACCAGATCGGCCGAAGCCATGACCGGCTCGATCATCGCCGCTCCGCCGCCATCGGCGTCGATCCAGCCCGGCGGCGTCCCGGCGGTGAGGAGTCTGTCTCCCACCGCCACTACCGCTCTGGCCTGGAACTTGACATTCGACAGGGTCTGGCTGCCGGTGGCGTCGACGCCGAGCCACAGGCCGGTCTGCGCGTCCGCCAGCACGTAGACCCGACCGCCGGCGACGGCCAACCCGCCGGTCATGGCGAAGCCGTCCGACACGTCGACGTGACCCGTCACGCCCAGCGAGGCGTCCACTTTCGCCAGCGACCTCACCCAGTTGCGGGCGACCAGCGCCCGGCCTCCGGCGTCGAAGGCAATGCCCGCGATCCAGGGATCGGGCCTGCCCAGGTCGGGGTCGACCTGGACGTCCGGATCCGAGGTGGGCAGCGCCAGGCTGGCCTGAGCGCCGGTTTCCGGGTCGTATGCCAGCAGCTCATAGCCGGCCCCGATCCAGAGCTCGCCGCCGGGCGCGAGGGCGAGGCGATCCCGCGTCTCGTCGTAGGTCGTGCCCGTGACAGCGTGCTTGGACAGCGAAGCCGTCGCGATGTCGTAGCGGTACAGGTCGATCGGTCCGCCCGACTCGCCGCCGAGGAACCAGAAGGCATCGCGCGCCGGATCCGAAACGAGGGCGCCGACGGGCCCGGGAAGGGCCGTGCGGTCGAGCTCCCCGACCGGCTGGGGCGAGCCGATGGGCGTCGGCAGGGCCCCGGCGATCGAACCGGGCAGGTCGGTGACCGAGAAGATGTCGAGCGAGGTCCCGTCGGAGGATTCGAGAGCCAGCATGCGGCCGTCAGGCGACCAGAGGCGCTGCTGCAGTTCCGAAACCATCTGGCCGGACGCCGGGTTTGCCTCGACTACGAGGCTGGTCGACGAGAGGTCGAGCAAGGCCTTTCCGTCCACGCCCGCGATCCGGATGGCCCGACCGGTGCTATCGACATCGACCGAGGGACCCGCGGACGAGGGGATGGACCAGTCGATGACGATGCCTCCGAAAGGAGGAATCGCTGCGGTGGCGCCGACAAGGGCCAGGCTGCCGTCTGAAGTCAGGCAGTAAGCGTGATCGTCGTCGGCCCAGCCAAGAAGTCGGGCGCCGGACACGATCTTGATCTGGCCGGTGGCGATGTCCAGGATCTCCAGATCCGCGTCCGATTGGGCGGCGAGCCGGGTGGCCGATGGGTTGAACGCCATCTCGCCGCGGACATCTGGGGCGGTTGCCAGGACACGGCCCGTGGCGAAGTCGACCACGTCGACCGAGCCCTTCCAGCCGTGCAGCTCGGCGTCCTGGCTCCCGCAGTCGAGATGGCCGAGCAGGACCAGCTTCCCGTCCGGCGACCAGCCATAGGGCGTGGCCTTCTCGTTTGCCTTGACGTACCCACCGTTCTCGTACCAGTCGATGATCGGGTCGCCGACGCAGCCGGGTACGGCCACGATGATGGCCGCCGAGCCGTATCCGTTGCCGACGACCCACGAGTTCGAGGTGGGCCCGCCTGTGTAGGGCTCGTCGATGCTGGTCACGTGGCCGTCGCCGGAGATGAGGTGGGTCGCGTCCAGCCAGCCTTCGAACTGCCCGAACTGGCTGACCGGGTTGCCAAATCGGTCGTAGACGGCGCTCCCACTTTCTGACGAGACGAGCAGGTGCTTGCTGTCCGGCGCCCAGGAGACTTGCCCGCCGAGCGGCAACCGCGCGACGAGGCCCGTGAGCTGAGGCGTTCCGTATGGCGTTGCGCCTGCCAGGGAGCCCGCCGGAGAACTCGACGCTGGCTGCAGGCCGGCACCGCGCAGGTTCAGGAGCCCGGCCGTCGCCACGACCGCCACCAGGATCGCGACCATGGCCGCGGGGATCGCCGCGCGCCTCCGCACGCCGCGGCCGGCGGATCGGCCGAAACCATCGGGCCGGCCCAACCGAACGCGAGCGGTCTCCTCAGGCATCTCGACGCCCCGCTTGAGCGCCCGGTCGGTCCACTCGCCACCAAGCACGCCGGCCGTCCGACCGAAGCCGACGAGCAGGCTTCGGCAGCGCCGGCAAGCCCGCAGATGGGCTTGCTCGGGCGGCGTCGCGGCCGCCAGCGTCGCGACCACGCACGCCGCAGCCGGCTCCGCGTGTACGCCCACGGCCCCGGCGGCCGCAATCTCGTCAAGGCGCCTTTCGTCTATGTGGCCTCGGCGCAGCATCCGCGCCAGCCGTCCGCTCAACCTGCTCATCGCGGGTTCCTCCCGATTGGCTCCGAAACCGGCTCGTCCGCCGCGAGCAGGCGAGCCAGCTTGCGCCGGGCCCGCCAGACGCTCGAGTAGACCGTTCCGCTGGCGACGCCCATCAGCTCGGCGGCCTCATCCTGGCGGTAGCCCAGGCCGTAGACCAGCGTCACCGCCAGGCGCTCCCGCTCCGGCAGCCGGGCGACGGCAGCGGCCACGTCGACGTCCGGGAAGTCCGCCGCGGGCAGGCGTTCGATGTGCTCGGCGTCGAGGTCGGCGACATGCCGGCCGCGGGCGCGGCAGGCACCACGAACCGCCATGCACCGGACCCACGCCCGCAGCTTGTCCGGGTCACGCAGCTGGTGGAGGTGGCGGCGGGCATCGAGCAGCGCCTCTTGGGCCACGTCCTCGGCGTCCGGGCCGGCGCCCAGGGCGCGCGCCAGGGCCACGAGGTCGCCGAAGAGCTCCCCATACTGTGAGTCGAACCCCTCCAGGTCGATCATCTCCCCCGCAATGACGGCTTCCACACCTCTCTAGTGTGCCGCATGCGGCCGGCGCCTTTACAGGGGTCGGCCCGCCGGTCACGCGTTGAGGGCTCGGCCCGCGCCGCTTCGGCCTGCGTGGCGGCCTGCCCGTTGTCGCGACCGCCGGCACGACCGCTCACGCCTGTCCGCCCGCCTCTGCGCCGCCGTGCGGCGCGGCGTCGCTCGGCTGCGCAGTCTTGGACATATGCAAACCCGGGTAGCACCAGGCCAACTCGGACGAGTCGTGGGCGGGACGCCTGGAGCCCTGGACGCTCGATCGATTTCCTGCTCACGCTCAATCTCGGCATCGAGGCCAGTCTCTCGGACCGAAGACGGGTCCCGGCCACGGCGCATCCTGGACCGCTGCTACGCCCATTTGAATCTGGCCAGAATGCCCGCCCGGCCACGGCTCGAACCAGGCCCGGCGCCTCGCGTCCCGCGCCTCGACGCCCGCTGGCGCCGGAGAGTCTCGGCGCTCTTCGAGCCACTCGCGAGAGCCCCTTTTCAGGGCCCGTTCTGCGACCTACCGTTTGTGCCATGCCAAGAGGCGACATCGAAACGGACCGGATCCGGCGGATCTACGACCGGCGGTCAGGCTCGGCGCGCTCGAACAGCCGCGACGCCGGCTGCGAGTGGCTCTGCTCGCAGGCCAACGGCGAGACGCTCGAGATCGGCATCGGACGGGGTCGAACCCTGCCGTTCTATCGGCGCGGGATACGCCTGACCGGCATCGAGTTGAGCGCGGTGGCCGTAGATCTCGCCGAGATGCGGGCCCGTGAGCTGGGGCTCAACGCGATCATCCACCAGGGCGACGCGGCGGCGCTTCCCTACCCCGACGAGCACTTCGACACCGTCGTCTTCTGCTACGCCCTGTGCACCATCCCCGACGAGCGGACCGCGGTGGCCGAAGCGGTGCACGTCCTGCGGCCGGGAGGCCGGCTGCTCCTCGTCGAGCACGTCCGCAGCCCGAATCGGATCGTCCGGACGATCGAGCGCCTGATCGAGCCGGTCTCGCTCTGGCGCATGGGCGATCACCTCACGCGCGAACCGCTGGACCACGTCCTGGCAGAAGGCCTGGAGGTGCAGACCCTGGAGCGCAGCTGGCTCGGCACCGTCGAGCGCCTGGTCGCCGTCAAGCCTGAGGGCGAAGAACTCGCCCAGGCGGTCTGACCGCGTGCCCGGCGGTCAGTCGTCACCACGGCCGCGAGCACCTACGGCGAGACCGCTGGAGATGGGTTGGGAACGTTGTCGTAGCTGGCCGAGCCGACGAAGCCGAAGGGCCCGCCCCAGTAGCGCAGCCAGGCGCGGCCGATGACGGACGATTCGGGGATCGGCCCGAAGACTCTCGAGTCCTGCGACTCCTGGCGGTGGTCCCCCAGCACGAAGAGGTAGCCACTGGGGACGGTCCAGACCGACTGGCCGGTGGTCGGGTCGGTGGCCTGGCCATCGTAAACATAGGGCTCGTTGAGCTTGGCTCCGTTGACCCAGACGGCTCCGTCCTTGATCTGTACGGTGTCGCCGCCCACGCCGATCACGCGCTTGATGAACGGCACGTCGGTGCCGTCTTCCCGGGCGCCGGCCGGTGGCTCGAAGACGATGACATCGCCGCGCTTGTAGTCGATGAAATGGGGCGAGAGCTTGTCGACCAGCACCATTTGCCCCGGATCCAGGGTGTTCTCCATGGAATCCTGGTAGATCTGGAACGGCTGGGCGACGAAGGTCTGGACGACGAGATAGATGAGCAGAGTCAGGACGACGGTTTCGAGGATCTCGAGGAGGCAGCCACGCCAGTTGGATCTCATCCGGGTATCCGGCCCTCTGTTATCTGCGGGCACAACCCGCGATGAGTGTTCGAGCGCCTAGAAGGTAGCACCTCCTGAGAAGTGGGCGCTGGCCGGCGCGTCGGGAGCGCTCCTGGGGCCGCGTGTCGGGCAGCCGGATCGGGCACGCTCGGCCCCCCAAAAGACCGGTCCGCCCGCAACTGCCCCCCGCTGAGACGGTCGGTCGGGTATCGTCTGCGCTATGAGCACTGTCGTCGAGTTCCGGGGAACGTTCCGCCTGGTGGAGGAGGATGCGGATCGGCTGCGCCGCATGGGCAGGGGTACCTGGTATTGCCGCTGCGGAGGCCTGGCAGACTCGACCCACGCGAACCCGAAATGCGAAACCTGCCGGGGCGGGGGCGACTGCGGCCTCGACTGCACCCTGAGCCGCCTCTACTGCCCCAAGTGCGGGGCCACGCTCTGAGACGACCCGGCAGGCCATGGTAGACAGAGCCGCAGCCCAGCCCCATCCGATCTACCTAGCCGGTCGGTGGGTCGATTCGCCCGATCGGCTGGTCGTCGACAACCCCGCCAGACCCGACGAGCCGGCCGGCGCCACGTACAACGCCACCGCGGAGCAGTACGAGGAAGCGGTTTGTGCCGCGGTCGCCGCCTTCGAGCGCAGCCGCAGGATGCCCGCCTTCGAGCGTAGCGCGGCCCTGCGCAAGATCAGCGCCGGCATCGCGGCCCGGCGCGAGGAGATCGGGCGGCTGATCGCCCTCGAATCGGGCAAGCCGATACGCGACGCCTTGGGCGAGGTCGACAGGGCCGTGCTGACGTTCCGCATCGGATCGGAGGAGGCGGAGCGGATCGGCGGCGAGGTGCTGCCCCTGGACCTCAACGCCGCCTCACGAGGCCGCACGGGGATCACCCGCCGCTTCCCGATCGGTCCCGTCGCGGCGATCAGCCCCTTCAACTTCCCGCTCAACCTGGCCGCGCACAAGCTCGCCCCGGCCATCGCCTCGGGCAACCCGATCGTGCTCAAGCCGCCCTCCAAGGATCCGCTCACGATGCTCACGGTGGCCGAGATCGTCGCCGAGGCGGGCCTGCCGGAGGGCGCGGTCAGCATCCTGCCGATGACGCGCGAGCTGGGCGACCGGATGGTCTCGGACGAGCGCTTCAAGCTCCTGACCTTTACCGGCAGTCCCTCGGTCGGCTGGAAGATGAAGGAGCGAGCCGGCAAGAAGAAGGTCGTGCTGGAGCTGGGCGGAAACGCGGGCGTCATCGTCGATCGGTCGGCCGAGCTCGACTGGGCGGTTCGACGGATTCTGGTCGGGGCGTTCAGCTACGCCGGCCAGGTCTGCATCAGCGTTCAGCGCCTGTTCGTGCACGAGGCGATCTGGGACGAGTTCATGGGCCGGTTCATCGACGGCGCCGGGAAGCTGCGGCTGGGCGATCCGCTCGACCCGCAGACCGACGTCGGCCCGATGGTCGATGCGAAGGAGGCAGCCCGAACGCAGGCCTGGGTGGACGAAGCCCGATCGATGGGCGCTCGCGTCCTCCTGGGCGGTCAGGCGGAAGGCTCGTTCTTCCCGCCCACGGTGCTCGTAGACACGCCGGTCGAGGCGAAGGTCTGCCGCGCCGAGGCCTTCGCGCCGCTCGTGGTGGCCTTCCCGTTCACCGATTTCGGGACGGCCGTTCGGGGGGTCAACGACAGCCAGTTCGGCCTGCAGGCGGGCGTCTTCACGAACGATCTGGCGCACGCCTGGACGGCCTTCGAGGAGCTCGTGGTCGGCGGCGTCATCGTCAACGACGTGCCGACATACCGCATCGACCACATGCCCTACGGCGGCTCCAAAGATTCCGGCCAGGGCCGTGAGGGGATCCGCTACGCCATCGAGGACATGACCGAGGTCCGCATCATGGTCCTGGCCTCGCCGGAATAGGCGTCAGCCGACGGCGCCCGCAAGATCGTGGCGCCGCTCGGACGCCTCGGCGGTTCCGCGCTCGGCGTCGAGGAGCTGACGCTTGCGCGCCAGCCCGTAGGCGTAGCCGTGGAGCGAGCCGTCCGACGCCACGACGCGATGGCAGGGCACGACTACGGCGACCGGGTTCGCGGCGCAGGCGGCGCCAACGGCGCGCGCCGCCCTCGGCGCGCCGATCGCCGCGGCCACCTCGCCATAGGAGCGAGTTTCGCCGGCGGGGATGCGCCGCAGCGCCTCCCAGACCCGACGCCGGAACGCCGTCGCGTGGACGTCCAGCGGCAATCCGCCCACCTCCGGCCGCGGCCGGCCGACCGCCAGGTCGGACACCAGCGCCGCCAGCTCGGCCATGGCCGGGTCGTCACGCGTGACTTCGGCGCGCGGGAACTCGGCCCGCAGCTCGGACTCGAGGACGGCCGGCTCCCGGCCTAGGCGCACGGCGCACAGGCCTCGATCCGTGGCCGCGACCAGCGCCACGCCGTCGGGTATCGGCGTCGCGGTCCAGCGGACCCGCTCCCCCGCCCCGCCGCTCCGATACCGCCCCGGCGCCATGCCCAGCTCGCCGCCGGCCGCCTCGTAGGCCGCGCTGGACGAGCCGTAGCCTGCGTCGAAGAGCGCGCCGAGCACGTCCCGCCCGTCGGCCAGATGGGCGCGCAGCCGCTCAGCGCGTCTCGCGGAAACCCAGGCCCGCGGCGTCACTCCCAGGCGCTCGCGAAAGATCTCTCGCAGCCGGCGCTCGGACAGCCCGGCCGCCGCCGCCAGCTCGCGATCGCCCGGGATCTCGTCGCCCGCTGCGAACGCCGCGGCCAGCCTGCCGACGGTCACTTCTACGGCGTCGCGGCCGGCCCAGGCCGCGGCGGCCCCTCTGCCGGACCGGCGCTCCGGATGGCACCGCAGGCATGGTCGCGCCCCGCCCGTCAGCGCCACCTCGAGATCGGCGACGATCCGGACCCTGTCGCGAGCCGGGGTGCGGGCCGGGCATCCAGGCCTGCAGACAATCCCTGTGCTGGTCACGACGAGCAGCCACTTCGTCCCCGGCTGGGGGCGGCGGGCCGTGATCGCCGCCCATTGCTCGTCCGTGGGAGCCGTGCCGACCCGGCTGAGTCCCTGTTGCTGGTTCATCCGTCGATCCTAGATCGCTCGAAAGCAGCCGGCTTCCGGACTTCGGTTTCGGCGGTCGACCTCCAGGAAGTTGCCGCCCGGCTCGGAGATCTCCACGCCATCGCCCACGCTGTTGAAGATGGCGCGGAACTGCTCCTCCGTCGGCGCAGACCCTCCTCGCCCATGCGAGGCACGCGTTCGATCGGGCGGCGTGTCGTCCCACGCTCAGATATGAGATTGGCGTCCCCGGCGGGACTCGAACCCACGACCTTCCGCTTAGAAGGCGGCTGCTCTATCCACTGAGCTACGGGGACGTCAGGCGGCTGCTCGCTTTGAGCGTGAAACTTGGGCCTTGACCGAATGGCGGCCACTCTCTACAGTTAGCACGTCGGATAACTGAGCTGCTAACAGTGTGGAGTGACTAGCCATCATGCAGACCTCAACTCGGGCGCCCGATGCGCTCTCCAGTCTACGCGACTCGTTCGCGCTCCATCTAGGCGCGGACCGCTCGCCGAAGACCAGCAGGATCTACCTGGCGGCGCTTGACCGCCTTATCGCCCACTTCGAAGCCAACGGCATGCCCACCGCGACGCGGGCCGTGCGGCGAGAGCATGTCGAGAGCTACTTCGCGCAGCGGCGCGGCGAGGTTGCGCCGGCGACCCTCAGCATCGAGTTCCGGGCCTTGCAGCAGTTCTTTCGGTGGGCGGTTGAGGAGGATGAGATCGACCGCTCCCCGATGGAGAAGATGACGGCTCCCCGCGTGCCGGATCGGCCAGTGCCGATCGTCCCCGCCGATGCGTTCCTGAAGCTCCTCAAGACCACCACAGGCCGCGAACTGGTAGACCGTCGGGATGCTGCGATCCTGCTCATGCTCTTTGACACCGGAATCCGCCGCGGCGAGCTGGCCGGACTCAAGCTCGCAGACGTCGATCTCAAGGACCGCCTCGCCTACGTCACGGGCAAGGGCGGGCATATGCGAGCCGTCCGGTTCGGCGCCAAGACCGCCGTCGCCGTTGACCGTTACCTCCGACTCCGCAGGGGCCACCGCTACGCCGACGCCGATGCGCTATGGATCGGCCAGGATGGTCCGCTCACCGTATCGGCCTTCGCCCAGATGATCGCCAAGCGCGCCGCCGCCGCTGGCCTGCCGCGTATCCACGCCCACATGTTCAGGCACACCTTCGCGCACATGTGGCTCGCTGAGGGCGGCCAGGAAGGCGACCTCATGCGACTGGCCGGATGGAAGTCCCGACAGATGCTCGGCCGCTACGGTGCCTCTGCGGCGGACGAGCGAGCTCGTGCCGCGTATCGCAGCCCGGCGGATCGGCTATGAACGGCCATGTCCCTCGCCCACACATCTGGTATCAACCTCAACTGGGACTGCCGTCGACCTTTGTCCCAGAAGTGCTCTGCCCGGTCTGCCGGGCTTTGATCGCAAGGGCAAGCCTCACGCCGATCATGCTCGATGATGAGAAGGACATCCTCGTCTCCGTCGGGCTGAGGATCGTCCTCGACCCCGGGTACGTCAACGCCAGGCGCCGCCATCCGAGCGGGCATCGATGGTTTGTCCGTGGCAGACGCGCGTCGAGCCCCTCCCCACGGGTTCGCCTGCCCGCAGTCGTCACTTGTCGCTGCGGCGGGGAGATCCTGCTGGAGGGTGAGGGCGCTGAGGCATCGTTCTACGCCACAGCTACCGATAGCGAGCGCCAGAAGAAGCTCAAGCAGGACATGGACGCGGCCGTGGGCACCGAGGCTGCGGCGGACCACGGCGGCCCGCTATGACTGGTGATTCCGTCGGGCCTCTGCGGCGGCGGGCTCCGGCTGGGGACGGCTGGGAAAACGAACTCCGCTGCCCCGCGTGTGGGAACAGGTTCGCTGTCCAAGTCGACACCAGAATCACCGTCCGAGCCCCGAAGGACTTTCGGCCGGATCGCCCCGAGAGCCGTGAGGTCAGGATGGGGAAGAAGGTCATACTCGACCCCGGGTACGTCAACGCCAAGGGGCGCTCGATTGAGGGTTTCCGCTGGTATAGGCCTGGCAGACGCGCGTCGAGCCCCTCCCCACGGGTTCGCCTGCCCGCGCTCGTTAGTTGTCGGTGCGGCCAGGAGCTGATGCTCCGATTCTCCGCGACATTCGTGACCGACTCGGTTTACGCGACGGGAAGCCCTGGGATGCGCGCCATCCAACTCGAAAACGACCTGGCCAATGAGGGCGAGGACGCGTTAGACCAGTTCGACCTAGACGACTCGCGAGACAAGGGAGTAGACAGCTAGCGAGCGTCGTGCTAGCGTTCCGTCAGTTCTAGGCATACGGGCAGATCGCCGCCGTTTGGGCGCCACCGATCCCGACACTCGACCCCCCGGCAGGGAGGCCGAGGAAAGGGTTATCTCGGTGGCGTTTTCTCTTACCCCCGCTCAGCGGACGCTTCGCGCCCGGATCGCCGCTCACGCCTTGCACGCCCAGGGCGGAACCAGCACCAAGGCCGCGACCGCGGCGTTCCTCAGCCGCTTCGACCGCGAGGTCGACCCCGATGGCGTGCTACCGCCGGACGAGCGCGCTCGGCGAGCTGCCCACGCCCGTCGTGCCTACATGGGCGGCCTCTCGCTGAGGGCTAGCCGTGCCCGCGGTCGGAAGCCGGAGCCGGAAGCCGGCCCGCGATGAACAACATCATCGTGGTCCCCAAGACCGCCGCCGACATCGGCGATCAGCACTGGCTCGATGACCAGATCGTCCAGATCGAGAACGGCATCGAGGCGGTCCTGGACATCGCCCTCAACTGGACCGAGAACCGCAACCTCAGCCGACTGCATCCCGGCGTCAGCGCGCAGGACTACATCCTCGCCCACGTCAAGCATCCCCTCGGCCGCGGCGTCGTGGTGCCTCTGTTGGAGGCGTCGAACTGGTCCAACCGGCAGATCGCCGAGGTGGCGGGAGTAAGCCATCCGACCGTCGGGAAGGTCCGAGCGGAACTGGAAAAAACTTACCAGTTGGAACCCGCTGCCGAAACCCTCGGCGCCGACGGCAAGCTCCGGCCGGCGCGCGTGGTGCGCGAGGTAACGGCCGAGGTGGTCGAGCCAACAGAGGCAACCGAACCCGCAGCAGCTCCTCTGTGGGATGCCCTGCTGAAGATCATCGCCGACATTGAGGCTCTGCCGGATGCAGACGCCATTGTCGCGACCGTGCCCGCGAAGCGGCAGGCAAGCACCGCGAGGAAGCTTCGCCATGTCGGTACCACCCTCGGCGGGATCGCGTGGAAGCTCGAACGTCTGACCCGGCCGACGCCGGAGGAGGAACGAGCGAGGCGTGAGGCCGAGGAAGCCGCTCGGCCGGAGAAGGCGCAGCGGGAACTAGAAGCCGCGCAGCGGGACCTCGAACGACAGATCAAAGCCAGCGCCAAGGTGCCCGGGCGCGACCAGCGAGATACGGCCGAGATCTACAGGGCTCGGAGGCGCGTCGAGCAGGCCGAGGACCAGGTCATCGCGCTCGCCCGTATGGCTGAGGACCGAGCCCGGCATGAGGCCCGCCGCGAACAGGATCGAGCCAAACCCCCGGAGGCTACCGACTCAGCGGCCTAACTCCGATGGCCGACCTCGGCTCGGAGTGGCTGCGACTGAACGACGGGCGCCCGGCCGCTGAGCGTGGGTACTACCTTCGCGACGATGGCAGGTCGCCCCATTGGGTCCGCGGCGTCCTAAGCCTCGATCGCCTTGTGAGCCTCAACGCCGACAAGCCGACCACGTTCGCGGAGTTCGTGACGGACGGGCTCGGAGAGCAGCCCAGAACCGGCAACCCGCCGCGACATGGCCCCTGGCCGTCGACCGTGGGCGAATGGACGGCATGGCACGACGCCGCCTTTCAATGGCTGTGCTGGGCTATGTCTTTCCGGCAGTTCGGCTATCGCTACCGGCGCCGGCCGCTCACCATCTGGGACTTTCTCGTCTCGACTCGGGTCGAGTTCTGCGAAGTGTGCGGGGTTCGCTTCCACAAGAAGCGCCCCTGGGCGGTCTACTGCTCGCCCCGCTGCCGCGAAAGCGCCTACCGGCGCCGGCTCGCCGTTACGCATCTGCCCTGGATAGACATAGGGGCCAAAACCGACCGGCAGGGCTCGGGTCCTCTTTCTTGCCCGACGGGTCATAGGCATTCGGGAGAAGCACATGCAAATCGTGAAAACCAACGAATACACGGTCCTCGAAGCCGCGGAGTCCCTGCGGGTTCACCCCGACACGATCCGGAACTGGATACGGGCGGGACTGCTACCAGCCCAGCGCGTCGGCCCCGCCGGCAAGCTCCGCATTCGTCCCAACGACCTTGCGGCGATGGAGCGGCCATCGTCAGCAGCGTTCTAGACAAGGAGCGACCCCAGCGGCCCGCCTTTGCTAGAAGAGCCGCCGGGGTCGAAACGAACGTGACCACGAGTATACGCGCTCCGCGTGCACCATCAAGAGCTCAAGGGGCGCCTACCCGACGCGGACGAACTGCGGCAATGCCACAGGTTGAGCATCCCGCCGAAACCTCCGACCCCCGGCCATTCTGCGAACGGTGTCACACCGTCGCCTCTGACCTGATCGTCGCCAACGGGCGCGGCGGTTCGCGCTATCTGTGCTCCGCCTGCTACCGGAAGGCGGCGCAGCCATGAGCCGCGATGCACTCGCCGCCATGTGCGACGCACTCAACGCGGGCGGAACCGCCGATGATGCGATGTCCGCAGCCCGGGAAGTCATCATCGAGATCGCCGCCGAGTCTATCACCAGTCACCGCGAACCATCCCGGCAGCATTCCGAGCCTAGGGTAAGAATGCCCGGCCGCGGCCGAGCCGCCGATTCGATCCGACTAGGCCGCCGAGCTGGCGAAGTCCTGGCCGAACGTGGCGCCATGACACTTCGCCAGCTCTATTACGCCCTCGTCTCAACCGGGGACTTGCCGAAGACCGAGGCCGGCTACGGCAAGCTCAAGAGGTTGATTGTTGATCTTCGGGAAGATGGGACGATCCCGTGGAACCTGATCGTCGATCACGTTCGCACCGTCTTCGAGGCCCGCACCTTCGACGGCATTGAGGATCTGCTGAGCGACTCGGCGAGACTCTACCGCCGCAACCTCATGCGGGACCAGGACGACGCGGTCCAGCTCTGGGCCGAGTCGGACTCCATCGGCAGCGTTATTGCCCCGGTGGCTGAGCGCTACACGATCCCGACATTCATCGGCCGCGGCTACACGTCGCGCGGCTACCTTTGGAACGCGGCCGCCGATGCCGTTGCGGCGCAGGAAGCCGGGAAGCGCGTCGTCATCTTGCACGTCGGCGACTTTGACCCGTCCGGGGAAGACATCTTCCGCGACCTAGAGCAGACATTCCGGGTCTACGCCTTCGCTATCAGCGAGGGATATAGCGCGACGGATGTTCGGGCGTACTTCTCCTGCCTAGGACCGCTGGCGCCCAGTGAGACGCACTGGCTCGACTTTGAGCGTCTGGCTCTGACTCAGGAACAGGTTGACGAGTATCACCTACCCGCGCGGCCGCCCAAAGCGAGCGATACGCGAACGGCGAAGTTTACCGGCAGCGGCGCCGTCGAAGTTGAAGCTCTGCCGGTTGAGGCCCTGCTAGACATCGTCGAGCAGGCGATCCTCAGCACCATCGACCCCAAGGCTCTCGCGGTCGTCAGGGCGGCCGAGAAGTCCGAGCGCGAACTAATGCGCCGCATCGCCGCTACGCCGATTGAGCGCCTGCGAACGGTGGCCGCAGCATGACGCCGCGAGCTGGTTTCATCGCCTGTCACGTCGCCACGATCCTAGAGGACGATGCTTTCGTTGGTCTATCACCCGCAGCACTCGGATCGTGGTTACGACTCCGCGCGCTGAACGAACTCACAGACGGACCCGTCACCCGGGAAGCCGCCGCCAGGCGAAGGGTGACGATGGAGGACTGCAAGGAGCTGCTGGCCGCTGGACTGGCGACCGAGGCCGATGGGCGGATCGAGGCGGTCGGCATGCCGGACCTTCGCCGCAAGCCATCGGATGAGCCCGAGGCCACTCGGCTTCGAAAGCAACGCGAGCGAGAAAGAGAAGCAGAAAGAGAATCCACTTCGATCACATCTCCTCTCCTCCACTCCAGTGTCACGCCGTCACGCGTGACGGGGCGTGACATGGAGAAGGGCGACGGCGAGGGCATCATCGAACCAGCACTCGATGCCTACCAGCGCATCTGCCCAAACGTCTCTGAGAACGCCCTTCGTTTCCTCGATGAACTGATAGCGAGCTTCGGCCAGGAGGTCACGGCTGAAGCCATCGGCCAGGCCGCTCTCGATGGACGAGACAAGCTCCTGTCCCGGGCGAAGTCCATCCTCGTCCTTCGGGCGCGGGAAGCGGACCGGGCCGAGGCAGAGGACGAGCGGCGGCGCAACGCTGCGAAGCGTGCGCCGACGCCCTGGCAGCTCGCCCCAGCGGCCCGTAGCGACGGCCTCGTTCCGGTCGCTGCCGCACTGCCGGCGCATATCCCGCGGCCCGCATTCATGGGACCAGAGCCCACCGTCAAGGCGAAGCCATGAACGGCCGCACAGACATTCAAGCCCGCCCCGAATCCCG
>JBEKCH010000011.1:0-62955 GCA_050014975.1 Candidatus Limnocylindrales bacterium
GCGAGCACTCCGCCAACGGGCGCGCCGGTGGACCCCATGACCGTCGCGGTCGTGCCCGCCGAGATGGCAGGGGGCGCCAACCTGATGGCCGCCGAGCACGCTCCCGACGGGAGTCAGGTCCGCCGATGAGAGGCCACGCCGCGGGAGGGACGGCGTGACTGGCACTGCGCCGCAGCGGTCCGACGCGGCGATCACGCCCGTCGCCTGGCGGGCCGCGGCAGTGGGCGTTCTCGTCGGCGGAGCAGCGGCCGGCTTTCTGGCAGGCCGGCGGCGGCTTGGCCGGATCGTCCCGCTGGCCACTGCCGGAGTCGCAATCGGCTGTGCCGTACCCGTTGCCGTGGCGTCGCGCAGGCCGCCGATCTCGCCGGAGTCGGCCGCGGCGGCTCTCGAGGCGGCGGCGACTCCGCCCACGTTCACGGTGCTGGTCGGCGCCAGAGACGAGGCCGGCGTTCTTTCGCAGCTGGTCCGGGACGTAGCTCGCCAGGACTACCGGACCGCGTCGGGTGAACCGCTCTTCGAACTGGTCGTCGTCGATGATCGATCGAAGGACGCCAGCGGGGACGCTGTCAAGGGTGCCGCACGCGAATGCGGGATCGAGAACCTAACACGCGTGATCCGGCGCGAGGGTGCGGGCCTCCCGGATGGAAAAGGCGCCGCGTTGACTGCGGCGCAGCCGTCCGAGTGTCGGGGCGACATTGTCGTGGTCCTCGACGCGGACGCGAGGATCGAGCCCTGGTTCCTGCGGCGCGCCGCCGGGTACTTTGCCGCCGGCGCTGCCGCCGTGACAGCCCGCCGCCGGATCCTCGACTCGGGGAGTTCCTGGCTGGCCGGCGCCCAGGGCGACGAGCAGACACTGGACGGAGAGCTGAACCGCGGCCGCTGGGCGCTGGGAGGCTGCTCGGAGTTTCGCGGCAACGGGATCATGATCAAACGCGACCTGCTCGCGGCCGCAGGTGGTTGGAAGGCGGCCGCCTTGACCGAGGACATCGACCTCTCGAGCCGCGTGGCTGCGATCGCCGGCGAGCGGGTGGCCTGGGCGATCGATACGCAGGTGTGGGAGGAGCCGGTTCGAGACTGGCGTGGCTTGTGGCGGCAACGGCTGCGCTGGGCCGAAGGAGGCTTCCGGCGGGCCTTCGAGCACGGGCCGGCCGTCATCCTCAGCAGGCGCCTGTCCGCCGCGTCGAGGCTGGACTTCATCGCCTATGCCGGCCAGCTCGCGGTTCCAGCGGTGGCGGCGGGCGCGGCGGCAGCGGCGCTCGCGACCGGGCGCAAGCGGACGCTGGTGGCGATTCTGGCCGGCTATCTGGGCGTCAGCGCGGGCCTCGCCTGGGACTCGCTGCGCTGGGAGAGCGACCCCGACGGGAGGCCGCTGCCCCGGGGCGAACGTCTTCGCCGAGCGCTCAGAGTCACGTTCTTCAACGGGCTTTGGCTGCTGGTCGTTCCCAGGGCGCTGCTCAACCTCGCCCTGCGAGGCGGGCCGGTTCGCTACGAGAAGATGGAGCACGAGGGGTCGGCGAAAACCAATTGGGAGCCAGGCGACGCGGCTGGCCGACACGGCAGCCCTGAACCTGGAGGCTGCGCGATTGCCAGGCCGGCGGCAATCGCCAGATAAGTCGCGGATAAGCAGCCAGGCCTAGAGTCGCGGCGTCGCACGTCAGCGCCGCCGGATGGAGCCCAAGAGAGGTAACGGACCCATCGCGCGACAGGGCCACATCGGCGGCGCCACGGATGGCGATTCGCTCCAGCCCGAAGGAGGTGCCCAGCCGGCTTGCCAGTCCCTCGCCCACGTTTCCGCAACTCCCGACCCGCCGCAGGCAATAGATCCGCCCGCCGGAGGGAGGAGACCTCATGAAACGAGCGTCAGCATGGCTCGTTTCGATGCTCATCGCGGCCTCGACGCTCGCCGTGCCAGCCCAGGTAGCCGCCTACGACGCGCATGTCTGGTCCAACTCTGACGCGTTCAAAGCGACGTGTCTGGGCTTCAACGACACGTACCCGCAGCAGCACTACAACCTGTCGGTGGCGCAGTTCGCCAAACTCGGCTACAGCCCCGTGTTGGGAGCCCTCGGCCCCGGCTTCACTCGGAGCGCGTTTCTCGCCAACGTCCTGGCCGACTACGCCGTGTACGTCCACAGCCACGGCGACAACTACTGGGCCGCGAGCGGGGCGCCCAACATCGATTCCGGGTTCCTCCAGGACCCCGGGGCCGGCAACTGCAACTCGTCCAAAGATATGGTCAGGTCGAGTTCGATCAAAGCCGTTACGCAAGGCTCGTTCTACAACATCGTGATCATGTCCACCTGCATGCTCGGCTCGAATTCGAGCACGATGCCGGCGGCGTTCGAGATCGCCAAGACCAAGCAGGCGGCGGACTATGAGTTCTACCTCGGCTACGTCTACCACACCTGGGACAGCTCGAGCCTGAGGTTCGAAAAGGCCTTCTGGAGCTACATCAACGGCGGCGCACCTCACTCTCGAACCCTCGCGGCCGCGTTCGCCTATGCCGCGAGCATCGGCGGCTACGAGGCCGTCAGTGCCAGTGAGCCCTTCCAGGCCAACTGGTGGGGAAATCCCACCTACGACGGCACGCCGCTCCGACCGGCAGGGAGATGATCGTCATGCGACTCTCAGGAACAGCCGTCAATGTCAAGTGGGCGGCCGGAACGGCAGCGGTGGCAGTCTGCCTGATCGCCTCAGCCGGCCATATAGCGGCCGCTCCACAGTTCTCGGGCTCCGAGCACGCCGGCCTCGGGACTCCCACTCGCGTCGAGACCGCCCTGGCTGCCGACGCCGACACGGCGCTCTTCGCGCGCGAAGTGGAGACTCGAGACGCGTTGGGCTTTCCGGTCGGCGTCAAGCGCATCGGGCGTCACGTGCTCGATGGCTTCGAGCATGCCGAATACGACGAAGTGACCGAAGTCGACTCGGCGGGCAAGGTCCAGGCGGTCACGCAGTTCGATTCCAGGGGCCATCTGCGCGCGGCCGTCCGCCTGGACGCCGCGCCCGCCTCGAAATCGAGGGTCACGCGAGATGGCGCGGTCAGATCAGCGCAGAAATCGGCTCGGGCGGCCGGCCTGGACATAGGCACACCCACCTCGACCCAGGCCGATCAGGCGACGGGCGGGTGGACGGTCCACTGGGCTCGGATGCAGGCAGGCGTGCGGGTGCGTGGCGACGAGACGCGCGTCCAGGTGTGGCCGGACGGGCGGATACAGAGCGTGGCCCGCGCCGAGCACGATCTGGCCGCGGCTCCGGTACAACGGATTGGATCGGACGCGGCCCGGCAGGTCGCAAGCGCGAACCTGGACAGCTGGTCCGCCGGCCGGAATTCCGGCTACGCCATCCAGAACGTGTATTTGGAATGGGTAGGGCCCAACGCGGCCTTCGATCCAGACCGAGCAACCGCCGACGAGGCGCCGTATCGGCTTGCCTGGGTCGCAGAGGTGAAGCCATTCGGCGATGCCGCCAACTACGCCTGGCTGATCAGCCTGTTCATCGACGCGGGCGACGGAAGCATCATTGGCGGAGATCTGGTGGAGTGAAGTAACGGGGCTCGGCCCACGCGGACCGGGCCCCCCTGACACGGCCCGCGGCCGCCCAATCGGCGGGCGCGGGCCCTTTCGGAAAGGGGACGCATGATCTGGGCTTCGCGGCTACGGCTCGGAAGCGTTGGAGCCAGGTGGTGGCGGCAGCTCGCACCGATCGCGGTCTGTATCTCTGTGGCTGGAACCGGCTGCGCGTCGGGAGGCGTCACGGCCAGCGCCACCGGGACGCAGGCGACAGACCACGTGTCGGTCGCTCCGAACGGTACGCCGACGCCCACGGCCGTGCCCTCGGCGCGCGGGACGGACGCACCCGAGCCACGACTCCTTGTCCTGGCCGACGGCGTCGAGAACGGCGTCGGGCTGTGGACGTACGTGAGCGGCGCCTGGACGGCACAGTGGCCGCTCCCCGGTGCCACTGCACTGGCGAGGGACGGGCAGAGTCTCACATTGGCGGTAGATGGGTCGCTGGATTCGCGGTCGGTGGCGGTCCCCCAGGCCTCCGTGGCGAGCCTCGGCGTGAGCTGGCGCCCGACGCCGCCCAGCGGACCCATCGTGGGCCTGGATCGCTCGGACTCAGGGGCGACGGCTGTCGTCGTGTCGGAGTCGAGCAGCCTGACATTCGCGGTGGTTGCGGCGGATGGCACGGCCAGCTTGCTCTCGCCGCCGCCTGATTCTCCATTCGGCCCGTCGGTCGCGTGGCTGGACTCGGACCGGCTTGTCGCGATCTCAGCGGACGCCCGTCAGATACCGCGTCTGGCGGTGATCGACACCGCGGGGCACAAGATCGCGCTCGTGAGCGGGCTGGGGGGCGTGCGAGTCTTCACCCTGTCGCCCGATCGAGGGACGCTGGCGGCAGCCACCGAGTCGGCGGTATATGTGGCCCGGGTCGGCGACTGGCTGGCGGACGAGCAGCCAGAGGCCGCGGTCACCCTGCGGTCTTCACAGGTCGTCTGGGACCTGGCGCTCAGCGCCGACGGCTCGCGCCTGGCCATGCTGTCCGGCGCGGAGGACGCTGCGGGCACGGTCGGCGACATCCATGAGATCGTCTACGTCTACGGCGATTCGGCCTGGGACAGGGCTGTCGACTCGCCGGTGCCGTTCAGTCTGACGCTCGGCCAGGTCTGGCTCAACTGATGCGGGAGAGGCCAGCACAGGGGCTGGCCCTGCGCTCTCGGCGCGGCGCCGCCCCGTCCCGGCGACTGGCTGATGCGCTATGATGCGGCGCGCATCCGGGCGGTTAGCTCAGTTGGTTAGAGCGCATGCTTGACATGCGTCGAGCCCCCGAGCGGTGCTGGTTTGGGCCGTTTGAGCGTGAAAACGGGCCCGAATCCGGGAGCGAACACCCCCCAGTTATTGCGGCATTCGACGGGGCAGGGGAGGACGTCCGCGGGCCGCGTTAGGCCTTTTCCTCACCCCACAAGACCCACTCCAGACGCCGCGTGCCTTCCGAGCATGCACGTCTATTGAACGGCACCCACGCGGGAATCGGCATGCGGTATAGAGGCGACCTGGGCGTGGCGACCACACCGACGAGCATGGCGTCGTGATCACCACGAGTCGCTTCACGAAGGAGGCGATCGCAGAGGCATCCGCTCCGGGGAAAGCGCCGATCGGGCTTGTTGACGGCACGAAGCTCGTGGACCTTCTCATCGAGCAGGGGATTGGAGTCACGAAGAAGTCAATGAGCACATGGCGGCTCGACACCGAGGCGCTGTCAGCGGCGGGGTTAGGTTCTGGAGTCTAGGTTGAGTCCCCCGACCGTCCGGTCTGGGTCGACGCGGCTCAACGACCCTTTCGAGCAGGTTCGGCGGCGTATCCTCTCCCTCATGGTCACGCTCGTGGAGATCCGGCCCTGGGGCGACAACGACGATCCGAGCGAGTACAGCACGCTCGCCACGGACTGGCCGCATGCGGAAGAGCGATGCCCGGCTTGTACCGCTTTCGGCGCCTGGTTCTTCACGGCGCGATGGACAGCGATGGCCGACGGCGATAGCCGGCTCACCGGGGTCAAGCGCGCCGCTCGCGCTGCCTTCAAGAGCGCCTACCCCAATCGCTTTCAAGGAGTCGAAGAGCACCGGAGACAAGTGCGACGCGCCGCTGGGGATGCGCCGGCGGCAGCCAAGCGAGTTCAGATTCAGGCCGCCAAGTTCTTGGTAGAAGGTCTTGCTCAGACGAGGAGAGAGGGTCTCATCCCAAGAGTCCCTAAGCCCGGTTCACGTGATCGATTCGACGGCCCGTGGCCCTATTGGTGGTCGTGCGTCGAGATCGCTCAGTCGGAGGCCGCCAAGCCACTCTTGGTTGCGCTGCGGGAGGCGTACCCCGCGCGGTTCGGCGCGGAGTCAGCGTCACCCTATCAGCAACCCGAACGCTACGCGGCAGCCCTGCTGCGCGCGGTGATCGCGGAGAGCATCGTTGAGCAGTGTCGGCCCTCTGCTCATTCGCGGATAGCCCACGCGGCCATCGATGAACTGCACCGCGTCGCGGCCAGTGACGGACAAACGTACTCCAGCCTCTGGTTGATCGACGACCTCGACCTCACCGCGGTCGACCGACAGTCGTTCGACGGCTTGACCTTCTATGCGCCTCGCAAGTTCCAGGCGCAGAACGTCATCTCGTTGCTATTGCCCGAGGCGATGTGGGCGAGTGAGCCGAGTCGCGTTCTCCACGCCGAACACGGAGGCTTCACCTACGCGTCCGCGGATGGTGCGCGAGGCGACCACTGGGAGACCACCAGGGTTCTCAATGAGCGGATTGGCAGGTTCGCCTTGGCCATTCGGCTGGCCACCGGCAGTACGGGGCCGAACCGCATGGTATGGATGGGCGAGCCGTCTTGGATCCACGTCGAGATGCCAGAGGCGCACCCGCAGACGGAAGACACGATCTTCGAGTCGCACTTGCGTCGCATCGGCGTCATCAAGGCCGACGATCTTCCGGGCTTGACCGCTCTGGCCGCGTTGATCGAGCAAGCCCAACACCAATCGGCCGGAAAGGGCAAGGAGCAGGGGACCGTGTCCTCGGTCGCGATCGCCTTGGGCCGGTATGCCCGTTCCTACACCGGCCTGACCTGGCAGGATACCGTGCTCGATCTGGCAACGGCGCTGGAAGCATGTCTTGGGCCTAACGACCAACGGAAGATCAGCCTGACGCTTCGAACCCGAGCTGCGCATCTGCTTGGTCGTAGCAACAAGGCCAGGGCAAACGAGGTCAGCCAAGACGTCAAGGACCTCTACAACCTTCGCTCAGACCTGATCCACGGCAACGCGCGATTCAAGCGCACTCCGCAGGCGCTATGCGACGCCCGAGGCTACCCAGGCACGTACACGCTCGATGTCTACCGACTCCGATACCTCTTGGACCGGTGGCGCGACATAGTTCGGCGCGCCATCTGCGCAAGGCTCTTGCTCGCCGACACCCTCTGCGGAGATCCGTTGTGGCCCCTGGTCGGCGACCCGGTGGCTGTGGATCGCTTCCTCGTGCGCCAAGACAAACGCGAGGAGTGGTGCCAACGGTTGGTCGATGAAGCGAATGCTCTGGGCTTACCACTACTTGTCGAACCGGCCCCGCCTCTTGTCGACTTCCTCTACCGCGGCCAACCCGATGATCCGGTTGCGATCCAACCCCCTGGCCAGCAGGGAGCTGATCCTGGTCACTAGTTGCGCGTCATCCTACCCAAGCCGGATGCCGGCCGGCGGCAATCGACTAGGCGCATAGACCCAGGAATGACTCTTCTGGTCGCGGCCCGCGTTGGGCGCGGGGATCAGGTATTGCGGGGCGTGTCACCTGCTCGGCTATTCGCCCTCGTCCTGCGCCTTCGCCAGCTCCTCCCTCAACAGCACGCGCACTATGGCCCAATCGATGTCCGGAGACATCGGCGGCTGCTCATTCGTGTAGCAACCTGGGAGGCACGGCAGCGCTATGGGTGGCGGAGGCGGGTAAGCGTCATCTTCGCCTTCTTCGCTTGGCGGCCAGATGTCCCGAGAAGGAATGACTGTTCGATCTCGGCGATAGTCCCCCGAGCTCGCCTCTGTTGCGGGGTTTTGCCACGGTGGGTAAGCGGCGGTGAAGTTGTGCCCATCAACGTCGCGCGGCGTCCCGAACCAGATCCCTGAGTCTGCGGTCAGGTACCAGACCTGGCGCTCAACCAGAACACCAGCGACAACGAGCGGACTGCCGACGTCGATGATTCTGAAGTGGTAGAGCTGACACGTTGAGGAGTAGAACCAATGGCGTATCTGCGAGAAGATCTGGCGACCGTTCTCGACATGCGTGCGCGTTAGCACGCCGCGCGGAAACAACCATACGTGGAACGCGTAGGCGTTCGAATTGGGCCACGCATACTCTACGTCGCCCTCGTCGAAGAGCACGCTGCGTGATGGTTGAGCCAACTGGAACTCGGACAGCCCGTACGCCACGATGATCGTTGTCGGTCCACTTTGGATCGGATCAGTCAAAGGGGCAGAGAATACCCCAAAGCCTTTGGGATGGCCCTGGCCGTCAATCCCAGAGATCACGGCCGCTGGAGGCTCCCCAGATAGCTGAACGAAGCCGCTGGCGTGAATGGACAGCTTGATTCGACCAGAGACTCGGTACAGCGTCTGAGGACTGGTTCTCACTGGGCCGGCCAACTGACCAGCTTGCGCAGTGACCTTGGTGATCATGCCCTCGGTATGGCGGTGGTACGGAAAGAGAACGGTTACCCCGCCGTCTCGGGCTCCCACGAGCTTTGCAATTGCGCGGGGCCCGCTCGGGTCATCGAAGGCAATCGTGATTCCCTTGCCCGCCACGATCGATGCTCCCTTTGAAGCCTGACCGGAGAACTCGATCCCGACCATGCTCTGTGGGTCAGCTTACCCATCGAGGCGCCGGCACGCGCCTTCCTAGGAAGAGGCGGATCGTCTCGTCGCGGGAGTTCCGGAACCTGCTGGAACCTGCCTCGACCTGCCGGCGCCAACGACGCTGCGGCGAACCTGCCGGTCTGGCCCGAAGGACAGCCGGCGGTGGCCCCGGTAGCCCGGCCGGTCTGGCCAGCTAGCCGACGTTCCGGACCCAGCCGCAACCGGCCGCAACCTGCCTGTGGGTCGGCTAGGGAAGGCTGACGGGCTGGTGCTTGTCAACAGGTTGCGGCTGCTCTGGCAGCTATGCCTCGGTGAGCCAGAGCGCGATATCACCGGCCGTCGGAATGCGCCCGTAGCTCACGACCTTACCGTCGATCACGAGCCCCGGCGTGCTCATCACGCCATAGGCGGCGATCTGGCGGTAGTCGCTCACCTTGACGACTTCCGCCTCGACTCCGGCCATGACGACGGCCTCACGGGCGTTTGCCTCCAGACGCACGCAGTTGGCGCAGCCGGGTCCAAGAACTTCGATCTTCATCACGTGGAGGGTTCCTTTCCGAGTCAGGCGATGAGTGCGTTGAACAGGTAACCGGTGAAGAGGATGCCGATCGTCACTACCGTCGCGAAGACGGCGATGAGCTGCCAGCGGATGACGCGGCGCAGAATGATGAACTCGGGCAGGCTGATGGCAGTGATCGACATCATGAAAGCCAGGGTCGTACCTAGCGGCATCCCTTTGCCCAGGAGCGCCTGCACGATCGGGATGGTGCCGGCGGCATTGGAGTAGAGCGGGATCGCGATCAGCACGACAAGTGGCACGGCGAGCGGGTTGGAGCGACCGCCGATGGCCGCCACAAGCTCGGTTGGGGCGTAGCCATGAATCAGGGCTCCGATCCCGATGCCGACCAGCAGGTAAGGTGTGATCTTGCGGACGAGATCCTTCGTGTAGCGCCACGCGTCACCGAGGCGCTGCTCCGCAGTGAGCTTGACCTCGATGCCCGGCCCGGCCGTTCCCTGCATTGCCCAGACGTAGTCTTCCACGTAGCGTTCGAGCCCGAGCCTGCCGATGACGAGACCACCGATGATCGCAACGACGAGGCCGGAAGCCATGTAGAGAAGCGCGATCCCAGGTCCGAAGAGCCCCCACAGCAGGACCAGCGCGACCTCGTTGACCATCGGCGAGCTGATGAGGAAGGCGAACGTGACGCCGAGGGGAATCCCTGCCTCGACGAAGCCGATGAACAGCGGCACGGCCGAGCAGGAACAGAAGGGCGTGACGATGCCGAAGGACGCGGCGGTAACGGTCCCCGCCATCAGGCCCCGTCCGGCAAGCGCTGCCCGCACACGCTCGGGTGAGAAGAAGCCGCGGACGAGCGTTACCACGGTCACTATGCCGAGCAGAAGCAGGAGCACCTTTGGCACGTCGAGCAGGAAGAAGCCGACGGCCTCACCCAGCTGCGAGCCGTGCTCAAGCCGCAGCAGATCGAAGCTGATCCAGCCTGCAAGGGGTGCCTCCGCGATCCAGGCAACGAGCCAGGCCGTGGTGGCGGCGGTCACGACCAGCGGCAGAGGGAGATGCGGCCGGCGGCCCCGGCCCCGGCCCCGGACGAGTGAGAGAGCGGTCATTCGGACCGCTCCAGGAGATCGCTGAGCCGAGCAAGCGCGGCTGCGCAAGCTGCCTCGTCGCGTTCGTAGTAGACCCGGCGGGCGTCGGCGTCGAGAAGTGCTCGCCGAATCAGTCCCGCCTCTCGGAGACGGGCGAGGTGCATAGAGAGGTTGTTCTGGCGCTCGTGGAGCGCTGCCGATATCTCGCAGACGCAATGGGGTCCATCACGCAACATCGCCAGGACGGCTGACCGAGTCGGATCGGCAAGCATGGCAGCCAGGGCGACGGCGTCCGCGACATTCGGCGCAGGCAGGTCGAGCCGCAAGCATGCAGGTTCAGGAACCCCAGCCGGCGCAACCGCAAGTCCGACGGATTGTTGCGTCACGGGTCTCCTTCGTTCGCTCTCGATCGCTCGACGGGCCGCGGGCCGGCACTCAGTTGGTTCAATCCAAACTGTCTCAGTCAGGACTGATACAACTGAGTGCCAGGAGACCTCTGATTGCAGGCTAAAGGGCCCTCAGTTCGCGAGGGCGGTCTCGCGACGTGCCTTTCGCGCCAACTCGACAAACGGGCGCAGCCGGACTGCCAGCTCAGTCCTGGTGCGTCGGAAGGCCTCTAGCTTGTGCTCGTCTGTGCCTTTGACCTTAGCCGGGTCGTCCAGACCCCAATGGAGCGAGTTATGGTCGCCCGGGAAGATCGGGCAGGCCTGGCGAGCGCGGTCGCAGACGGTGATCACATAGTCGAACGGCTGGCCCAAGAACTGCGTCACGGACTTGGACTGAGCGGCGGACCAGTCAATGCCGATCTCCCCGAGGACGGCGACTGTATACGGGTTCAACTCCCTCGGCTCGGTCCCGGCGGAGGAGACCGCGAAGTCCGAGTCGCCGAAGTCCTTGAGCAGAGCTTCGGCTATCTGGCTGCGGGCCGAGTTGCCGGTGCAGACGAACAGGACGCCGATCAGGTCGGCGGACACGGCGATACCCTCGCTACTGAGCCGGGCCCGGCCGGCTGCCTGGATGGTCAACTCCAGGTCCGCTAACTCTGATTCCACGCGGTCGAGATCGGCTCGCTGGCGTTCGATCGCGTCGCGCTGGCCGATGATGAGGGGCATGAGCTCCCGGTCGATCTCACCGTGCTCCATGCACAGTGCGGCAATCCGTCCCGCGTCCACAGGAGCAAGCCCGAGCCTGCGCAACGCCACCACAAGGTGCAGGCGCGCCAGGTCAGCGGCGTCGTACTCGCGGTAGCCGTTGGCCAGCCGAGCGGCGGACGGAAGGACGCCCGTTTCCTCGTAGAAGCGGACAGCCGACGTGGCTACGCCAGCGCGCTTGGCGAGTTCGGCGATCTTCATGGGCACACCGTACACCTCCAAGCCACTTGAAGGTCAACCACGCAGTTCCAAACGACGCAAGCCTATTGACATTCAAGCAGCTTGAAAGTCTAGGCTTCGAGAGAAGCGCGAGTCCGCACTCAGTCGGGAGTCGACTGGGGGTGGTGAACCTCGAAGGAGACCAGAGCCATGACCTCTCGGGAAATGCGGACACTCGATGTCGACCGCCTGGAGTTGTCTACTGACCAGCGCGTCCAAATCCACGAGTCAGCTGCCGCCCTGGAGCGGCGCTGGAAGGGGCGGATCAACGTAGAGACAATCGAGCGCTTCATGACCGAGTCGCTCGACATGATCCTGCCGAATGCCCACATCACCACCTGGATTCCCGTACTGGTCGAACGACTCACCGACGATCGGCTACGCGCTCTTCTTCGGCTCGAAAGCAACAGAACGCACCTCAACCCAAGCGTGCTCTTCCTGTGCGTCCACAACGCCGGTCGGTCCCAGATAGCGGCGGGCTGGATGCGCCGCCTGGCCGGCGATCGCGTCGACGTCTACTCGGGCGGCTCCGCGCCGGCAGATGGCGTGAACCAGTCGGTCGTGGCGGCGATGGCCGAGAAGGGAATCGACATCAGCGCCGAGCTGCCGCAGCCGTGGGCGGACGAGATCGTTCGGGCCGCCGACGTCATCGTCGTCATGGGTTGCGGCGACGCCTGCCCGGTCTATCCAGGCAAGCGCTATGTCGACTGGGAGCTCGACGACCCGGCTGGGAAGTCGGTCGAGGAAGTGAGACCTATCCGCGATGAGATCGAGCGGCGCGTCCGCGGCCTGCTCACCGAGTTGGGCGTAGAACCTCCGACCGGCGCGTAACAAGCTGCTAGCGACACACCCAGTTCTATCGGCAGGTACCCGGAAGGTCAGGCTCGCTCCATGAGATACGCGTTCTTCTCCGACCTCCACTCCAACATCTTCGCCCTCGACGCCGTGCTCGGCGACGTCGCCGCGGTTGGCGTCGATCAGCGATACGTGCTCGGCGACCTCGTCGGCTATGCGGCCTGGCCCAACGAGGTCCTGGACCGGTCCGCGATGAGGCGATCCCAATCGTGATGGGCAACTACGACGACGGCACGGGTTTTGGACGCGACGAGTGCGGCTGCGCCTACACCCACCCGGTCGAGAAGGCCCTCGGCGACACCGGGTTCGCTTGGACCAAGGCCCATACGAGCGAATCGAACAAGGCCTGGCTGCGCACCCTCGCGCCGCAGATTCGCTTCGAGGCCGACGGCCTCCGGTTCCTCCTGGTCCACGGGAGCCCGCGGAAGATGAACGAGTATCTCTATGAGGACAAGCCCGACTCGACGTTTGCACGGATCGCTGCCGCTGCGAACGCCGAGGTTATCGTCTGCGGCCACACTCACCGCCCCTACGACAAGACGGTAGCCGGGACACGCTTCATCAACGACGGTTCCGCCGGCAAGCCCAAGGACGGCGACTCGCGAGCCTGCTGGGCGCTCGTGGAGACTGGTCCGGCGGGGATGACCGTCGATTTCCGCCGGGTCGAATACGATATCGATGCCGCGGCGCAGGGAATCCTGGCCTCGCAGCTACCCCACGAGTTCGCGGTCCAACTCCGCGAAGCGCGCGGATATCGGGCGTGAGAGTCGTCGCGGACCTCGACTTCCACTCGTTCTACGCTCAGGCCAGGACCCATAGCCGGGCGCGGCGGGCCAGGCCGGCATGAGGGCCCACGTTGCCGAGTTCATCGGCGTCTTCGCGCTCGTCTTCGCGGGCTGCGGTGCGATCGCTGTCGGAAAGCTCCCAGACACGGGGGTCGCGATTGCGTTCGGACTCGCGATCGCCGTGATGATCTACGCCCTGGGCCACATCAGCGGCGCGCACTTCAACCCGGCCGTGTCGATCGGATTCGCGATCGGGCGCCACTTCCCATGGACCCGAGTGCTGACCTATGCGATCGCACAGGTCGCCGGTGCCGTGGCCGGCGCGCTGGTCCTGCGCGCCATATTGGGGCCGGGCGTGCCGCTCGGTGTAACCACGCCAGCCGGGACCGACCTCCAGTCGTTCGCGATGGAGGCAGTCCTCACCTTCTTCCTGATGCTCGTGGTCACCGCGGTGGCCACCGACAGTCGCGCCGTCGGCGAGGCGGCCGCGGTCGCGATCGGCGGTGCGGTGGCCCTCGGGGCGTTGGTCGGCGGCCCGGTCAGCGGGGCGTCCATGAACCCGGCTCGATCACTCGGACCTGCCCTCGTGTCTGGAGATCTTTCCCACATCTGGGTCTACGTTGCTGGCCCGCTCCTGGGCGCAACGGTCGCCGCCTTGGTCTACGGGTGGCTCAGGATCGGACAAGAAGACCCAGTTCGGGTCCCCGATGAACGGGGATCATCGAGTGGTAATCCCTGAGAGTCGGACCGGACGAACCCTACATTGCCTTCGCCAGATGGACTTGAGGCCGAGATAACAAGTGAGCCTGGGAGGCGCTGAACGGTACTGCCCAGAGGCCGCTCGACCAGCGAGACGATAGACTGCGATCCATGGCTCATTCCACCGCACGGGCCAACGTAAGGCGCCTGTGCGCGGTCCTCGGCCTTTCGCTCGGAATCCTCGCAATCGAGGTAGCCGGCGGGTTGGCCTCCAACAGCCTGGCCCTGCTGGCGGATGCGGGTCACGTCTTCACCGACGCCGCAGGCATCAGCCTCGCGTTGCTGGCAATCTGGATTGGGTCACGTCCAGCGAGCACAGAACGCACCTACGGTTACCTCCGCCTTGAGATCCTCGCGGCTGTGGCCAACGCGGTCCTGCTCTTCGGCGTGGCGGGTTTCATCCTGTACGAAGCCTGGCGTCGGCTCTCGGAGCCGCCAGCGGTCGCCTCCGGGCTCATGTTCGCCGTGGCGCTTGTCGGCCTCGTGCTCAACGCTGCCTCGATGTGGCTGCTGCGCAACGCTCAGGCAAAGAGCCTCAACATGCGTGCCGCATACCTCGAAGTCATGGGTGACCTCGCCGGGTCGGCCGCGGTCATCGTTGCTGCCGTCGCGATCTCGCTGACGGGCTGGACCGGGGCCGATGCAATCGCCTCGGCGGCCATTGCCATCCTAATCCTGCCGCGAGTCTGGGGCCTACTCCGCGGCGCCACTGACGTGCTGCTTGAGGCGACACCGAAGGGCGTGAACATGGACGAGGTTCGTGCCCACATCCTCGACGCTCCAGGCGTAGCCGATGTGCACGACCTCCACGCCTGGACGATCACCTCAGGCGTGAATGTCGTCTCGGCCCATGTGGTCCTCAAGCCGGATGCCGATGGGGCCGCTGTCCTCGACGTTCTGTGCTCGTGTCTCGCAGGAGACTTCGACATCGACCACTCGACGTTCCAGCTTGAGTCCCCCGACCGACGAAGGCTGGAGGGCGCAGCGCACGGTTGAGCGCTCATGGTCGGAGGTCGCTCCGGGCTTGAGGCCGAGATAACAAGCTAGCCAAGCGGCAGGCCCGCGAGACCTAGGACGATGCCCACCATGCCTGCCATAAGCAAGGCGCTGACGACACCTCGACGTGCGGCGAAGAGCCAGAACAGCGCGCCGGCTAGCACGGGGACTTGCCAAACCTGCTGAAGTGACAGTCCGAGCGGTATGGCCGATCCGGCGATGGCTCCGATGACCGCGGGCCCCGCTCCGGTCAGGAACGACTGAACCGAGCTGTTGGCTCGGATCTGGTCGAAGCGTGGACCCCCGAGGAGGACGAAGAGGAATGAGGGCGCGAACGCCACAGATGCGGCCAGGAGACCGCCACCTAAGCCGCCCGCGGCGTAGCCCACGACTGCCACCGTTTGCACGACGGGCCCGGGCGTAACCTGACCGAGCGCGACGGCGTTGAGAAACTGCGCAGCAGTCATGAAGTGATAAGTGGTCACCGCGTCGTGCTGCATGAGCGGGACGATGACGAAACCGCCGCCGTAGGAGAGTGCGCCAACCTTGAATGCGACCCAGACGAGTGCTCCGATCCCGCCGATCGCCAATGGGTGCCCGAAGACGACGGGGACGATGGCGCGAGCAGAGCGCGGCAGCGAGGGCCGGGTCTGGCGCATGACGATCTCTGCCAACCCGCAGCACACCAGCACGAGGACGAGGTAGGGCCCGATCGTCGCGGCCGCCACACCACCTAGAAGGGCGTAGGTGAGCCAGCGCATCCGTTCGGACCGCCGTGTGCCGATACGCTTCCGGCTAGCAGGAACCAGGCCGGAAGCTGCCTGTAAGGCCACTGCTGGTACCGCGGCGCCCGCGCCCGCCGCGGCTCCGACGATCCAGACGGGCGGGTTGCTGGCCAGGAATATGGCCGAAAGGGCCAGGATGGCGATCAAGCCGGGCAGGATGAAACAGAGGCCCCCCAGGATGGCTCCCGCAGTTCCACGAAGGCGCCAGGCGCAGTAGATCGCCAGCTGGGTAGAGGCTGGGCCCGGCAGTAGGTTCGTGGCTGCGATGCCGTCTTCGAACTCTTGGGCGGGAAGCCAGTGACGCTCCTCCACGCACATGCGGCGCAGCAGGGAGATGTGAGTCGGCGGCCCGCCAAACCCAATGCAGCCGATCCGCGTCCACTCTCGACAGATTGTCACGAGCGATACTTCCGCGGCCTGTCCTGGCCGGATGGCCAGACTCATGCGCGCAGTCGGTCTCATACCACTTGGTTCCCAGTGACCTCAACAGCCCGGTTGCCTCCAGAGCATGGTATCGCGCACCTACGGCACCAGGGTGCTGACGTCCAGACGGTGCCTGAGCGGTCCTACAACGGCCTGCGGCTAGCGCTCGCGCTCGCCAAGGTCGAAGGTACCAACGTGCGGGTGTTCCTGATGGGCGACGCTATTGGCTGTGCCAAGCGCGACCAGAAGACATCCGACGGCTACTACAACCTCGAACGCATGATCAAGGGCCTGACCGCCAAGGCCATCCCGGTCAGCGTCTGTGGCACCTGCATGGACGCCCGCGGCTACACGGAGGCCGAGCTGACCGACGGGGTCCACCGTTCCTCGATGGTCGAGCTTTCCGCCTGGACCCTCGACTGCGAGCGGGTGCTGGTCTTCTAGAGGCCATCGTTCGGGGATCAGCCCCAACCAGTCCCGTTCACGGGGAGGCCCGCCGCCGTGCAAGTTGCTCGAAGGCATGCGGGGCATACCGCAGGTGATGCTTCGTTGCCAGGAGCACGAACCGCTATCGGTGCCGGCCAACCAGCCAGGGCAAAGGCCGTCTCCTGACTTCATCCGGATGATTGGTCAGGACCTCTGGGGCCTCTTGCGAGTTGTCCACTACCAGCTCGGCGGCAATCGTGCGTCCTCGCGCCGTGAGCCGGTACAAGCCCCGCTCCGGGCTCCAGACGTAGTCGGCGCCGATGAGGTGCCGAAGCCCGTAACGGCAGGTGCGTTCGCCGAGTCCCGTCTCGTACGCCAGGGCCACGGTGGAACTCTGGCCCCGAGCCAGAGCGGCAAGCAGAAGCTCGTCTCGCGTCATCGGACCGCGCCAGCCTTCCTGTTGGTCGTCGCCATTTCGCGACGGCGCTGGCGGCGAACTTCGGCCGACTTGGCGGCTAGGGTAAGCATATGGGCCCTCAGCGCCCGGTCAATTCGCTTCGCGCGCTCAGCCGGATCGAGCTGACCTTCTGCGTCAACGAGCCTCTCGAACCGCGCTCGAAAGCCGCGATGCGCCGGGCCGACCATGACCTCAGGGTCAAGCCGGGACCAGGCGGTCAACCCGCCGATCCGACCGTAGATCTTCCTGGAGGCATCAGCGCTCATGCCCTGAATGATCCGGCCGCCCCTCCGCATGATTGCGCAGGCTTACGCCGATCTTCGAGGGGCACCTGGGTTGGCCGGCGGCCACCGGCCCATTCCGAGCGCCTTCATCGCAGACTGCAGCGTCCTTACCGACGTGTGCAGCCGGTGCGCCACCGCGGGCTCTCTTGGCGGCCCGAAGCACACTCGACGTTCCTCGGCCACGGCCTGCCGGATCTCGCGCTCCGTGAAGCCATGCCGCTCGGGCTCGGCCGCCCGTTGAGCTCGCCTGAGGATCTCCATCTCAACGTCGATCCTTGCTCGGACCGCGGCGACGATCTTCTCTGGATCCTGTCGGTCGGCTTCGGACAGTCTTCCCGTCGACTCGTCGATGTAGGCCCACCACGCATCGTCCGAGAGATTGGGCTCCCGTAGTCTGGCTGCTCGCATCGCGCGAACGCGAGCCTCGGGGACCCCGGAGTGGGGAAGCCAACCCTCAAACAGTGGCGCGATGGCCCACTCCCATTCGCGCGGGTCGAGATCGGGGAACTCGCTGTGCAGAGCGTCGCTGATAGCCGCATAGAACGTCATGGGCCCGGTGGTGCTAGGTGGCACTAGTCGGACGTCTCGGGCGTTCTGATCAGGAGGTGAGTCGTGGCCGGAACCCTTGCCGGTCGGCCGCTGCCTGCTCATTTCCGGGTATCTTCGAGGCGGTCGCCGGGGCTCAGGGCGCGGGCCGCCGTCAGCGCTCGTTCGGCCCGGGTCGAGGCGGCGTAGCGGCGCAGCATCTCCGGGCTACGCCAGCCGGCCACGGCCATTAGGTCGGACTCCTGCATCCCCGCCGCGAGCATGGCGTGGGCGTAGGCGTGGCGGAACAGGTGCGGGTGAAGGCCGGGCAGGCCGGCCTGCGCGCCGCGCTCGCGGATGAGCTGTGCGAGGCCCGTCTCGCCGAGCTGGCCCTTGCGCCCAAGCCAGAGCCACGGCAGCTCGGCGTCGGGTCGCTTCGCTCGGAGGCGCTGGTAACGGTCGATCGCTCTCACCGTGTTGGCGCCGATCGCGACGAGGCGCGTCCGGCTGCCCTTGCCGATGACCTTGAGCAGTCCTTGATCGAGATCCACATCTTCGAGGCGCAGACCGAGGACCTCGGCCCGCCGAGTGCCGGTGTCGATGAACACCCGAAGGACTGCCTCATCGCGACGGCCGTTGAAGGTTCGATCCTTCTCGCAAGCGGCAAGGAGACGGCGCAGCTCGGGATCGCGCAGGACGGGTGGGGGAGCCTCGGGCAGCTTGGGCGGCTTCATCCTTTCCATCGGGCTCTGCCGGATCTCGCCTTCCTCCACGAGCCACGAGAAGAACGCCTGACAGCCGCGGTAGCGGTTGTGGGCGGTGGCGGGCGCCTTGTGCTCCAGCAGGTCGGTCACGAAGGCCTCGATATGCTCCCGGCGGATCGTGGAGGCCCGGTCGGGCATGCCGTGGGCCGCCAGATAGTTGGCGAGCTGGATGACGGCGGTGCGGTAGGTGTCGATCGTCGCCGGGCTGGCTCGCCGAGCGGCGAGAGAGCGACGCCAGGAGGCCACGAGTGCAGGCAAGGCGTCGGGTGCCGTATCATGCACGCCGCGGGTGGTGGTTTTGGTCTCCATCGACGGTACCTCTTCTGGCAGTCTGAACAGCGACCAGCATGCGGTATTCGAGCGGTGTAGGTCAAGGGCCCATCAGGATAACCGGGAAGCATGAGGTCTTCCCAAGCGTGAAACATGGGCGGTTAGCTCAGCCTGGTTAGAGCGCATGCTTGACATGCATGAGGTCAGAGGTTCAAGTCCTCTACCGCCCACCATGGCGCTGCGCGAAGCGGCGCCGGCCAAGTGCATATCCAACGCGATGAGCGGGACAAGCCGCGCCGGCATGGTCCAAGAGAGCCGTCGAGGTGGCGCAGGCCACAGCTGAGAGAGACGGTGACCGTCAGCGGCGAAGGCACCAACCGTGAGCGGCCGGGGAACCGGTCCGGGATCCGCCCGTGAGAGCGGCAAGAGCGCGCGGCGTCGCGGGCATATGTGCGGCGGCGTCGTGAAGGCGGGTGGAACCGCGAGAGACCTCTCGTCCTGTCGGACGGGAGGTTCTGTGTATCAACAGGCGCCGGCGGGGCAGCCCAGCGGAAAGGCGGCACGGCAGGATGGTCAAGGAAGAGCGCGGCCAGACGGAACAGGGCGGCGCCGCGATCGAGGAGCCCGAGGAGTTCTTCGAGGCGGTCGAGCGCGGCTCGGTCGACGAGTTGCTGGATGCAGGGGCGCACTCCGACCTTGACGCGATGCGCCATTCCGCGGCGCACGTCATGGCTGAGGCCGTTCTGAGCCTCTTTCCGGACGCGCAGCTCGGCATCGGCCCATCGATCCAGGACGGCTTCTACTACGACTTCCTGCTGCCTCGGCCCCTGACCCCCGACGACCTGGCCGCGATCGAGGCCGGCATGCGCGCCTCGGTCGCGGCGGATCGCCCGTTCGTCCGACAGGAGGTTCCCTTCGCCGAGGGTCGAACCTTCTTCGAAGACCGTCGCCAGCCCTTCAAGGTGGAGATACTCGACGACCTGGCGATTCGAGCGAAGGAAACCGGTACGCCTGTGCCGCCCACCTCGACCTACCAGCACGGCAACTTCATAGACCTGTGCAAGGGTCCGCACGTGACCAGCACGGGCAAGATCGGCGCCTTCAAGCTGCTCACCGTCGCCGGCGCCTACTGGCGAGGCAGCGAGAAGCGGCCGATGCTCCAGCGCATCTACGGGACCGTCTGGCCGACGCAGGCAGAACTGGACGCCTACCTTCACCGCCGCGAAGAGGCCAAGCGGCGCGACCACCGGCGACTGGGCGTCCAGCTCGACCTGTTCAGCTTCCACGATGTCAGCCCCGGCTCGGCCTTCTGGCACCCGAAGGGCCAGCGCCTGTGGCGCATCCTGGAGACCGCCATCCGCGAGGTCCAGGACAGGCGCGGCTACCAGGAGGTGGCCACGCCGATGCTCGTCCACAAGAAGCTGTGGGAGCAATCCGGCCACTGGGACAATTACAAGGACAGCATGTTCGTGCTCGAGTCGGAGGGACAGACCTTCAGTCTCAAGCCCATGAACTGCCCCGAGAGCACCTTCATCTACAAGAGCCGGCTCCGCTCCTACCGGGACCTGCCGCTGCGTTTCTCTGAGTTCGGCCGGCTGCACCGCAACGAACGCTCGGGCACGCTCTCGGGCCTGACCCGGGTTCGTCATTTCATCCAGGACGACGCCCACATCTACCTCCGTCCCGATCAACTGCAGGACGAGATCAAGGGGCTGCTGGGCGAGGTCTACGAGGTCTACGGCTGGTTCGGGCTGGAGCCGCGCTTCACCTTCGGCACCAGGCCGGACAAGGCGCTGGGCGACCCGGCGCTCTGGGAGAAAGCGGAAGCGCAGATCAAGGCCGCCCTCGACTCGCTCGGCAAGCCCTACCGTCTCAAGCCGAAGGACGGCGCCTTCTACGCCCCCAAGATCGACATCCAGGTCGAGGACGCGCTGGGCCGGGAGTGGCAGACGGCCACCATCCAGGTCGACCTTGTGATGCTGCCAGTGCGGTTCGACTGCACTTACATCGACGAGAACGGTCAGGCGGTCCGATGTGTGACCATCCACCGGGCCATCTACGGCTCGCTGGAGCGCTTCATCGGCGTCCTCGTCGAGCACTTTGCCGGCGCGTTTCCGGTGTGGTGCTCCCCGGTTCAGGCGGTGGTCATCCCGATCGCCGATCGCCACGTCGAGGCCGCCCGAGAGCTGGCCGATCTGCTGCGGGCGCGCAAGCTGCGAGTCGAGGTCGACGATTCGGACGGTCGGATGCAGAACAAGATCCGCCTGGCCCAGGAGCAGAAGGTGCCCTACATGCTCGTGCTCGGGGATCGGGAAGTGGAGGCCAGGACGGTCGCAATCAGGCACCGCTCAGGCGATCAGGAGAACGGCGTGTCCTGGGACACGTTCATCGACCGCCTGGCCGAGGAGACCGCCGCCCGGCGGCCCTAGCTGCAGCCCCCAGCCGCGGCGATCGGGCGGCCGCGGACGGCTAGTAGGCCAGGTACATCTGCCAGCCGGTCTTCGTCGGGTTCACGATCCAGATCTCGAGGCCCGCCGAACTGCTGAACGCGGCCCAGTGGACAACGATCAGGTGGGCATGGGCGACATCGATGCTCGGACCCCAACTCTGACCGGTGGCCCAGTCGTTCAGCGGCAGCGTGTCGGTGGGGTCGAGCTCCAATGAGTAATGCATGCCCGCAGTTGCCAGGAACGAGGCCCTGTTCTGCTCGAACTTGGCAAGCGATGAGCCCCAATGGGCCTTGGTGCCGGCCCCGAGCATGGCCCAGGCCGTGGCGAAATCGCCGGCGATGAGCGCATTCTCGTAGTTCTGCACAGTCGCGTAGGCTCCTGGGGCACCCGTCGGCACGGGCGTCGGAGTCGCGTTCGGGTTGATCGTCGGCGAGGCCGTAGGCGTCGCGGTCGGAGTGGGGGAGGGAGTGGGCAAGGGAGTGGGCGACGGCGTTGCCGTCGGCGCGGGGGTGGGGCTCGGGGACGGCGTAGGGGCTGCGCTCTGGCAGGCGGCGATGGCCGCGACAACCAGGATCAAGGCCGCACCGTTTGCCAGAATTGAACGCCTCATCGCCTTTCCTCGGCTGCGCTTCGCGACTGCCTGAAGATGATCACACACCGCGGCCGAAGTGACGCCGAATACGCACGAAACGTGGCGGTCCGGTGTTTGCCGCTCGCGAAATCCCTGTGCTATAGTCCCGCGGGCGACCGCCCGGGATTGTCGTGGCCCGGGCAGGCGCTCGCTTGCTTCCGGGCGGCTCTCTATCCGGCAGCGGCAACCGGAACACGCACAGAAGGGGTTCGCCATCAGCCGAGACCTGCGCATCAATCAGATGATCCGCGTGTTCGATGTGCGGGTTGTCGACGAAGACGGTAGCCAGCTTGGCGTCATGCGAACGGCCGACGCCTTGAGGCTTGCGCAGGAGCGGGGGCTCGACCTGGTGGAGGTCGCACCGCTGGCCAGTCCTCCCGTGGCGCGACTCCTGGATTTCGGTCAGTACAAGTACGAGCTGACCAAGCGCGAAAAGGAAGCCAAGCGGCGACAGCGGTCCGTAACCTTCAAGGAAGTCCGTCTCAAGCCGAAGATCGGCATCGGCGACTTCGATACGAAGGTCAGGCGGGCCATCGAATTTCTGGAAGAAGGCGATCGGGTCAAGGTTTCCGTCCAGTTCCGCGGCCGGGAGCTGACCCACCCGCAGATCGGGCGGGACCTCCTGGACAAGTTCGCGGAGCAGATCAAGGAACATGGCGTCATCGAGCGGCCGCCGCTGCTCGAAGGCAAGTCGATGCACATAAGCGTGGCCTCGGTCCACAAGCCCAAGGCGCACGAGCCCACGCCCCCGGCAACGGCGAAGGGCCATGCCAGGACAGATGAGCACACGGTCTCCGGCGAGGAGGCCGCGGTGGCAGCAGCTAGAGTGGAGACACCGGCCCAGCCGGCGACTCCCAGACCCGAGCCGGAGCCCGGCGCGGCGTCAACTGGGAAGGTGAACTGACGTGCCGAAGATGAAGAGCCACAAAGGGACCCAGAAGCGGATCGGGGTCACCGGCAGCGGCAAGGCGGTCCGTGTCAAGTCGTGGCGCGGACATCACCTCGAGCTCAAGTCCTCGCGACGCACTCGCCGCTATGAGGGCAAGGAGCTCGTCGGGGGCGAGTCCCTGGATCAGATCCGCCGGCTGCTGCCGTACCTGGGAGTTTGACGTCAGATGGCACGCGTCAAGCGGGGCGTAACCGCCCACCACCGCCACAAGCGTCTGCTGAAAGACGCCGAAGGCCGCGCCGGAACCAACTCGAAGCTGGTCAAGCGTGCGCACGAATCGATGCTCCACGCCCTGGCGTACGCGACCCGCGACCGGAGACAGCGCAAGCGCCAGATGCGCGAGCTGTGGATCATTCGCATCAACGCCGCGGCCCGGCAGAACGGCACCACATATGGCAAGCTCATCGCCGCCATGAAGGCCGCGAACATCGAACTCGATCGCAAGATCCTGGCCGACCTCGCCGTGCGCGACGCCTCGGCTTTTTCCCAGATCGTGGCAGTCTCAGGCCAGGCTTCGGCCTAGCTCCCTCGGCCGGAGACGGCGACGCTCCCAAGAAACAAGGCTAGGACGGAGACGAGGCGAAGAACAGGTCCACCAGGGAGGACGGGTCGGAGACTGAAAGCCCGTCCGGGATCGATCTCGCCGGTTCGCTCCCGAGCCGTTTGCTCAAAACTCCGAAGCTTCGGCAGCTGCGGTGAGTAGGCAAACCGGTCGGCCACCGATATCGGGCCCGCAAGCGCCCTGCCGGCCTTCGGACTGGCAGGGAAGCGGGGTGGTACCGCGAGCCCTCGACTCGTCCCCGTGTCCGAAAGGATGCGGACGGTCGGGGGTTCTGGATTCCTGGAGAGAACGAGGAACGTGAGCGTGGACTTCGAGAGTCTCGGCGGTGACCTGCATCGCCTCATGGATCGGGCACTGGTCGAGATCGCCACGGCGGCGGACCCGGCGGCGCTCGAGCAGCTGCAGATCCGGTATCTCGGCAAGAAGGGCGACCTCACGGCCGTTCTGCGAGGCATCGGGGCGCTACCGGCCGAAGACCGGCCACGCGTCGGAGCCGTGGCCAACGAGGTTGGCGAGGCCGTCAAGGCGGCCCTGGCGGAGCGAGGCGCGGGACTCCGGTCGGTCGCTCAGGCGCAGCGGCTCGCCGCGGAGAAGGTGGACGTGACCCTGCCGGGGCGCACCGTCCCGCGCGGCAGCCTGCATGCCATTCCCGAGACGGTCGAGGCGATAGCCGAGGTCTTCGGCCAGTTCGGCTTCGTGGTCTACGAAGGACCCGAGGTGGAAGACGACCTGACCAACTTCCAGATGCTGAACATCGCCCCGGACCATCCTGCGCGCGATCTCTGGGACACGCTGTACGTGGACATCGCGGGTCACCTGCTGCGAACGCATACGAGCCCCGGTCAGATACGCGTCATGCAGGCGACGAAGCCGCCCATTCGGGCGCTTCTGCCCGGTCGTTGCTTCCGCTACGAGGCCGTCGACGCCAGCCACGGCTTCGAGTTCTTCCAGGTCGAGGGTCTGATGGTGGACGAGGGCACGTCGATGGCGGACCTCAAGGGGCTGCTCGACGAGTTCGCGCATGCCCTGTTCGGGCCGCGCAAGACGCGCTTCCGGCCCGGCTACTACCCGTTCACGGAGCCCTCGGTCGCCTTCGACGTCGAGTGCGTGGTCTGCGGCGGTGTGGGCTGCCCGGCCTGTTCGAAGTCGGGCTGGATTACGATCCTGGGCGCCGGCATGGTTCACCCGGTCGTCCTGCAATACGGCGGCATCGACCCCGAGAGGTATCAGGGCTTCGCCTTCGGGATGGGCGTGGAGCGGATCTCCAACCTGCGCCACGCCGTACCGGACCTTCGCTACTACCTCGAGAACGATCTGCGGTTCCTGGAGCAGTTCCGATGAGAGTCCCCCTGAGCTGGCTGCGCGAATACGTCGACATCGAGCAGACGCCCGAGCGGCTGGCCGAGCGTCTCACGCTGCTCGGCATGGAGGTACCGGGCGTCGAGCAATGGGGCTCCGACTGGCGCAAGGTGGTCGTCGGCGAGCTGCTGGCCGTTGAGAAGCATCCTTTCGCGGACCGCCTGCACCTGACCACGGTCACGGTCGGATCGGGTGAGCCGCTCCGTATCGTCTGCGGCGCCAACAACATCGCCCCCGGCCAGCGCGTGCCGGTGGCATTGCCCGGGGCAGTGCTGCCGGGCGATCGCCGCATCGAGCGCACGGAGAAGATGGGCGTTGTTTCCGAGGGCATGCTTTGCTCGGGCGAGGAGCTGCATATCACCAGCGACGCCGAAGGAATCCTGATCCTGTCCCCGGCGACGCCTCTGGGCCGGGACCTTTCGGAGCTATACGGCGACGTCGTGCTCGACGTGGATGTCAAGCCCAACCGCGGCGACGCGCTGTGCCTGATCGGCCTGGCCCGCGAGGTCGCCGCCGCGACCGGCGCCGAGGTTCGCTGGCCGGAGATCGCGGTCGACGAGAAGGGCGGCCCGGTCTCCGACCGCCTCAGAGTCGAGGTTCGCGAGACGGGGCTGTGCACGCGATTCGTCGGCCGCTGGATAAGCGACGTGAGGATCGGGCCTTCTCCGGATTGGGTCCAGATGCGGCTTCAGGCCGCGGGCATGCGCCCGGTGAGCAACGTCGTCGACGCCTCCAACTACGTAATGCTGGAACTCGGCAAGCCGACTCACACCTTCAATGGCGCCGCGGTCCGCGACGGAACGATCGTCGTCCGGCTGGCGCGGCCGGGGGAACGGCTGGAAACGCTGGACCACGTCGATCGGGAGCTGACGCCCGATACCCTGATCATCGCCGATCCCAGCGGTCCGATCGGTATCGCCGGTGTCATGGGCGGGGCCGAGAGCGAGATCACCGCCGACACGACCGAGATCGCCATCGAGTCGGCGGTCTTCGACCCGGTGAGCATTCGCCGGACGGGCCACCGCTACGGCTTGCGGTCAGAGGCCAGTCTTCGCTTCGAGAAGGGCCAGGAGGTCCGTCTCGCCCGAATCGGCGCCGACCGCGTTGCCCAGCTGACGCTGGCGTGGGCGGGCGGGACGGTCGCCCGAGGCCGCGTCGACACGGCACCGTCGGAGCCCGTCGAGTCGCGACTGGCCTTCCGACCGCGCCGGGTCAGCAGGCTCCTGGGCGCGGAGATCTCGACGCCCGATCAGCGCCAGCTTCTCCGCCGCGTTGGGGTGGAAACGGAGCTCGCCGCGGCCGGATCCCGGATTCAGGTCACGATCGAGCCGAAGCCGCTCGTGATCGACGCCGGATCCGAAGAGACGCTGGTGGCGATCGTGCCCACGTGGCGCCGCGACCTGGCCATTGAGGCCGACGTGGCCGAGGAGGTCGCGAGAGTCCGCGGCTACGAGACGATCCCGGGGCATCTGCCCGACACCGTCATGCCCGCCTATCGCCCGGCACCACTGCGCGTGCGCAACATGATCCGCCAGACGCTGGCGGGCGCCGGGTTGAGTGAGGTCGTCACGCACGCGCTGGTGTCGCCACTCGACGAGGCCAGGTTGCTGTGGCCCGAGGACGTCAGCGAGCCGGCGCTTCCGGCCGGGCTGGCGGCCCTGCCCGGAGACGAGATCGCGGCCACGAATGCGCTTTCCGGGCAGCACTCGGTCCTGCGTCGCCACATGGCGCGCAGCCTCCTGGACGTTCTCTCGCTCAACGAGCGCCAGGGCCGTCCCGATGTCGCCATCTTCGAGATCGGCAACGTATACGCCCGCGTGGAGGGCCAGCCGCGCGAATGGATCCGGCTGGCCCTGCTGCTGTCGGGCGCCGCAGAGCCGCCCGCGTGGAACCGCGCCAGCCGCCAGTACGATCTCGAGGACGCCAAGGGTCTGGTGGAGCTTCTCTGCCGGCGCCTGGGGCTGCCAGAGCCATCGTACGCGCCGGACGACCGCGGCTTCCCATTCCACCCCGGCCGCGCCCTTCTGGCTCGGCAGGAGGCGGGAGAGGAGGCGCTGGCGGGCCGCGTGGCCGAGCTTCACCCGGACGCCCTGGCCCAGTGGGACCTGCGGGCGCAGCGCGTCATCGTCGCCGAGATGGCGATACTGGGCCTGGATGTGGCGGCGCCTCTGCGCGTCCACGTCGAGCCCATTCCGCGCTTCCCCGAAGTGGAGCGCGATCTGGCGGTCATCGTCGAGGGCGAGCGGCCGGCGGCCGAGGTTGAGGCCACCATCCGTCGCTACGGCGGCGATCTCCTGCGCGGCGTGCGCCTGTTCGACCTGTATCGCGGCGCGCCGCTCTCGGCCACCGAGAAGAGCCTGGCCTACCGGCTGGTGTTTGGGGCCCGGGATCGAACTCTGACCGAGGTCGAAGTGGATGAAGCCATAGCGGAGGTCCGGCAGGGTCTGGAAACGGAGCTTCGGGCTCATCTTCGCAGCTAGTCACGGTCGGCGGCCAGTCTCGGGGGTCCTAGCCCCGCTGGTTCGTTGATCCTTCTGGTCTGGCGCTGCTAAGGTAGGCGCTGCCGGCCCTTGCGCAGCATGCCCAATCGGGCTGGCGAAGGCGCGGCCAGACTCCGCCCGGTGGAGGAAGCCCCATGGACATAGTCGGTGCCATTCGTTCGGCACCTCTCGTGGACCTGGCGATCTTCGTGGGTTTGTTCGGGGCGTTCGTCGCCGGGGCCCTGCAGGGTGCCATACGGCGGATCCTGGGTATCGTCTCGATGGTGTTCGCGTTCCTCCTGGCCGCCAACCTGCGGGATCCCGTCGGCGACTACCTGGCCGATCACTGGCAGCAGTTCCCTTCGGGTTACAACCACCTGATTGCGTTCATCGGGCTCTTCTGCGTCCTGTGGATCGCTTTCTCGGTCCTGATCCAAGGCTTCTACAAGCGAACCGAGCTCTCGGCGACTCACCCGGTGATCGACGACGTCGTCGGCGGCCTTCTGGGGTTGCTCGAGGGGTTCATCCTGCTGACGATCGCGATCATCATCTTCGGCTCGTACGCTATGCCGGACCCGTTCTCGGGCGAGGTTCAGCAGCTGCGGTGGGCTCACGACCTCGTGATGCAGCAGTCCAACATAGCGGGGGCGTTGCGCGACAACATCGTGCCGGCACTGGTCCATTTGATGTCGCCGTTGCTGCCCGCCGACCTGGTGGCGGCATTCCCCTGAGCGAGGCGGACGCGAAAGCACCGCGCGCCGCCTGCTCGGCGAGCGTCTTTCCGCGTGAGCTGCTGGCCGGCGACAGCCTGGCTGCCGCCCAGGCGCTGATCGGGGCGCGATTGGTCCGCGAGAGCGCCGGCGGGGTGAGGATCGCCAGGATCGTCGAAGTTGAGGCCTACAGCGGCGTCGACGACCGGGCCTCGCATGCCCGATTCGGCCGCACGAAGCGTAACGCCGTTATGTTCGGCCCGGCAGGGCATGCCTACGTGTACCTTGTCTACGGCATGTACGACTGCCTGAACGTTGTGACTGAACCCGAAGGTCGACCGGCCGCCCTGCTGGTGCGTGCCGTGCAGCCGCTCCGGGGCGCGGACCTGATGCGCCGCGGGCGCGAGATGTGGGTCGAGCGCGCTGGCGGCCGCGGAGACCGGGCCGGGCTCGCGCGCGCCCGCCAGAGAGTGGCCGCTCTGCCGGACGAGGCCCTCGCTGCCGGGCCGGGCCTCGTGTGCGTCGCCCTGTCCATCGATCGCGACCAGAGCGGCCTGGACCTGTGCGATCCGGCCTCCGCGCTCCGCCTCGAGGCGGCCCCGCCCGACGAGCCGCCCCTGACCACCGCCCGCGGCCCGCGCATCGGCATCGGCCATGCCGCCGAGCCGTGGCGCAGCAAACCGTGGCGCGTCTGGGCCGTGGGCAACGGTTCGGTCTCGGGCAGGACCGGCCGGCGATGACCGGCCGGCGTTCGCAAGGGGCCGCGGGCGTATCGGCGGAGACGCAACGCAGCGTCGGCGCCGCGATGGACCGCCGTTCCATGGCCTTGCTCGAGTATCCGCTCGTTCGAGCGCGTCTGGCGGCCGCCACGGGCTTCCCACCCGGACGCCGCCTCGCGGACGCCCTCGAGCCGTCGACGGATCGGGTGATCGTGGCCCGAGGCCTCGAGGAGACGACGCAAACGCGCGCCTTCATGGCCGAACATCCCGGGGCCGGGATCGGCGGGAGCAAGGACATTGGCCCGTGGATCGAGCGGGCGGCGCGGGGCGGGCGCCTCGATCCGTCGCACTTCCTGGATATCGTGGCAACACTGGAGGCCGCATCCCGCCTCGGCGAGGCGCTTTCTGGCGATCGACGCCCGATCCTGCGCGACTTGGGCCGTGAGATCCACCCGCTGCCGAGCCTGCGCAGCGTCCTGGGCCGAAGCTTCGATCCGAGCGGCGAGTTGCTGGACACCGCTTCGCCGCGCCTGGGCGGATTGCGGCGCGCCGTTCGAGTCGCCTACGACCGGCTGCGCGGCCGCCTCGACCAGCTGGTCCATTCCGGCGAGCTGTCCGGGGCGTTGCAGGAGTCCCTGGTCACTCTGCGCGGCGGCCGGTACGTGATCCCGGTCCGGGCCGACGCCCGCGGCCGCGTCAAAGGAATCGTCCACGACGCCTCGTCCAGCGGGCAGACGCTCTTCGTGGAGCCGCTGGTGGCCGTGGAGCTTGGCAACGCCTGGCGGGAAGCTCAGCTGGCCGAACAAGCTGAGATCGAGCGCATCCTCGACGAGCTGTCGACGCAGGTAGCCGGGCAGGCCGGGCCACTGCGCGAGACGCTCGAGGCCCTGGCCCGGTTCGACTTCTGGGCGGCGAAGGCGCGCCTGGCCGAGGAGATGGACGCCGAGGCCGCGGAGATCGCCGACCGTCCCTCGATCGTGATGCTCGGGGCGCGCCATCCCGGTCTCTCGGGTCGAGTCGTGCCCATCGATATCCGCCTCGGCGACGGCTACACGGCGCTGGTAATCACGGGGCCGAACACCGGCGGCAAGACGGTGGCCTTGCGGACGCTCGGTCTGCTGTGCCTGATGCACCAGGCTGGCCTGCACGTGCCGGCTGATGCGGGCACGAAGCTGCCGGTGCTGTCCGACGTCTACGCCGACATCGGTGACGAGCAGTCGGTGGCCCAGTCGCTCTCCACCTTCAGCGGCCACATGCGCTCGATCGTCCGGATCGTCGAAACGGCCGGTCCAAACAAGCTCGTGCTGCTGGACGAGCTGGGCGCCGGAACGGATCCGACCGAGGGTTCGGCCCTGGCCCAGTCGCTGCTCGACCACTTCATCAAGGCCGGCGCGCTCGTGGCGGCGACGACTCACTACGCCGAGCTCAAGCTGTACGCCCACACCACGTCCCAGGCGCGCAACGCCAACGTGGAGTTCGACGTCGAGACGCTGCGGCCGACCTACCGGCTCTCCATCGGCCTGCCGGGTCAGAGTCAGGCCTTCGCCATCGCCGAACGGCTGGGCCTCCCGGCCGCCGTCGTCGCGGACGCGCGCTCCCGCCTGACCGAGGAGCAGCACGCCTTCGAAGAGACCCTGGCCTCGATCAAGGCCACCGAGCTCGAGACGACCGAAGCCCTGGCCCGGGCCAGGCTGGCGGAGGAGCGGGCGAAGACCGCCCTGACGGCGGCCGAGGACGAGCGCCGCCGCTCTCGGCGCGAGCGCGACGGGACCGTGAAGGCGGCCCGCGATGAGGCGGAGCGCCTCCTGGACGAGCTGCGCGCCGAGGTCCGCGCGATCCGACGCCAGCTGGAGCGGGAAACCGTCACTCAGCGCAGCCTCGATGAGGGCCTGGACCGCGCTCGCGCCCGCCTGGAACGCCTCCCGGAGCTCGAGCCCAAGCCCGAGCTTGCCAGGTCGGCCGCTCAGGGTGCCATCGCCTGGCGCACGGGCATGCGCGCCCGAAGCGTCAGCGGTGGCTGGGAGGGACGCGTCGCGGCGTTGGAGAAAGGCGGCCGGCGAGCCACCATCGAAGCCGGTGGGGTGCGCATAACGGTCCCTGTGGAAGACCTGGAACCGGCGGTCGGCGGAGAAGGGGAGGGGCCCGGCGACGGATCGGCAACAGGTCGGCAGCCGGCGGACTCGCTGACGGCCGGGCCGTCGGGATCGGCATCCCGCCTGCAACTCGAGCGCGCTCGAACCGTGGCTTCGTCACTGGACCTGCGTGGCGCCAGGGTGCAGGAGGCCCTCGAGGTCCTGGACCGGTACCTGGACGACGCCTCGCTGGCCGGCCTAGACCAGGCCACGATCATCCACGGCCTGGGCACGGGCGCGCTGCGTGACGCCGTGCGCGACCATGCCTCGGGGCACCCGCTGGTCAAGTCCTGGCGTCCCGGGGGTCGCGGCGAGGGCGGGGACGGCGCCACGGTGGTGGCCTTCTGAGTAGAGCCCCCGCCGGCGCGGCGGGATGCGAGAATTCCGCTGCCTGGCATGGGTCCGTCATCCAGCGGCGTTATGTGGAGGAGTCGTTGACTGCACCGCAGGAGGCTTCGTCCGACAAGCCTCGCGTCCTGGACGCGGGCGACTGGACGCCCGCGGATTGGGACGCACTGGCGGCCCGCAGCGCCCTTGGCGACGCGTTCCAGTCGTACGAGTGGGGTGAGGTCAAGCGGGGACTGGGCTGGACGCCCCTGCGCTACGCCATCGAGGTCGACGGGCGGCGCGTGGCGGTCGTCTTCATCCAGGAGCGGGCTGCGCTGCGAAGACTTCCGGGGCTTCTGGGGGCTCTGCGGATCCATTACGCGCCCCGCGGGCCGATCCTCCTGGAAGCCACGCCCCAGGCAGCCAGGGCAGCCCTGGCGGGTCTGCGCCAGATTGCCGCCGCCCGCCAGAGCGTGGCCCTGATCATCGACCCGACCTGGCGGGAGGACGGGGAGCTGGCGGCAACGCTGCCGGGCTCGGGCTTTCGGCCGTCGGCTCGCGAGGTCCAGGTCTCGCGCACGGCTATGGTGATCCCGCTTCGCGCCGACGAGGAAGAACAGCACTCGCTCCTGGACGACAGCGCCGCCGCGAACATCAACAAAGCCCGCCGCGCCGGCGTGACGATCGAGCGCGTCGACCTGGCCGATCCGACAGCCCGGGAGCAGGCCCTGGTGGAGTTCTTCGAGATGCACGCCGCCACGGGCCGACGGGAAGGGTTCCTCGTACGTGACCGGGACTACGAGCTGAACCAGTGGCGGAACCTCGGCGAAGCGGGCCTGGCCAGCCTGTGGTTCGCCAGCGCGGAAGGACGCCGTCGGAGCGGGCTGCTGCTGCTCCATTCGGGTCGCAACGTGGTGCTGTTCGCGGCCGGCTCCCCCGACGACGCGGACCTGCGCAAATGGCGGGCCAATCATCTCCTGCACTGGTCGATCCTGCGCTGGGCCGCGGCGGCGGGCTTCGAGGGCTACGACCTCGGCGGGGTGGACACGCATGAGTTCCCGGGCCTGCCCGTGGACGACACGCACCCGCTGTGGAACCTGTACGAGTTCAAACGACGCCTGGGGGCCCGGGGCGAGGTACGGATCCGTGCCCACGAGTATGCGCCCCGCCGGCTCCTGGGCGCGGCCTGGCGCCTGGCGCGACGTTTCCGGTGAGCAGTAGCCCCGGGCCCCGGCGTCGATCCCCGGACGGCTTCGTCCGGCCGGCATCGCCGCGCCACGAAGCGTGGGAACCGCGCCGCCTGGTGCAACCGGCCCGGGAAGTGGCAGCCGGCGACGCCGTGCTGGCCGGCGAGCCCACGAACCCGGCGACGCCGGATCTTTCCGCCGCCTCTGCGGCGCGGCTGGGTGGTCGCGCGATCGCGCTCGCCGGTGTGGTGGTCGTCGCCGGGGTGGTCCTGTCGCGATTTCTCGGCTGGATCAGGCTTTCGGTCTTCTTCGCCGAGTACGGCGCCAGCTCGGATCTGGATGCATTCCTGGCGGCATTTCGGATCCCCGACACACTCTTCCAGCTGGTGGCGGCCGGAGCCGTTGGCTCCGCCCTGGTGCCGGTGGCCTCCGCGCTGCTGGCCAATGGAGAGGAGCGTCGGGCGCGTCGTCTCGTGGCCACCATCGCCAACCTGATGATGCTGGCCCTCATCCCGCTCGCGGTCGTCGTGTGGCTGGCAGCGCCCGCGATCGTGCCGGTCATAGCGCCCAGCCCGGACCAGGCGAAGGTTTCGCTGGAGATAGGCCTGACGCGCTGGATGCTCATCTCGCCCATCTTCCTTGCCCTCGGGGCGGCAATGACGGCCGGCCTGAACGCGGCGGGCATCTTCGGCGCCCCGGCCTTGGCGCCGAATGTCTACAACCTGGCGATCATCGCTTCGGCCGTAGTCCTGACGCCAGTGCTGGGAATCTACGGCCTGGCCATCGGCGTGGTCCTCGGTGCAGTCGGCCTCGCTGGAGTCCAGTCCTTTGCCGTTCGCAAGAACGGCCTCTACGGGCTGGTGCTGGACGTTCACGATCCGGCCGTCCGCGAGACCCTGTTGCTCATGGCTCCGCGCGCCCTGGGCCTGGGGGCGACCCAGATCGTCTTCCTGGTCAACACCTACTTCGCGCTTCAGCTCGGAAACGGCCCGCTGGGGATCTACACCGGCGCATTCACGGCCCTTCAGGTTCCGGTCGGCCTGATCGGGGTACCGCTGGGAATCGTCTTGCTCCCGCCCCTGTCGCAGGCCATCGCTCGAGGCGACAAGGAGCGCTTCAGCAGGCTCGTGGATCAATCGCTGCGGCTCGTGCTGTACGCAGTGATCCCGCTCATGGGCCTGATGCTGGCGCTCGCGACTCCGACGCTCGCGTTCCTCTACCAGCACGGCGAGTTCACGCAGGCCGACATCTCGACGATGGTCCCCGTCTTCGCCGTCTTCCTGCTCGGGCTCGTCGCCCACGTGCTCATCTCACTCCTGGCGCCGATCTTCTACTCCGGCAAGGACACCCGAACGCCCGTCGCGGCCGCTCTCCTCGCGGTTGCGGTCGATGTCCTCGCGGCGATCATCCTGTTTCCGCTCTTCCAACTCGGCGGGCTGGCGCTGGCCATCGGCCTGGGGGCGTGGGCGGAGGTCACGACGCTGCTGTACTTCATGCGACACCGGATCGGCTTCGATATTCGACCGCTCGGCCTGACTGTCGCCTTCGCCATCCCGGGAGCTACCCTGGCTACCGCGGGTACGCTGGCCATGGATCGAGGAATCGCCGGGTTGACGCACGGTTCGTCGGCGTTCCTCGTCCTCGCGTTCGAGCTGGGGCTGGCCGGCCTGGCAGGGCTGGCCGTGTATCTGGCCTGGAGCCGCCTGCTGCGCCTGCCCGAACTGTCGGAAGCCCTCGCCCTGGCGCGGACCGTGCTCAGGAGAGCGGGTTAGCGCTTGCGAGTCGAGCGGCGCGCGAGGCCAATCAGCGGCAGAAGCGGAATGCCCGGGAAGAAGGCCGTGGGTGTCGGCGTATCGGTGGCCGTGGGTGTCGGCGTATCGGTGGCCGTCGGTGTCGCCGCATCGGTGACCGTCGGTGTCGGCGTATCGGTGGCCGTGGGTGTGGGCGTCGGCGTTGGCGTCATTGTTGGCGCCGGCGTGGGCACCGGAGTGGGCGCGACCGTCGGCGTCGGGAGTGGAGTTGGCGTCGGCACCGGAGTGGGCGCGACCGTCGGCGTCGGCGTCGAGAGTGGAGTCGGTGTCTCGCTCGGCGATGGCGGGGGCGTTCCGGTGTTCGACGTGCAATACGTCGTGGGCGGGAACGGCGCGCCCCAGGTCTTGCCGTACGGGGTCCAGAATCCAAGCTGGTAGAAGTACATGGTTACGCCGTTGTTGGGACCGCCGCGCTTGCCGACGCCAGTCTCCGCCCGGGCGATCCAGATCTGGTCGTAGTGTTGGAAGTTCGGGTTCCCGGCGTCGACCTGGCTGAGGTCGAGGTAGTCTTTCGTGTCTTCGATGCCCGGACAGTCCCAGGTCCAAATCGTGTTGGTGACGGTGTCCACGTCCACGGGAACCTTGGTGTTGTCGACCTGCGTGGGCACGGTGCCGTTGATGAACACCTCGCGGACTGTCTGGCTGGTGTACGGTCCCGGAAGCATGCCGCTGTACGCGTCCACGTTTGCCCAGGTCAGGCCGCCCGGCTGCTTGAAGTCGGTGACCGGAGTTCCTGCGGTGACGTCTTGCATGAAGGCGTGCCATATCGGGGCCGCCAGCTCCAACGACATGACGCTGTTGCCCGGGCTGTGGTCGCTGTTGCCGGCCCACACGCCTGCAACGATCGCGGGCGCGTTCGGATCGGCCGGCGGAGCCGTGTAGCCCACGGCGAAAAGATCCTCAGTCTGGTCGGTCGTGCCGGTCTTCAGGGTGGCCGGCCGCCTCGTCTTCCCGTCGGTCAGCTTGTACTGACTCCACCAGTTGTTCTGGCTGGGATCCGTGTTGCCCTTGAGCATGTCCGTCATGACGTAGGCGGCCTGAGGCGTGGTCGGGTGAGTCGTGGTGGGCGGATTCTTGGTCGCCGACCAGACGACGTTGCCCTTGGCATCGGTGACCGAGAGGATTATCGAGCGCTGAACCAGGGTGCCTCCGTCGGCGATGGCGCCGTACGCGGAGATCAGGTCGGCGGGGTGGACATCGGCCGTGCCGATGCCGATCGAGACGCCGGGATCGGCGTTCGGTTCGAACTGAATCCCGAAGTCCTCCGCCCGGGCCATGAGGTGGGCGACCCCGTTGATCGAGGCGGCCTTCACTGCCGGGATGTTGAGCGAGTACTGGAGGGCCTCGCGCATCCGCACGGGACCGCGCTCGTAGTTGTCGGCGTCGTGGGGGGTGTACCCGCCGCCGAAGTCAGTGGCCACGTCCATGAAGAGCGATGCCGCGGTCATGGTCTTGTCCTGCAGGCCGACGATGTAGTTGATCGGCTTGAACGCAGACCCGGGCTGGCGCCAGCCGTTGGAGAGCACGTCGAACTGGGGGTCGAACAGGTCCTGCCCGGGCCTGGCCGGATCCGGCACCGTCTTCTCGTAGAATCCGGCGCTCCCGGCGTACGCGAGAACCTGGCCGGTCCGGTAGTCGACGGCCATCAGGGCGCCGTTGTGGATGTTGCTGGTGCGCAGGCCGTTGGTGTTGCCGGTGGTCGGGTTCGGTCCGATGATGCGGTAGTAGTCGAACGAGTCCGTCTTTGGTGTGATTCCCAGTTGGGCCAGGTAGTCGATACAGGCCTGCTTGGAGCCCTGGTTGGGACCGAAGATGTAGGCCTTGAGCCACTTCTCCGCAGTGGCCTGCATGTTCGCGTCGAGGGTCGTGACGACCTTGTAGCCGCCGGTGTCCACCGCCTCGCAATCGGCCGGATCAGTGCCGGCGCCACAGAGGATGTCGGCCAGCTGCTCGCGCACCTGCTCGTCGAACTGCGGGGCGATCAACTCGTTCACCACCTGCGGCGCAACGATCACCGGGTCGGATTCGGCGGCAAGAATGGCCGCGTCCGTGTAGTGGCCCCTGAGCAGCCCGTCCTTCAGGTTCCGGCGCATGTCTTCGAGAATGCCGTTGCGGCGCACGACGATCGGAGAATCGGCGGGCACGACGAGCGTTCCGTTGGGCTGCTCTACGCCGTTCTGGACCAGATCGTAGGCGGTTGGGGCCCGCAGCAGGGCCGCCAGGATCACGGCCTGGGCGATCGTCAGCTTGCTCAGATCCGTGACGCCGAAGTAGCCCTGAGCAGCCGCGGCAATGCCGTAGCTCTGGTTCCCGTAGAAGTTCAGGTTCAGGTAGGCGGTGATGATCGTCTCTTTGCCTTCCACACCCGGGAATTCCTGGGTGAGCTTCACGGACTGGATGATCTCCTTGATCTTGCGGTCCATGAGGCTCGTGGTCGGCGGGAGAAGTTCCTGGCGAACGAGCTGCTGAGTGATCGTCGAGGCCCCTCTCGGGGCTCCGGAGAGGGCGTCGCGGAAGGCCGAGAGTACCGCCGCCGGATCGAAGCCGGTGTTCGTCCAGAAGGTTTTGTCCTCCGCGCTCGTAGTCGCGTCGAGCACGACGTCCGGGATATCGCCGAACGTCAGGACGCGGCGGTTCTCGGACCCGTAGGCAGCCAGCTGAACTTGTCCGGTGCGGTCGTAGAGGATCGTCTGCTGGTTGAAGTTGATGCTCTGGAGGAGCTGCCTGGGGTCCTGGAGACCCTGGCTGTAGTTGCTGTATACGTCCACCGCGCCGACGAAGGTGACCACGCTGGCCAGCACCATGCTCCCGAGCAACACCATCGGGAGGATGACGGCGAAGCGTCCAACAGCGCCCCCCCGGGAAGCACCCCTGCCGCTGCGGCGACGACGTTGTCGTCGGGCCAGGCTGGTCTGCATTACGACTCGCAAGATAGCATACGTTGGTCAACGGTCGTTTCGTCCGACCGTGAGGCCTTCGGACGGGCCGACGGCAAAACCTGTGACGGCAGTGAGGAGCGGGTCTGGCGATGACGGCAGCTGACACGATGGGCGGCCGAGGGTCCATGGGCACCACGGGCCTGGCCGGCCTGCTCGGCGAATTGAGCTGGCGGGGGATGCTGCACCAGCACAGTCGGGGCCTGGCGGAGAGGCTGGCCCGAGGGACGACGATCAAGGGCTACAACGGTTTCGACCCCACGGCCCCTTCCCTCCACCTCGGGCACCTGGTCCCGATCTTCGGGCTGATCCACCTGCAACGCGCGGGCGGGGTGCCGGTGGTGGTCGTCGGCGGCGGCACCGCGATGATCGGCGATCCTTCCGGTCGGTCGGCCGAACGACTGCTGCTGAGTCGCGCCACGGTCGAGGAGAACCTGGTCGGCATCCAGGCGCAGCTCACGAAGTTCCTCGACTTCGACGGTCCCAACGGAGCCGAGGTGGTCGACAACTACGAGTGGCTGAGCTCGTACTCGCTGCTCAGGTTCCTGCGGGACATCGGCAAGCACCTAACGGTGCCATATATGCTGTCGAAGGATTCGGTCCAGATTCGTCTGGAGGCAGGCCTCAGCTTCACGGAGTTCAGCTACATGCTGCTCCAGGCCGCCGACTTCCTGCACCTCTACCGTGCCGGTGGTGTGGAGCTGCAGATGGGCGGCGCGGACCAGTGGGGCAACATGACGGCCGGGCTGGAGCTGATACGCAAGGAGTTCGGCGCGGGTGACGGCCAGGACCTCGCCTTCGCCATGAGCTACCCGCTTCTGACCAACGAAAGCGGGGCCAAGTTCGGCAAGACGGCCGCCGGTACGAGCGTCTGGCTCGACCCCGAGAAGACGAGCCCGTACCAGTTTTACCAGTACTGGCTCGACGCCGACGACCGCGACGTGGGCAAGTACCTGCGCACCTTCACTCTGTTCGACCGGGCGAAGGTGGAGGCCCTGGAGGCCGAACAGGCGGCGCACCCCGAGAGGCGAATCGCCCAGCGGGCTGTCGCGTACGACCTGACCGCTCGCGTCCACGGCGACGACGAGGCGAAGCGGGCCGTTCGTGTCAGCGAGGCCGCCTTCTCCCGGGATCCGATTCGCGATCCGGACCTGCTGGCGGCTCTGTTCGAGGCGATCGATCACTTCGAGTTCACGGCCGAAGACCTGCGTGGCGGCTGCATCCGCCTGGCGATCGCGACCGGCCTGTTCGCATCGAACGGCGAGGCTCGCCGGACCATCTCCCAGGGCGGGCTTGCCATAAACGACGAGCGCGTGTCCACGCCGGAAGCGGCCGTTCCCGAGCCGATCGCCGGGCGCTACCTGGTAGTTCGAATGGGCAAGAAGGCTCTCCGGATCGGTCGGCTGAAGAGCTAGGAGCCAGGGGTCGCCGGCGGAGGCGCAGGCGTGGCGGCATCGCCGAACCGCGCGCTGCCGATCCGGCCGGTCATGCCGGTATCTCCCTGCCGGCTTCGATGAGACGGTCGTTCTCGACGGCGGACCGAACGGTCAGGCGCAGGCAATCGGCGAGCGGGTGATCGGAGCCGAAGGTTCGAGGGACGAGGCCCCTGCGCAAGAGCGCCTCGGCCGCGGCGGCCGCGCGCTCGGGCGACCCGAACCGGAACAGGACGAAGTTGGTCTGGGACGGGTACGGGCGCCAGCCCAGCTGCGACAGCTCCCCGATGAGGCGGCCACGCTGCTGCGCGATGCGCGCGACGTTGGCCGCGGCCAGCTCCGGGCGGCGGAGCGAGGCGGTGGCGAGGGCCGCGGAGACCGTAGAGACCGAGGCGGGGGCCCGGAACGAAACGATCGGGGCCAGCGTCTCGGGCCGCGCCACGACGAAGCCCACTCGTGCGCCCGCCAGGGCGTGAGCCTTGCTGAGCGTTCGAACGACGACCAGGCGCGAGTAGCGCTGCCTCAGGGGCGAAACGGAGCGGCCGACGAACTCCGCGTAGGCTTCGTCCACGGCCAAGACAGGAGCCTCACGGCCGTCCCCGGCGGCGTCCGCCCGCAGCCGATCCAGCAGGGCGCAGACGCGCTCGGGAGGCTCCACGGTCCCGGTCGGGTTGTTCGGTTCGCACAGCCAGACAAGTTGGGCGCTGAGTGCTGCCTCGGCCATGGCCGGGATGTCCAGCCCGAAGCCGTCTTCACCCGAACGGCGCGGCACACCGACGAATGCGGCGCCCCGTTGCTCGGTCACGATGCGGTACATCGCGTACGTGGGCACCGCTGCGACGGCGACAGAGCCCTCCCGCAGGCATGCCCGGGCGGTGAGATCCAGGGCCTCGTCGGCGCCGGCCGTGGGCAACAGCTCCTCCGGCGCCACGCCGTAGGCTTGCGCGGCGGCGACGACGAGCGGCGCGTAGTCGCTGGGCGGGTACTCCGACAGCACCGGGTCGAACGAGCCCGTCAGGACGTCGCGCAGGTCCGGCGGAAGCGGCGACGTGTTCACGTCGAAGCGAACGATCGAGTCGCGCGGCAGGCCGTACTTGGCCGCCAGGAAATCCGTGGTTGGCTCCCAGACGTACGTGGCCAGGTACCGGTCGTTCGCGCTCATTCCTCTCTCCGAGTCCTAGAACCGCACCGCACGCTATCTGGCTCAAGTGGGTCCGAGCCTGGCCGACGCCTGGGTTGGAGGCGTCGGCATCGCGGACGGTCGTCGGGGGCCAGGACTCCGGTCCGATGCGAAGTCACCCTGCGGTTCTCTCCGGACCCGGCGCGAGCAACGGCCCCGTGCCATTTCGTACCGCCGCAGTAAGGCACGCGGGCCTCGCGCCGGCCGGCACGAGGCCCGCTATCTGTGCCGGTTACTCCTTGTGCGCGGCCTCGACTTCCTTGCGGTGGGCCTCGATCACCTTCTCGGCGAGGTGCTGCGGGACGTCCTCGTAGCGATCCAGAGTCGCCGTGAACGTGCCTCGCCCGCCGGTGAGCGAGCGCAGCTCCGTGGCGTAGGTGAAGAGTTCGGCCTGGGGCACGCTCGCGGTGATGATCTGCAGCCCGTCCTTCGTGTCCATGCCCAGGACCCGGCCACGGCGCCCGTTCAGGTCTCGGTTCACGTCGCCCATGAAGGCTTCCGGGATCCGGATCTCGACCGTCATGATCGGCTCCATCAGTACGGGCTTGCATTCGAGCACGCCCTGCTTGAGGGCCAGCGAGGCAGCAATCTTGAACGACAGCTCGTTGGAGTCGACCGCATGGAAAGAGCCGTCGTAGAGCGTCGCCTTGAAGTCGCTGAGCGGGTAGCCGGCCAGGACACCCTCGGCCGCCGTCTCGCGGATGCCCTTCTCCACGCCGGGGAAGAAGTTCTTTGGAACGGTGCCGCCGACGACGTGCTCGGCGAACTCGACTCCGCCGCCCGGGTTCGGCTCGATCTCGATCCAGACGTCGCCGAACATGCCGTGGCCGCCGGTCTGCTTCTTGTACCGACCGTGGCTCTGCGTCTTGCCTCGGATCGTCTCCTTGTAAGGGACCCTCGGCACCCTGGTCACGATCGCGGCGCCGAACTTGCGCTTGAGACGCTCGGCCAGGACGGCAACGTGCGCGTCGCCCATGGAGATGAGCACCTGCTCGCCCGTTTCGGAGCGATCGACCCGGGCCGAGGGCTCCTCTTCGAGCATGCGCTGCAGGGCGGAGCCCATCTTGTCCAGGTCGGCCTTCGTCTGCGGCTCGATGGCGACCTGCAGGGTCGGCACGGGGAACGTCAGCGGCGGCAGCGTGCAGGCCTGCTCGCGTGAGCCGCACAGCGTGTCGCCGGTCGCAGTCACGGTGAGCTTGGCGACCGCGCCGATCTCGCCGGCGTGGAGCTGGCCGACCGTCTCCTGGTCCTTGCCATGAAGGAGAAGCAGCTGACCGATGCGCTCGGGCTCACTGCGTGTCGAGTTCCAGGCCTGGCCCTGGCCCTGCATCGTCCCCGAGAGGACGCGCAGGTAGGTCAAACGGCCGACGAACGGGTCGGCGGTTGTCTTAAATACCCGAGCCACGAGCGGGCCGGCTGCATTCGGAACGAGCTTGACCGCCGTGCCCTTGGAGTCCGTGGCCGCGAGCTCGCCGACGTCGGCGGGAGATGGAAGGTACTGCACGATCGCCTCGATCAGCGCTCGAACGCCTACGTCCTTGGAGGCGCTGCCGACCAGGACTGGTGCCACCATGCCGGCCCGGACGGCCTTCTTCAGGCAGCTCTCGAGCTCGGCGTCGGTGATCTCCTCGCCCTCGAGGTACTTGGCCATGACGTCGTCGTCCGCCTCGGACGCGGCTTCGATCAGCTGGTCGCGGCGAGACGCGACCTCGCCGGCCAGGCTGGCCGGGACGGCAACCTCCGCTTCCTTGCCGGCCTGCGACTGGTAGGCCTTGCGATGGACGAGGTCCACGTATCCGGTGAACGCCTCGGCGGCTCCCAGGGCCACCTCAAGAGGCGCGATCTTCTGTCCGAAGGCGGTTCGGAGCGCGTCCAGCGCGTTGCCGGGGTTGGCGTTCTCGCGATCGCACTTGTTGATGAAGAAGAGTGCCGGCCGGCCGTTCGCGCGAGCCAGCGCCACGGCCGACTCGAGACCGGCCTCCACGCCGCCCGAGGCGTCCATGACCAGCACGGCGGCGTCCGTGGCCGCGAAACCCTCCACGACCTCCGCGGCAAAGTCGGCGTATCCGGGCGTGTCGACGAGCTGGACCCTCGTTCCCTCGTGGTCAAGGCTGGCCACGGCAAGGGCCAGGGACTGCTTGCGCTTCTGCTCCTCGGGCTCGTAGTCCAGGCTCGCGGTGCCGTCATCCACGCGGCCCAGCCGCGTGATCGCGGCGGCATCGAAAAGGAGGCGCTCGGCCAGCGTCGTCTTGCCGGCCCCGGTATGGGCCGCAATGACGACGCTGCGCAGGTGGGGGAGGTCGGCACTCTTGGTTGTCATCTGCTCTATCGATCCTCTGGTAGCGTCAGATCGCGTCGGATTGGCGGCGCGACAGGGCCCGCCGCAGTCAGGCCATGATAGCCCCGCGCGCCCTCGCGGACGAGGACGCCGGGACGCGGCTTCGGGAAGCGAGGACCGTCTCGGCGGCGCCCAAGGAGGCCGGCTCCGGCCCTACTGCGGGCGCTATACTCCGGCCGATGTCAGGACATTCCAAGTGGTCGCAGATCAAACGCCAGAAGGGCGCGAACGACGTCAAGCGCGGTGCCGTTTTCACCAAGATGGGCCGCGAGATCAGCGTCGCCGCGCGAGCCGGCGGGGGTGACCCGGACGGCAACTTCCGGCTCCGCCTGGCGATCGAGCGGGCTCGCGCCATCAACATGCCGGCCGACACCATCAAGCGCGCTATCGAGAAGGCGACCGGCGCCGGCGAGGGCGAGCAGTTCGAGGAGATCATGTACGAGGGCTACGGCCCGGGCGGCGTGGCGATCATCGTCGAGGCGGCCACAGACAATCGCAACCGGACCGCGGCCGACGTGCGATCGATCTTCAGCAAGGCAGGCGGTCAGCTGGCCGGGTCGGGCAGCGTCGCCTGGCAGTTCGAGCAGCGAGGCGTGATCTGGCTGGCTCCGGGTGGGGATGCCGACGAGCTGGCGCTCATCGCCATCGACGCCGGGGCGGACGACGTCGATTCCTCTGGAGAACAGGTCGAGGTCTATACCAAGCCTCACGATCTGGAGGCAGTGCGCCGCTCCCTCGAGGCCGCCGGCGTCAAGATCGCGTCGGCCGAGCTTTCGATGTCGCCGACGAACACGATCGAGCTGGAGGAGGCGAAGGCGCGCCAGGCACTGCGCCTGGTCGAGCTCCTGGAAGACCACGACGACATCCAGCGCGTGACCGCCAACTTCGAGATTCCCGAGTCGCTGCTGGCCGAGGTCGGCGGGTGATAATCCTCGGGATCGATCCCGGCACGGCGATGCTCGGATACGGCATCGTGGAACGTACCGGCCCCCGCCTGCGAGCGATCGATTATGGCGTCATCTCCACGCCGGCGAGCCTGACCCTGCCCATGCGGCTCGGGGCCATCTACACGGCGCTGAACGATCTCATCGAATTGCATGCACCGGCCATCGTCGGCGTGGAGCGACTGTTCTTCACGAAGAACGCGCAGACAGCCTTTGCGGTAGGCCAGGCCCGCGGAGTGGTGCTGCTCGCCGCCGCTCAACACGGGCTGGAAGTGCGCGAGGCCACGCCCAATGAGGTGAAAGTCGCGACCGCCGGACACGGGAACGCCGCCAAGGAGCAGGTCCAGCGCATGGTGCAGGCAATCCTGGCCCTGCCGGACATCCCGGCCCCAGACGACGCTGCGGACGCACTGGCGATCGCCATATGCGTGGCCAACCGGGAGAGGGCCGTCAGCCGCATCCGGACCGGCGCCCTGGATCTCTCGGCGATCGATCCAGCCAGCCGCGGCGTCACGCCGTTCGAGAAGGCAGTCCGCGAAGCCCTTCAGGCCGAGGAGCTCGCCGCGAAGGGCGCTCGCCGCTCATCGCGGGCGCCCGAGGCCAGGACCGGCTCCTAGGCCGCGGACGGGGCAGAGGCGATGGCATCCGCGGTGGGATCGGCGCACTCTTGCCGCCCGACCACGCCGATGAGCCGGCCATGATCGCCTCGCTGAACGGCATCGTGGACGCCGTCTTCGCCGATTCTCTGATCGTCGAGGTGGGCGGCATCGGGTACCGCGTCTACTGCGCGCCCGCCGTCCTGGCCGCGGTCAAAGTGGGGGAGCGGACCAGGCTCTTCACCCATCACGTGGTGCGGGAGGATCTCCAGGCGCTGTACGGGTTCCGAACCCCGGAAGAGCTGGGCTTCTTCGGGCTGCTGCAGACGGTCACTGGCGTGGGGCCCAGGGTCGCGCTGGCCATCGTCGGCTCGCGCGCCGTGGGCGATCTCCAGCTTGCGATCCTTTCGGACGACCTGGCCCTCCTGACTGCAGTGGCGGGCGTTGGCAAGAAGCTGGCCGCTCGCATAGTCCTGGAGCTCAAAGAAAAGGTCGCGGCCGCAGGCGTGGCCGCCGGGGCCGCCGCGGGCGTCCCAGCCGGCGAGCCTGAGGTCGTGGCCGCGCTGCTGGCCCTGGGCTACTCCTCCGCCGAGGCGCGCCAGGCGTCTCGGGAGGCGCTTTTGGACGCGACCGTCGGCCCCGGCCTGGAAGACCGCGTAAAGGCGGCGCTGCGGACCCTTCTGAAGAGCTAGCGAATGTGGCGCGAGTTCCTCGACACGGGCCGAGACGCCCATCGAGCCGCGCGACGCAGCGTCGGCACAGATGTGTAGAACACCCGTTCGGTCTGGTATGATCCGCCCATGAGCGTGCGTACCCGTGACTGACATCTCGCGGATACTCGCGGCCGACGTTGCAGACGAGGCCGAGGTCGCGGTCGACCGAACTCTGCGGCCGCGGACACTGGACGAATACATCGGCCAGCGCGAACTCAAGGCGAACCTCTCGATCCTGCTTGGCGCCGCCCGCCAGAGAGGGGATGCGGCGGACCACGTGCTTCTACACGGCCCGCCGGGCCTCGGCAAGACGACGCTCGCGACGATCATCGCGCGAGAACTGGGCGCCAACATCCACTATGCCAGCGGCCCGGCGATCGAGCGGGCAGGGGACCTGGCCGCCATCCTGACCTCCCTCGACGAGCGCGATGTACTCTTCATCGACGAGATCCACCGCCTCAACCGTGCCGTGGAGGAGATCCTCTATCCGGCGATGGAGGACTTCGCCCTCGACGTAATGATCGGCAAGGGGCCGTCCGCGCGAAGTCTGCGTCTCAGCCTCAAGCCGTTCACGCTCGTCGGCGCCACCACGCGCGCCGGTCGCATCTCCAGCCCGTTGCGCGACCGCTTCGGGGCCACGTACCGGCTCGACTTCTACGACGTGGCGGATCTCACCGCCATCGTGGAGCGATCGGCGCGCCTGCTGAGCGTGGAGATCAACGGGGACGGGGCCGCGGCCATCGCCCAGAGAGGCCGCGGCACGCCGCGCGTGGTGAACCGCCTTCTTCGTCGCGTTCGCGACTACGCCCAGATCCACGGCGACGGCCGCGTGGATGCCGGCACCGCCGACAAGGCTCTCGCCGCGCTCGAGATCGACGACCAGGGCCTAGACGGGACGGACCGCAAGCTGCTGGCCGCCATCGTCCAGAAGTTCGGCAGCGGCCCGGTCGGTGTGCAGGCCCTTGCCGCCGTCCTGGCCGAGGAGCCCGAGACAGTCGAGGACGTCTACGAGCCGTTCCTGCTGCGGCTGGGCTTCCTCGATCGCACGCCGCAGGGTCGGATCGCCACGGACGCCGCCCGGCAGCACCTGGCCCGACTCGGATACGACATCCCGCCGCCGCGCCGGGGAGAGCTGGATCAGCCCGCTCTCTGGGATGGCCAGGACACGAGCGGACCCGGCAGTTGATCTCGCCCGGCCCGGAAGAGCTGCCGGCCGCGCCGGAGCAAATGCCGCGCGACCGCGTCTCGCCCGCGCGCTTCGAAGTCCTCGTCGGGCCGCCTGGCGACGGCTCGACCCAGGCTCGGCTCGGCCGCCTGGCGCTGCCACACGGAGTCGTGGAGACGCCGCAGTTCATGCCCGTGGGTACCAACGCCTCGGTCAAGGCGCTTTCCCCGGACGACCTCCGAGAAGCCGGCGCCAGCATCATCCTGGCCAATACCTACCATCTGTACCTGCGCCCGGGCCACGAGCGCATCGCCCGTCTCGGCGGCCTCCATAAGTTCATGGCCTGGGATCGGCCGATCCTGACCGATTCGGGCGGCTTCCAGGTCGTCTCCATGGGCGAGCTGCGCAAAATCGACGACGACGGCGTCACCTTCCAGAGCCACCTGGACGGCTCCTACCACCGTTTCACGCCCGAGCATTCGATCGCCGTCCAGGAGGCGCTGGGCGCCGACATCGCCGTCGCCTTCGATCAGCCGGTTCCGCCCGCCTCGTCGTCCCGCGAACTCGTCGCGGAGGCGACCGCTCGAACGCATCGCTGGGCCGAGCGCTCCATCGCCGCGCATGCGCGGCCTGATCAGGCCCTCTTCGGCATCGTTCAGGGCGGCCTGGATCCGCAGCTTCGGGCGGAGTCGACCCGTTTCATGACGAGCCTTCCGTTCGATGGCATCTGCATCGGCGGCCTGGCCGGGGACGAAACTCCGGCCCAGCGCGAGGCGGCCCTGGACGTGGCCGTCGGCCTGCTCCACGGGGACCCACGGCCGCGGTACCTGATGGGCCTCGGATCGCCGGCCGATCTGCTCGAGGCGGTCCACCGGGGCATCGACCTGTTCGACTCGGTGCTGCCCGCGCGGGTCGCTCGCAACGGTCAGCTGTGGGTCCCTGACGGCCGCCTCAACATGCGCAACGCGCAGTTCGTGGAAGACCCGCGGCCGGTCCAGGAAGGTTGCCGCTGCCTGCTGTGCCGCAACTTCTCGCGGGCCTATTTGGCCCATCTTTTTCGCGCCCAGGAGCTCCTCGCGTACCGGCTGGCGACTTGTCACAACATGACCTTCACCCTAGACTTCATGGCCGAAATCCGCACCGCGCTGCGCTCAGGCTCGTTCTCAGCCCGACTGCCCGGTTTCCGGGCGCGGGTAACGCCGTCGCGGGTACGTGAATTGCTAGTGCAGCCGGAGTGAAGAGCCCATCAGTAGTCTGTCGCAAGCGGAGGCACACCAGATGGCGAGCCGAGACCGCCCGCACCGCCAGGAAAAGAAGAAGCCGAAGGACGCGGGTCAGAAGACCAAGATCCAGCCGATGCTGGAGCCTCCGGCCAACGTGGAGGTCTGGAAGCCGAAACGGAAGCCGCGGGACGAGGAGGTCGAGAGCTAGCTCGCGGGCGGACGCCATCAGGCGACCGCTCCGCTCATCCCGGAGAGGCCAGGAGCGAGGAGCAAGGTGGCGATGATCGAGCGAGGGCCTGAGGCCCGGACAACCGGCGCGGAGCGCCTGAACGAACGCGCGAAGGCCGTCGACGCGGCCATCCTGGCCATCGAGAAGCAGTTCGGCCGGGGCTCGATCATGCGTCTCGGCTCCGCCGAGCGACAGGCCGTGGACGTGATCCCAACCGGCTCGATCGCGCTCGATCTCGCTCTCGGGGTGGGCGGCATTCCACGCGGCCGCATAACCGAGATCTTCGGGCCCGAATCCTCGGGCAAGACGACCCTCTGCCAGCACATCCTCGCCGAAGCCCAGCGCCAGCACGGCGTGGTCGCCTTCATCGACGTCGAGCATGCGCTCGATCCCGGCTATGCCCGCGCCTGCGGCGTCAACGTGGACGAGTTGCTGGTCAGTCAGCCCGACACCGGCGAGGACGCCCTGCAGATCACGGAAACGTTGATCCGCTCCAACGGCGTGGACGCCGTGGTCGTGGACTCCGTCGCCGCTCTCGTGCCCAAGGCCGAGATCGAAGGCGAGATGGGCGACTCGTTCGTGGGCATCCAGGCCCGCCTCATGAGCCAGGCGCTGCGCAAGCTCTCCGGCGTCGTCAGTCGCTCGAACACGGCCCTCATCTTCACCAACCAGCTGCGGGAGAAGATCGGCGTCATGTTCGGGAACCCAGAGACGACGCCGGGCGGGCGCGCCCTCAAGTTCTACGCGACTATTCGCCTCGACATCCGCCGCATCGAAACGATCAAGGTCGGTACCGACTCGGTCGGCAACCGGGTCAAGGTCAAGGTCGTCAAGAACAAGGTCGCGCCGCCCTTCAAGGCCGCCGAGTTCGACATCATGTTCGGCTCGGGCATCTCCAAAGAAGGCGGACTGCTGGACGTCGGCACGGCCATGAGCCTCGTCACCAAGACCGGCGCCTGGTTCACCTTCGGCGAGACGCGGCTGGGTCAGGGCCGCGAGGCTGCCAAGGAGTTCCTCAAGGCCAACGCTGACGTGGCGGCCGAGGTGGAGAAGCAGATCCGGTCCAAGATCACCGAGGTTTCGCTGCCTGTGGAGGGAATCGAGGAGGCAGAGTAGCCGCTCATGTCTCGCACGGCCGAGCCGAGACAACGCGAGACGTTCGCCGAGCGGCGTGCCCGTCGAGCCGGGATAGACGATCCGCAGGTCGTCCTCAACGTCGCCGCCCGGTTCCTCGAGGTCCGATCCCGATCCGTGGAGGAGGTGCGCAGGCACCTCCTCGGCAGCGGCTACAGGAGCGAGCTGGTCGAGGGCGCGATCGACCGGCTGCTCGAGCTGGGCATTCTCAACGACGATGCATTCGCGCGCGCATGGGTCGAGTCGCGGTTCCGCGCCAGGCCCAGGTCTAGCCGCGTGCTCCGCGACGAGCTGGCGCGCAAGGGCGTCGCTCGGGCAGCCATCGACGACGCCATGGCCAGGCACGAGGAATCGCACCGCGAACCCTCGCCCGGCGAGCCCGAGACAGAACGGTCGGTGGACGAACAGGCCGCGGAACGGCTGCTCGCCAGGCACGGGGGCGCTCTGCGACGCGAAACCGATCCGCGTGCTCGCCGCCAGCGCGCTTACGCGCTCCTCGCTCGCAATGGATTCGACCCCGACGTGTGCCGCGACGTAGCGAATCGCTTCGTCGCCCTGGCATCCGGGGAAGGGCCGGACCAGTAGCCGAGTCGCTTCGAAACCCCCGGCTGGAACGCCACTCGAAACGATGGGGCCGCGCGGCGCCGCGGCGTGGCCCATTTCCGCGCCGCGCCGTAGACTACAGGGGAGACGATCAACACGTCGCCCATCGTCCCTAAGAGGCGGCGTCAGCTCGAATCAATGACAACGCGGCCGCACGGTTCGGTCTCCTGGAGCGAGGACCCAACCGCGCTGGAGCCGCTCAATTCGAATCCACTTACCTCCGGCCGCGTCATCGGCCGGGTGGGAGGCTCTATATGGAATACGCCCTTGTGGCCACAGCTGCTGTGGTCGCCCTTGTGGTGGGCGGGGTCGTCGGCTTCGTGATTCGTGGCCAGGTCGCGAACCAGGCCGTCAAGAGCGCCCAGGACAAACACGATCGCATCGTGGCGGAAGCGCGGGCTCAGCAGAAAGAGCTGATCCTCGAGGCCAAGGACGAGAAGCTCCGCCTGCAGCGGGAGGCCGAAGACGAGGCCCGGGCGAAACGAGCCGAGCTGGCCGGCCTGGAGAGCCGCCTGCTTGCCCGCGACGAACAATTGGATCTCCGGTCCGACATGCTCGAGCAGCGAGACCGCAAGCTGCTGGAGCGCGAGCGCGAGCTGGAGGGGAGTCGCCAGCAGCTCGCCCAGGCCCAGCAGGAGCAGGTGGCGGCCCTGGAGCGAGTCAGCGGCATGAGCGCCGCCGACGCCAAGGAGCAGCTCCTGGAGGCCGTCCGTGACGACGCCGAGCGCGAAGCGGTGCGCATCGCCAAGGCAATCGAGCGGGCCGCCCGTGACGAGGCCGAGGACAGGGCTCGCGAGATCGTCATCACGACGATGCAACGCATCGCTGCCGACCACACCGCGGAGCACACGGTCAGCACCGTCCATCTCCCCAACGACGAGATGAAGGGCCGGATCATCGGCCGCGAAGGCCGCAACATCCGAGCCCTCGAGCAAGCCACCGGGGTCGACCTCATCATCGACGACACTCCCGAGACGGTCGTCATCAGCGCCTTCGACCCGGTCCGCCGTGAGGTCGCCCGCCTGGCTCTGACCAAGCTCATGGCCGACGGCCGCATTCATCCAGGACGCATCGAGGAGGTCGTCGCCAAGGCCCGGGCCGAGGTGGACACGATAATGCGCCAGGCCGGCGAACAGGCGATTTACGACGCCGGCATTCCGGCCCTGCCTTCGGAGATAGTGAAGCTCCTGGGCCGACTCAAGTACCGCACCAGCTACGGCCAGAACGTGCTCGCCCATTCGGTCGAAACCAGCCGCATCGCGGCGATGATCGCGGCGGAGTTGGGCCTGGACGTCCAGGCGGCCAAGGTCGGGGGCTTGCTCCACGACATGGGCAAGGCGGTCGATCACGAGGTCGAAGGGCCGCACGCCCAGATCGGCGCCCAGATCGCCCAGCGGCTCAACCTCTCGCCCAAGGTCGTGAACGCGATCGCCTCTCATCACCAGGAAGTCGAGTACGGTTCCCTGGAGGCCCCGGTCGTCCAGGTCGCCGACGCGATCAGCGCCTCCCGACCCGGCGCTCGGGGCGAGTCGCTCGAGACCTACGTGCGCCGCCTGGAGGATCTCCAGGCCATCGCCGAGAGCTTCGAAGGAGTGGACAAGAGCTTCGCCGTCCAGGCCGGTCGCGAGGTTCGAATTCTGGTCAAGCCGGAGCAGATCGACGACGTCACCGCCACCCGCCTGGCTCGCGACGTCGTCAAGAAGATCGAGGCCAGCCTCACCTACCCGGGTCAGATCAAGGTGACGGTCATCCGCGAGACGCGGGCCGTCGAATACGCCAAGTAGCCCGCTTGTGCCCGACTCGCCCGGCCTGCCCATGACGCCCTCGGGTCGCCCTGCCTGCCGGATCCTGATGATCGGCGACTTGATCGGCAAGCCGGGCAGGCTGGCCGTCGAGGCCATCCTGCCGCAGCTCCGCCAGGAACGCAGGATCGGGCTCGTGACGGCAAACGGTGAGAACGTGGCGGGTGGGATGGGCCTGACCGCGGCCACTGCGGACGCCATGTTGCACTCGGGCATAGACGTCATCACGTCGGGTAATCACATCTGGGACAAGCGCGAGATGTACGCCCAGCTCGAACACGACGAGCGGATCCTGAGACCCCACAACTACGGCACGGACGGCGTACCCGGACGCGGTTGGGGCGTCTTTCGGGCGACCGACGGCACCGACGTCGCCGTCCTCAACTTCCAGGGCCGAACCTACATGACTCCGATCGAGAATCCGTTCACCGAGTTCGATCGACTGATCGAGCAGGCCTCGGAGCCGCTGCCGCCCGTCCGGATCGTGGACTTCCACTGCGAGCTGACGAGCGAGAAGAACGCCTTCGGCGTCTACCTGGACGGCCGGGTCAGCGCGGTCATGGGAACGCACACCCACGTCGCCACGGCCGACGAGCGGATCATGCCAAGGGGTACCGCCTACCAGTCCGACCTCGGCATGTGCGGGCCCGTTCACAGCGTCATTGGCTTCGACCCCGCGACCGTCATCCCGCGCTTCATCAACGGCCTGCCCACCCGCTTCGAGGTGGGAAGTGGTCCGGTGGTCTTCAACGCTTGCCAGATCGACATCGACCCGGCCACCGGCAGAGCTCTGGCGATCGAGCGGATACAGCGGATCCTCGAGGTCTGAGGTGGCATCCGATCGCCGCTATCCCGGCGGCGCAGAGCGCCGGCCCCTGCCGGGCGCGGAACGCCGGTTTCTCTCGGGAGCGGATCGCCGCCCCGGTTCGCGGCGCGGCGACGACTCGCACGCCGAGACGGGCTCGTTCAGGTATCGCAGCGATTCCTACCGCGCCACGCAGGGTGAGCCGATCGTCCCGCCGCACCCGTCACGCGTCGACCTGCACACTCACAGCCGGCGATCGGACGGCGTCCTCGAGCCGCTCGAGCTTGTCACAGCCGCCGCTGCGGTCGGGGTCCAGGTGCTCGCCCTCGCCGACCACGACACTCTGGCCGGCGCCCGGGAGCTGTGCGCCCCCGGCCACCCGCCCCTGCCGCTGGAGTTGCTGCCGGCGGTGGAGATCAACAGCGTGGCCACCGGGATTCCACACCTCTGGGAAGGGGAGCTCCACATCCTGGGTCTGGGAGTGGACCTTGCGGATGACGCCTTCGAGGCCACGCTGCAGAGGCAGCGCAGCTTCCGGCTCACGCGCTTCAATCGGATCGTCGACCGGTTGGGCCAGCTCGGGTACCCGATGTACGCCCAGGTCGATGAGCTGCTGGCAGGGCAGGGTGCGGCCACCGGGGCCGCGCTCGGCCGACCCCAGATCGCCCGCTGCCTGGTCGCGGCCCGCTACGCCTCCAGCGTCGACGACGCCATGCAGCGGCTGCTGGCGCATGGCAGGCCGGCGTATGTGCCACGCGAGGGCCTCGGCCCGATGGAAGCTATCTCCGCCATCAGGGCCGTCGGCGGATTGCCCGCACTGGCTCATTTCGCCGACGCCTGGGACCGCCAGGATCTCGTGGAGGAGCTCGCCGGCGCCGGCCTCGGAGGGCTGGAGGTCCACTACCGGCACTTCGATCAGGATACCGTCGCCGACCTGGCCGAGGTGGCCCGCGAGACTCGCCTGGTGCAGACCGGCGGCAGCGACTACCACGGTGACGGGGAGACGTATGCTGAGGCGCACGCGACGTTGTACGTACCCGACGAGGACGCCACGAACCTCTTCGCTCTCCTCGGCCGCCATCGCGTGGCAATCCGCACCGAGGATTCGCATTCATGACGGCGCGGTCGACTGCGGCTTTCGCGCCACTTCCGCCCAGTGAAGTCGAAGTCGCGCGTCGGGCCCTGCCGCCCGCCGTGGATCCGGCCGTAGTCGAGTTTCGGCCGGGCGCGCACGAGATGCCCAGCTTCTTCGTCTGGACGCTCGGCTGCCAGATGAACCAGAGCGACTCCGAAGAGATGGCCGGCCAGCTGCTCGCGGTCGGGTGCGAGCGAGCGCCGTCGATGGAGCGGGCGGATCTGATCGTGATCAACACCTGCGCCGTGCGCGAACACGCCGAGGCCAGGGTCATCGGCCGGCAGGGTCTGCTGGCCGAGCAAAAGAGGGCGAAGCCGGGCCTCCGCGTCGTGCTCACCGGATGCGCCGTGCGCGAGTCGGAACGGTCCGGCCTGGCCCGGCGCTTCCCGGCGGTGGACACGTTCCTGCGACCGGACGAGGAGCCGGAGCTGGCGCTGCGCCTGGGGCTCGTTTCCGCCCAGGCTCCCATTGGCCTGCGAACGGCCGCGACCGCGGCGACGACCGTGGTCGGCGGCCGGCGGGTGAGCGCCGCGGACCACCTGGCCGCCAATCGCGCGACGGCCCTGGCGGAAGGCCGGGTTGCCCGCTCTTCGACCATCTCCGCCTGGCTGCCCATCGTCTACGGCTGCGACAAGACGTGCACGTACTGCATAGTTCCGTTCTCACGCGGGCCCGAGCGCAGCCGGCCCTTCGACGAGATCGTCGCCGAGGCGCGGTCAGTCGCCGCGGCAGGAGCGCGCGAGCTGACGCTGCTGGGCCAGAACGTGAACAGCTACGGCCACGATCTTCCGGCAGAGGAACGCTTTGGCCACATCCGCACCGAACGATCGAGCGGGCGCAGGCTGGACCTGAAGGGGCGGCCCGACCTGGCCGAGCTGCTGCGCACGATCGATTCGGTGCGAGGCTCCGACGGGCGGCCCGCGATTCCGCGCCTGCGCTTCATCACTTCCCACCCGTGGGACCTCTCGGACCGGCTCATCGAAGCCATGGCCGAATGCCCCAGCGTGTGCGAGCACCTGCATCTGCCGATCCAGTCCGGCGACGACGAGATGCTCGCGCGCATGGGGCGCCAGTACACGGTCGAGCACTTCCGGGCGCGGCTGGCGCGGATACGCGGCGCCGTCCCCGGGATCGCGATCTCCACGGACGTCATCGTTGGCTTCTGCGGCGAGACGGAGGCGCAGTTCCAGGCCACGCTGGGCATCCTGGAGGAGCTCCGGTTCGACACGGTCTTCGCCGCGGCCTACTCGCCTCGGCCCGGGACACCGGCGTTGCGGATGGCCGACGACGTGCCCGGGGCGGTGAAGCGGCGCCGTCTCAATTCGCTGCTCGCGAGCCAGGAAAGCATCGGCGTGGAACTGAATCGCCGGTGGCTCGGGCGTGAGGTCGAGGTGCTCGTGGAGCGGATCACACCGTGCAAGCGCAGCGAAGTCGATGAGAAAGCCCCGGCAGACGATCCCGCCCTCCAGGTGCGCCGCCTGTACGGCGCCGCGGGGGAGGGGAGCGTGACCCTGGCTGGACGCACCCGGCACAACAAGCTGGTCCACATCTCCGGCGATCCTGCGCTCGTCGGCCAGTTCGTGACCGTGCGGATCGAGTTCGCGGGGCCGTTCGCCCTTCGCGGGCGTGTCCCGGATGAGTGCGTCCTGGACGGGCCTGCTCTGGACGGCCGCCGGGGCGTCGCGGTCGGGCGCGGCGACGTGCCGCGAGCCTGAGGTGGCCGCTCCAGCCGCCCGGCCGCCCCTCGTCGTCCTGGCCGGGCCCACGGCCAGCGGCAAGACCGCTCTCTCGCTGGCTCTGGTCGATGAGCTCCGGGCCCGCGGCATCGCGGTCGAGATCGTCTCCGCCGATTCGCGCCAGGTGTACCGCGGCATGGACATCGGCACGGCCAAGGCCACCGCGGCGGAGCGTGCCCGCGTGCCGCACCACTGCCTCGACCTCGTCGATCCGGACCAGCCGTTCAGCGTGGCCGACTACGTTCGCCACGCGACGGCGGCCCTGGCCGGCATCGCCGAGCGCGGCGCGGTCGCGCTGCTCGTCGGCGGTACGGGACTCTACCTCCGCTCCGTGGCCCGCGGTCTCGCGGTCGACGACCTGCCGTGGGACGCCGCCGTGCGCGCGTCCGTGGAGGCGCGGCTCGCTGCCGAGGGATTGCCGGCGCTCGTGGGTGAGTTGCGCGAGCGCGCCCCGTCGCGCGCCGCCCAGGTCGACCTGGCAAACCCGCGCCGGGTGGTGAGAGCCCTGGAGATCGCCCGCCTCCGCGGAGACGCGCCGCTCCCCGAACCGCGGGGCTACGGGCGGGCGGTCCTGTGGCTCGGATTGGCGGTGCCCCAGGCGCTGCTCAGAGAACGTATCCACGCCAGGGCCAGTGCCCAGTTCGATGCCGGCCTGGTCGAAGAGACGCGCGCCCTGGCTGCCCGCTTCGACCCGGCCCTGCCCAGCTTCTCCGGCATCGGTTACGCCGAGTGCCTGGCGCTCATCGGCGGCCGCCTCAGCCGTGAAGAGGCCATCGCCCAGGATGCTCGCCGTAATGTGCTGTTCGCCCGCCGCCAGGCCACCTGGTTCCGCCGCGAGCCGGATATCCACTGGCTGGACGCGACCGGCGCCCTGCCGACGAGCGCCGCCGGAGACGAGATAGCGCGCTACCTGGGCGAGCCTGGCCTTCCCTCTCCACCGTTCGAGTATCCTGCGCCGGTATGACCAGAGACCTGATCGATCTCACTGCGCCGGTGGAGCGTGCCTTCCTGGTCGCCGTCGACACCGGGGACGATCCGGGCTGGACCGCGGAAGAGTCGATCATGGAGCTGGCCAGCCTGGCCGACACCGCGGGCGCCGAAGTCGTCGGGGCGGAGTGGCAGAACCGCCGCCATGTCGACCCCAACTTCTACGTCGGCAAGGGCAAGGTCGACGAGCTGGTCGCGGCCAAGTCGGAAACCGCCTACACCGTCCTCGTCGCGGACGACGAGCTCTCGCCGGCCCAGCAGCGTGCGCTCGAAGAAGCCGTCAAGGCCAAGGTGATCGATCGCTCGCGCCTCATCCTCGACATCTTCGCCCTGCACGCCCAGACGCACGAAGGCCGCCTCCAGGTGGAGCTGGCTCAGCTCGAATACCAGCTCCCACGCCTCACCCGGATGTGGACGCACCTGTCGCGCACCGGCGGCGGCATCGGCACCCGAGGCCCCGGCGAGTCCCAGCTGGAGACGGACCGGCGCCTGGTCCGCGAGCGCATCAAGAAGCTCAAGGAGCGCGTCGAGCAGGTGGCCGAACAGCGCCGCACCGCCACCCGAGCGCGCGACCGACGGCTGATCCCCACGGTCGCCATCGTCGGCTACACCAACGCCGGCAAATCAACCCTGCTCAACGCCCTGGTCGGACAGGAGGTCGTGCGAGCCGAGGACCGGCTCTTCGCCACGGTCGATCCCACGTCTCGCCAGGTCAAGCTGGGCGAAGGCCAGACGGCGATCGTCACCGACACGGTGGGCTTCATCCACAAGCTGCCCCACCAGCTCGTCGACGCCTTCCGCGCCACGCTGGAGGAGGTCACGCGCGCCGACGTCCTGCTCGAGATCGTCGATGCCTCGGACCGCCACTTCGCCGAGCACCGGGCCACGGTCCAGACCGTGCTCGAAGAGCTGGGCGCCGGCGACAAGCCGCGCCTGGTCGCGTTCAACAAAGCGGACCTGATCGAAGCGGCCGCTCGCAACGGCGACACACCCGCGCCGGCCATCTCCGGCGCCGTCCTGATCTCCGCCGTGACCGGATACGGCCTCGAGACGTTGAGAGCGGAACTGTCCGCGCTGCTGGCCTCGCTTTGGGTGGACGTAGACGTGGCGATCCCGTATCGGGCCGGCGAGCTGATCGCCCGCGTCCGGGAGCGCGGCACCGTAGAGCTCGACTATCGCCCCTCCGACGTGCGCGTCAGGGGCCGCGTCAGTCCGGCGCTGGCCGGCGAGCTGGAAGCCGTGGCCGCCCGACACCGCGAGTCGCTGCGCAACGGCGAAGTAAGCGCGGCCGATTCCTGAGGCGCGGCGCCGGTCCGGATCCAGTGCGCGGCGGCAGCGCGGTGAGTCGGCGGGGTGGGGGAGATACTAGAACACCTGTTCACAATCGTTCACATCCGGCGCGCGCGGCCAGTCACCCGTGTTGGCGGGTAGTGGACAAGTCTGAAAACTACGTTGTCCGCGGCCCAAACTGGTGGATAAGCCACTTCTCCGCGGGCGGGTCCGGACGTATTGTCTGTCTTGCCCGGAGGGGCCAGCGAGATCGACACCGACTCAGCGGTTTCGACGGAAACGGTGATCGGTTTGTGTGAAGGACCAGGGACTCGCAAGGGTTCTTGGGCAGGATCGCAGATCGCAGCCGCGGAAGGAGAAATGTAGAGGGGCCGGTGGCGGTTCCGGCAGTGGCCGGAGCGCAGGCCGCCGATCGAGCGAGAAGTCTTCGGACCTCTTGCACGCGGTGGTCGAAGCGGTCGGTACACGCGAAGCCGCAGTCCGATCGAGACGGTTCCTCCGGGCGTTTCTTTGCGCCCGGCGACCGCCGGCCCGGAGACGGGTGCCTGCAACGGCGCCACCGTTCGCCCGACCAGCAGACCAAGGGAGAGAGAGGGTATCCTCGGCCGCGACCCCTTCGCAGTCAGGAAGTCGATGCCGCCCGCCGCTCCGTCGCCCCACTCGCTCGCCGCGCCTGGCAGCCCTCGGATCTGGATCGTCATTCCGACCTACAACGAGCGCGACAACATCGGTCCCATAACGGACGCGATCCTCGCGAAGGTGCCGCAGGCGAACATCCTCGTCGTCGACGACGGCTCCCCGGACGGAACTGGTGAACTCGCCGACGAGCTGGCCCGTCAGCGCCCCCAGATCGCCGTACTCCACCGCCTTAGCAAACAGGGACTGGGGCGCGCCTACGTGGCCGCCTTCCGCGACGTCCTCGCTCGAGGTGCGGACGTCGTCGTTCAGGTCGACGCCGATTTCAGCCACCCGGTGCGATTTCTGCCTTCCCTGCTCGAGCCAATCGCGACCAATCGCGCCGACCTGGTCCTCGGGTCCCGCTACGTCCGGGGCGGTCAGATCCCGCGTTGGAGCATCCTTCGACGCCTGATCAGCCGGGGCGGCAGCCTCTTTGCCGGCGCCGTGCTGCTGATGCCATACCGCGACCTCACCGGGGGCTTCAAGGCCTTCCGCGGCTCAACGCTCCGGGCGATCGACCTGGATCGACTCCACGCGGGTGGCTATGCCTTCCAGATCGAGACGACCTTCCGGGCCCGCCTGGCCGGAGCACGGATAGTCGAGACCCCGATCAGCTTCGAAGAGCGGCGCGTGGGCCAGTCCAAGATGAGCATGGCCATCTTCTTGGAGGCCTTCCTCTTGGTGCTCAGCCTGCGAATCACGACCCTGCACCGCCGCCGCCACGCGCTCCCGGCCGAGGCGGATGAACTTCCACGACTCTAGCCACCTCCGGGCCCGACGGGCGCCCCGGCGAGCCGGGGCCCGGAAGCCGCCTGACCCTACCCGAACGCCCGTTCTAACGGTCTTCGGTAGACAACACCGGCGCGCCCACATTTGTGCACGGCGGGTGGACACGATCAAGCAGAGCTCCGGCGATCTTCGCGGCCCGTGGATAAGCCAGTTGGCGCCGCACCCCAGGGAAGTTAGATTCAATCTTGCCCGGAGGGGCCACGAAATGCCGAACGACTCGACCGATTCTCGGATCGGCCGAACGATGCGGGTTCGAGGTTCCTTCGGGCGTTCTCGTTGCAGCCTCCGTCCGTCACCCGCGGCCCGCCGATGCGATTCGTCGTCGGCGGGCCGTTTGGCTACCAATGAGACGGCCGCCCATGGCGGCGGGTAGCCCCGCATAGACAGGGCCCTGAGGGTGCTCCTGAGGCTGATCGGCACTTCCGATAAGAGAGGTTATGTCCGTTGCCGTATTTGCTACGCACGCTGCGCCAGTCGCCGGCGGATAGAATGCTGCAGTGAAGACAGTCCTGAATGCGTCCCTGATCGAGAACCTCAGTTCGAAACTCCACCCACCGCGCTACCGCCTTCACAAGTGTTGGGCTCGTAGAGGTAGCCCATCTCCACGTTGCTGACCTTGTCGGTCTGGAGCTCCACTTCGGTCATCTTGGAGAGGACGAGGTAGGGGTCTTGGCGCGGTCGAGGTGGCCGATTTGAGCGTCGAAGTCGAACTTCTCGATGACGTGACGGGTGTCGGCGTCGAGAATGCGCTCAGCCGTCCCGCTCGAGCTGGCTAACACGCTGGTTGCTCATGCCTAGAAGCATCCCTGTGTCGCGCGACGTATAGCCTGAGTCGCGGATCTCTCGGACGGCATGTCGAATAGCGGCAGAGGCCTTCGACTGAGCGCGTTCGGCCGCTTCTCGGGCTGCAAGCGCTTCCTCAATCGAGTCCTTCAGGGAGCCGAGCGACGGCAGGTTGGGTTCGACCGTGAGATCGAAGGCGTCCTCCCCCACTCCAAGGAGCAAAGCGATCGCCTCCCTGGCCATCGACTCGACCTGGTCCAGTCGGCGCGCCTGCGAATGCACGCCAGGCAGCTCGGGAACCTCGATCGCCCACCATCGACCGGTCCTTGTCGCCGTCACACGATATTGGGTCTTCATTGCCGCCACTAACCTTCACCGAGCTCGGACTCGAGCGACTTACGAATGGACTCCGCGGTCACCTCGTTGATTTCCCGATGCCTTGGCACGGTCACCTGAAGGTGGCCGCACCGCCACAGTTCGTGCCTGGCGCCCTGGCGAACCAACTCCCACTCGACTCCCCTATCGGCAGCCGCACGTGCAATCTGTCGGAGGAGTCGGAGGCGCTGCACCTCGTAAGCCTACCCGTGTTGGCTGTGGCAGGCAAGAGGCCCCGGCTAGCGCTGATGGGCCGGGCAGTTGAGCGCCTCCAGGCCCGCGAGAGCGTCGCCACGTCTGTTCGGTCCTCCAAAGCCCCCCAACCCGGTACGATTCGCGAATGCTTGTCATCGTTCGGCCGCCAGGCGCCGCATTCCGCGACGCGATCTCCACGCACCCGGACAGCCACCGGATCGACGTCTCGCGGGCGCGAGCGCAACACGCGGCGTTCTGCGCGGCGCTCGAGGACGCCGGCCTGCAGCTGGTGCGTCTTCCTGAGGAGCCGGATCTCCCCGACGCAACGTTCGTCTCGGACTCGCTCGTCGCGCTCGCGCCAATCCTGCCCGATCGACCGCCCGTAGTCGTGGTGGCGCGGCCCGCAATCGCGTCCCGGCGCCTCGAGGTCGATTCCGTTCTCTGCGCGGCCCTTTCCTGCCTTGCGGCGGAAACGCAGGTCGCACGGGTCGAGGATCCGGGGACGCTCGAGGGCGGCGACGTGGTCGTCTATGGCGACCGCCTTGCGATCGGGCTGAGCGGCCGGACCAACGAACTCGGCGCGTGTGTGCTCGCCGACGCCGCCCGATCGCTCGGATACCGGCCGTTCCTCTGCCCCGTGGCGGATCGCCTCCACCTCGCCACGGCCGTCACCGCCGTGGAGCCGGACACGCTCATTGGTACTGCGGCCGGCTTCGCCTCGCTAGACGCGGCTGGCACTGACGTCGCACCGGCCGGCGAGATCCGCCGCCTGCTGCTGCCCGACGACGAACTACAGGGGGCCAACGTCCTCGCGCTCGGCGGGCACGCGTTCCTGGGCTCGGGAAACCCGACCGCCGCCCGGCTCATGCATGAAATCGGGATGCCAGTTCACGAGCTAGAGCTGGACGAGTTCGCGCTCGCCGACGGCGGCCCGACCTGCCTGGTGAACATCCTTCCCTGACGCCGTCGCCATGGCGCAGTCCGACTCGACGACTCCCCTACCCTGAGGCCGACGGTCCGTCGGAGAGGGAGCGCATGACCACGTCGGTCGAGCAGCTGGCAACCCATCGTCGACTCAGCGCGCGGCTTCAGGCGTCCTGGCCCGAGTTCGCCGCGAAGCGGCAGCAGCGGCTTGTGCAAGCGGATCGGCTCGGGCGCGCCGCCGAGAAGGTGGCCGAGAACATCATCGAGGACCTCTTCACCGGGCCGCTCGACTGGTCGCGCTCGGACGTGAAGTACCAGGTGGAGTGCGCGAGCGACTTCGACGGTGGCACCGTCCAAGCGCGGGAAGCGGCCGCTACACGGCAGAGGAGCTGAGGCTTTCTGGACGTGTTGGGCAGGGGCCGGCCGCCGTGCTACTCCGGCAGGAGACGAAACGACCGGCCCGCGGGGGACTTGAGCGCCGAGAAGTGGCGCCGGTCCAGGGTGACGATGAGATCGGTGTCGAGGCGGTCGGCAAGGACGGCGACCGAGGCGTCGGTGGCGCCGAGCGGGAAGTCGCCATAACGCTCGACCAGGTCCGCGATCGCCGGCCAATCCTCGATGGTCGGAGCCTCGACCTCCAGCGAAGTCAGCCCGCGGAGGAAGGCGGCTTCGATTGAAGGGCCCAGGCGCCGAGCCACGAGATAGGCGACCTCGGCGATGACGAGAGCGGGAACGACGATATCGATGTCGGAACGCTGGAGCACGTCCAGGCAGCGGGCGTGGTCGACGTCGTCCGAGTCAACGACCGCGTAGAGCGGGCCTGAGTCAACGATCGCTATCACGCGACCACTCGTCGGCGAGGATCTGCTCCATGTCCCGGGCCGTGGTGGTATGCCCGCTGCGGCCCAGGGCGGCAAACGGCAGCTGGCGGACAGCCCCACTGCCCTTGCCGAGCTTCGCCTCGATCGCCTCTCGGGCTACTTGCGAGACGGATACCCGCCGGCGCGCGGCCTCGCGCTCGAGCGCCGCGGCCAGATCGTCTGGTAGGCTCAACGTTGTGCGTTTCATACGTGCATACTAGCACGCTCAGGCCGCCCCGGTGGGCAGCATGCCCATCGTGACGACGGCGGTTATCGCTGACTTACTCGGGGATTGCCACCACGAGCGGCGCAGCCGGCCAGCGGCGGGCGATGCGGGACGGAGACCGTGCGCCCGTAGAGCAACCCGCCTTCTGGTCCCGGCTGCTGGTGCCGCGTCTGTACGCGGATCTCAGTCCGTCGGCAGGCCGACAGGCTGGGGGTTCTGAGGCGGCAACGGGACTTCGAGGGCGTCGCGAAGCTGCCGATTGTGGCGCTTGTACTCGGCCTGGGCCCGGGAGTCGTCCGGCATGGGATCCAGGATCTGGAGCAGGGAGATGAAGCACTCGGCATCGATGTGACTGAGAAAGTGCATCATCCGCTGCTGATCGTCAGCCGGATCTCCGCGTTGCACGGAGTCCAGCGGCGCTGTCGGGTTCGGCTCAGCCGGCGGACTGATCCGGATGAACGGGGCCGATTCGGCGTCGCGGCTCGCGAGCGAGCGTCCTTGCACGGGGGGCAGGGACGAGCCGACCGCAAGAAGGCTGTCCATGTTCGAGCCTTCGGACGGCCGGGCCGTTTCCCTTAGGGTTCGCCCCTACAGGCCCTTGGCCGCGCACAACGCGGACGAGGCGACAGACGCGCGGCTGCCCTGAAGCCGCCTAGTAGCGCGAGTGGCGCGTCTCTTCCTTCTTCGGCGGGCGAGGCTCGTTGCCGGGACGAGGCGGATTCGGAGCCGTCCCGGGGGCCATGTCCGGCCGAGCCGGCAGCGGCCCACGGGCGCGGGCCGCCTCTACCTCAAGCGCGAAGGATGCCGCGCGCTCAGGCGGAACGGCGCGCTCCCAGTCGGCAGTGATCTGCTTGACGCGCACATTCTCCGCCGCTCGCTGCTCGCGTTCGTGTCTAGATCTCTTCGTCATCTGGTCCTCGTCTGGGATGCCCGGCAGCTCCGCCGACTGGGCGACCATTCTGCGCTCATCGTCGACGCCTGTCCCGTCGACACGGAAGCCGGCGCGGGAGGACCAATTCGATCAGTCGCCAGCTCCGCGTTGTTCGGCTCCAGTCAGCCATTCCTCGTAGCCGGACTCGAACAGAGCGGGAACGCCGCCTGTGGCCAGGAAGACGACAGCCCTGGCATTCAGCTCCGACCGAGGCAGGGCCATCAGGCCGGCCATCGCCTTGCCCGAGTAGACGGGATCGAGCACCAGGCCCTCTGTGCGCGCGGCGAGGCGGATGGCGTCCAGGCATGCACGTGTGGCGGCGCCATAACCAGCGCCGATTTGATCTCGGGCGATTCGAGGCTCGCCAGTGGGCGCAAGAAGGCCGCACAGAGCGGCCACCTCGATCGTCAGGCGGCGAACCGTGGCGATGGGATCCGCCACGGCGCCCACGTCCACCCCGAGAACTCGCTCGTGGCCCAGCCGCGCCGCCAGGCCGGACTGAGTTCCGCCGCTGCCGGTTGCGGTGATCACCTCGACGTCGTCGTGACCGAGGTCGGCCAGGATCTCCTCGGCGGCCGTGACGTACGCGCTTGCGCCCAGCGGCGACGAGCCGCCGACCGGGATCGCGTATGGCTAACGGCCCTCGGCCCGCAGCTCGGCCGCGATGCTCTCGACGGCCGCATTGAGATCGTCCATCGCGATCGGTCCAAGGAAGCGGCGCTCGGCGCCGAAGATCACGTCGAGAAGCTGGTTGGATTCGGTCCGGCTCGGTGGATTGCTGTTGAACACCAGGACGCAGCCCATTCCCGTGCGGGCCGCGGCTGCGGCCGTCTGGCGGGCGTGGTTGCTCTGCGGTCCGCCGGCGGTGACGAGAACGTCGCAGCCACGGGCAAGGGCTTCGGCGACCAGGAGCTCGAGCTTGCGCGCCTTGTTCCCGCCGGTCG
>JBEKCH010000012.1:0-61970 GCA_050014975.1 Candidatus Limnocylindrales bacterium
CCGATCCGCGGCGGCAGGCCGGCCGTCGGGACCAAGTGACGCACAAGTGACGCCGGAGCGTTTGACCGTCGGATCCGAGGCGGTGGGTGAAGGCGCCGGCTGGGCCGGCGCCGCCACCTCCCGGACCGGCGATACCTCTGCGGACAACGGAACTGCTTCGCCGCGAAGTCGCCCTGCAAACGACAGCCCGGCAGGCAAGAGGCAGGCTGCCCCGACCAAGGCCTTCGAAGCGCCTCACAAGCGTGAGAAGGAAACCTTCTTCACGCACCTGGCGGGATTGACCCTGCTGAGCTTCTGGCGGACCTCCTCGTGGCTTCTCGGCCACGTGCCCGCCGGCCCCGCCTACCGCATCGGCGGCTGGCTGGCCATGATCGGCTACGCCGCGAGCCCACTGCGACGACGCTGGCTGCGAGCCAACTTCGGCCACGTCCTCGGCGTGTCGCCCAAGGACAAGGCCGCCGGGCGTCTGGCCCGGGCCGCGTACCGCAACTACGCCCGCTACGTCATGGAGCTGATGCGGCTGCCCTGGCTGAAACCCGACCAGGTGGACGGCCTGCTCGAGGCCCACGGCCTCGAGCAGTTCCTCGAGATCTACCGGGAGTCCAAGGGCCTGGTCCTCGTAGCCGCTCACCTCGGGAACAACGAGGCAGCTGCCGCCGGCTTCGCCAAGCACGGCCTGCAGATCAACGTCGTCGGCGACGACAGCGCCTATGTCGAGCTGTATGAGCTCTTCGAGCGTCAGCGCACGAGCTGGGGGGTCAAGGTGATCTCCTGGCGCAACCTGCGTGGCGTGTACGGCGCCCTGCGCCGCCACGAGGCGCTGGTGCTCCTGGTCGACTGGGGCTACCGGGCCGACGGCATCCCGGTCAAGATGTTCGGATCGTGGACGACGCTCCCAGCAGGTCCGGCCCTGCTGGCGGCCAAGCACGGCTCGACCATCGTGCCGGTCTCAATCAACCGTCTCCCCGGCGGCCGTTTCCGCGCCGCGGCCGACGAGCCAATACACGTCGCCTCCGATTCCCCGGTCGATCTTGCCCGGGCCACGCAGCAGATCGCCACCGCGCTGGAGGGCCAGATCGCGCCCGCCCCGGAGCAGTGGTACATCTTCAAGCCGATCTGGCCCGCCACGGCCGAAGAAGCGGCCCAGCTCGAGGCCCGGCACGAGGCCACGCTGGCGGCCGGCAGCCTGAGCGGGGCCGGTGGCGGCCCTCCGAAGCGATAGAGTCGATGAGCCGCGTCCCCTCGGTCTCTGCCGGGCCACCGGCTGAGACGACGATCGAGGCGCAGGCCGAGGCGCCCGCGCCCGAGGCGTCCGCGCCCGATGCGTTCGCGCCCGAGGCGGGGAACGCGACCGTTCGTCGCGGTCTCCGCAGGCGCATCGCCGACCGCGTGGTCGCCGGCACCGTCATCGGCGGGGGCGAGATCATCCGACGCCTGCCCGAGTCCCCGCTCTGGTTCCTTGGCAACATGGCGGGCACCGTCGAGTACTGGGTGGCCCGCAGGCGCCGCGACCAGGCCCGTCGCAACCTCCGCCGCGTGGTCGAGTGGATGGCCGCGCGCGGCGTGGGGGATGAGCGGTACCACCGGGCGGCCGTCAACGCGCGCCTCCTCGAGGCGATCGTCCGCTCGGCCTTCCGCCATCACGCTCACTACTACGTCGAGCTGGCCCGGGCGCCCCGCTTCGACTTAGGCTACCTGGAGAAGCGGCTCGTGATCGAGACGCCCGACGAAGTCGCCGCCGCGCTTTCCGAGCGCAAGGCGCTCATCCTGGTCGGCCTCCATTTCGGCACGATCGAGCTGCCCGGCTTCCTCGCCCTCCACCACATCGGCCAGGTCGTCGCCCCGATGGAATCGCTTCGCAACGAGCGCATCCAGGCCTACATGCGGCGGACGCGAGGCGTGATCGGCGTTCGAATCCTGACCATCGAAGAGGCGGGCCCCGAGCTGCTGGCGGTCCTGCGCCGCAACGAACCGATCGGCATCATCGCCGACCGCGATCTGACCGGCAGCGGGCTGGAGGTCGAGCTCTTCGGCGCCAGGACCAAGATTCCCGCCGGACCCGCCCTGCTCTCTTCCGAGACAGGCGCCCCGATCTACGTCTCGGGCGTGCGCCGGACCGGCCCGGGCCGCTATCTTGGGAACCTGCGGCCGCTGCCTGCGCCGTCGGGGACGAACCGGCGAGAGCGCAGCCGGTCGATGGCTCGGGACGAGGCGCTGCTGTTCGAGCGCATCGTCACCGACGCGCCGGAACAGTGGCTGGCGATCTTCCATCCGATCTGGCCCGATCTGGAGAGGGCCCAAGGGGGTGGCAAGGGAGTGGCCGGGTGAAGCAAGTCGACGGATCGCCCCGGGGATCGCGCGACGACGAGAGCGCTGTCTCACGCGACGAGGTGCGCCTGGGCAAGGCCGACATCCACATCCATTCCGTTGCCTCAGATGGCACCGCAGCGGCCGCCCAGATCCTGAACCACGCCGAACGCCACACGGACCTGGATGTGATCGCCATCGCCGACCACGAGAGAGTGGAGGCGGCGTTCGAATGCCAGCGCCTGGCGATCGAGCGAGGCAGCCGCGTCCACGTGGTCGTGGCCGAGGAAGTCACCACGCGCAGCGGTCACGTGCTGGGCGTCTTCCTGCAGGCGCGCCTGCGACGCAACCAGCGGCTCGAAACGACGATCGCCGAGATCCACGAGCAGGGTGGGCTCGCGATTGTGCCGCATCCCTTCTCCGCTTTCACGCTGGGCCTGCGCAAGAGCGCCATCATGCGCGTCCATCTCTCGACCGATCCGCTCGTCTACTGGGATGCCCTCGAGGGCTTCAACCCATCCACCGCCGGACGTTACGGACGCGCCGCCACCGCTCGCATCGCCGCGGAGCTGGGGCTGCCGCTCGTCGGCAACAGCGACGCCCATACCGTCGACACGATCGGCGACGGCTACACGCTGTTCCCGGGCCGCACGGCGGAGGACTATCGTCGGGCCGTTCTGGCCGGGTCGACCTCCGGCAGCTGCGTCATCTGGGGGCCGGCCAAGGAAATCGTCATCTACGGGCAGCAGGTTCGCAAGCAAGCCCGCGACGTCTCTCGCTGGGGCCGCCGATACCTGCTCCGCAAGGAGGCACCGCGCGACCTCGGCGTGCCGCCCGAACAGCTGGCGCGGCAGCGCGAAGGCGAACGCCGCTATCTCCTGGAGCGCGAGGAGCGACGCCGCGCCACCGCCGCGGCGGACGGCTCCGCGGCGGCCTCCGCGACCTCGGCCGATAACTCGACGACCGCCGGGCGCAGCCTCGCCCGGCGTCTGCTGGCGGCGCGAACCGGAGCCCGCGCTCGATCGATGGCCGCCGACGCCGGTCGCCGCGAGGTCGAGGAACCGCCGGCGTGAAGATCGGGCTCGTGACGCCGTACGTGTACCCGCTCCCCGGTGGGGTCAACGAGCACGTCCGCTTCCTGTACGAGAACCTGCGCCTGCGCGGCCACGACGTCCGCATCATCACCAGCAGCCACGGCCTGCAGCGCGCGTCCGAGGGCGACATCATCCGCATAGGCAAGGGCTTCAGCGTGCCCAGCAACGGCTCGGTGGGCACGATCACGGTTTCACCGCGCTTCGTATCCCAGGTCCGGGATGTGCTGGCGCGGGAGCGATTCGACCTGCTCCACTACCACGAGCCCTTCGTCCCCTTCCTGTCGCTGATCGTGCTGCGCCAGTCCACGAGCGTGAACGTGGCCACGTTCCATGCCTACGCCGGTTTCTCGCCGGCGATGGAGCTGGGGAAACGGATGCTGCCCGGCTATGCGAGCAGGCTGCACGGCCGCATCGCGGTCAGCGCCGCGGCCCGCCACTTCGTGGATCGCTTCTTCCCGGGCGACTACAAGGTCATCCCCAACGGCGTGAACCTGGTTCGCTTCCAGCGCGCCGTGCCGATCGCCCGCTGGCAGGACGGTGTGCCGAACGTGCTCTTCGTAGGGCGCCTGGAGGACCGCAAGGGCCTGCCGCATCTCCTCAAGGCGTTCCGACTGATCCGAAAGAGCGGCCTCGAGGCCCGGCTGTTGATCGTGGGTTCGGGGCCGCAGGAGCGAGAGGCACGGCGCTACGTCCTGACTCGCGGCCTCCAGAACGTCGAGTTCCTGGGGCGGGTGAGCGACGACGAGAAGGCGCAGCTGTTCAAGACGGCGGACGTCTTCGTCTCTCCGGCTACGGGTCGCGAGTCGTTCGGGATCGTGCTGCTCGAGGCGATGGCCGCCGGTGCGCCGATCGTCTGCAGCGACATCCACGGCTACAAGGGCGTGGTCCAGCGCAACAGCCAGGGGATCCTCGTTCCACCTCGCGACGCCAAGGCGCTCTGCTCCGCCATCAGCGAGCTCCTGGTGGACCCGGCGCTGCGTGCCCGCCTGGGCACCAATGGCCAGCAGCGAGCGCAGCAGTTCAGCTGGGAGAGCGTCACGGCCAAGGTCGAGGAGTATTACGGCTTCGTCATTCGCCGCCTCGCCGCCCAGAACCAGCTGCCGCCCGGCTTTTCGGCCCCCATCCCCGCAGCCCCGCACACGGGCGCAGCCGGGTCCTGAGTCGCGCGGCGCCACGGGCCGAGCCCTGCCGCTGATCCCTGCCGCCGGCCGAGCCTCGCCGTTGCCGCCGGGCCGGGCTCCAGCTCAGGCGTGCGGGCCCTGGACTTCGGGCGCGGGCCCGGCCTCGCCCCCGTCGCCGTCGTCTCCCGAATCGACCGGTGGCAGCCCATGACGCCGATACCCTGTCACGACTCGCCGCACCCAGGCCGCGTAGGCCACCAGCACGGCGGCGAGCAGCACCGCGACCGCGAGCATCTCCGAGGTGGTGGTGATGGGAGTCACCGGTGAGCCCTCCTGCAGGTCCACCGAGAACTGAAAGCCGTACAACCAGGTGGGAATGAAGCCGTTGTAGACGCTGACGATGTCGTTGGGCATCGGCAACGCGGAAAGGTTCGGGTAGAGGACGACGAACGCGACCACCGCCGCGGCGCACAGTCCCAGCACGAAGCGGCGCGGATCCTGCGCCGTCAGCGCGACGAGAGCCAGCAGCAGGAAGAACGGCATCAGCAGCAGAACGACCAGCGACGAGGGCAGAGGCACATCGAACAGGAGGCTGCGCGGCGCGTTCGCGCCGAGCCAGAGCAGCAGCGCCCCTGCGATGACCACGGGCGCCACCAGCTGGAGGACCCAGCTCCGATTCCCCTCGTTCTCCTCGGCCGAGCGGCGCTCCAGGCGGATCAGGGTGAGGCCGAGCACGACGAGCGCGGCCACAAGGACCACCGCGATCAGGAAGACCCGCGTCTCGACCCGGAGATCGCCGAACACACCGCCGACCGTTGGGGCGCAGACGTCATGGGCCCATGGGTTGTTGGGGTCGTTCATGTTAACCCGGGCCAGCGAGCATAGAGGGTACGTGACAAGCCACAGGATGGCCGGGAAGAGCAGCATGGCCGCGACCCCCACCCGCGCCAGGAGCCACGTCCGGCGCGACGGCCCGTGCCACAGCTCCGCCAGGAAGTAGGCCAGGGCTAACAGGAAGAACGGCAGCGCCGTGTAGAAATGGTACTGGAACGAGGCCCGATCGATGCGGGCCCACGAAAGCCACTGCCAGAAGAACGCGATGGTGATCAGCGCCAGGCCGAGGCTGCGCCGCTTGAAGGCCTGCCAGCAGACGAAGGCCAGGCCGGTGATGGCGAGCCACCACAACAGCGGGTTGCCACCGTCGTAGATCATCGACCCGACATCCCCGGCGTAGCCGATGCTCTCGAACCAGACCGGCTTCAGATCCATGGGCCAGGCCCACCACGGCGAGCTGGCGGGGTGCGTGGCGCGCAGGTCGTTGTGGTAGGCATACATGCTGCCGGTCAGATCCCAGAGCGTCTGGCCGGTGTGCCCCGCAGGCCAGCCGCTGGTGCACTGGCCGTTCAGGTCGGTGTTCCAGCACATCAGCACCGGCAGCGGCCGCCCGCCGTATTCCTGCATGGCGACCTGTGTCTGCGGCTGCCAGGGCATGGCCCACGGGATGTACATGGCTATGTAGATCGCGACCGGCAGGACCACGATGCAGGCCGCCATCCACACCGCCGGCAGACCGAAGCCCGAACCCAGTCTCAACCAGCCCTGCGCCGCCGCCCCGGCCGGCTCGGCGTAGTACGAGGGGTCCTCCGGAGTGGGCGGGACCGCCAGCGGGCCGAAGCCGAACTTGCCGGCGATCCAGAACACCGGACCCGGAACGATGATGCCGGCAGCGCCGATGCCCATGAGCTCGGGGTTGCCCTTCATGACGCCCAGGACGCCCGCGCCGATGCCGATCAGCAGTGGCGCGAACACCGCGAACCGGAACTCCTCTTTGGACCATGACAGGGGGTGGTAGGCATTGGCTGCGGCGGCAAGCAGGGTCGCCACGAACATGACCAAGAAGAACGTGTAGTTGGGGCTGCCGTTCTGGTCGGCGCCCGGGTAGAAAGTCAGCGAGTAAGCCAGGATCGGCAGCGCGACGAGGGCGCTGACGACCACGATGAGCACCCTGTCGGGCGTGGTTCGGGCTCTCACCATGGCGTAGTAGACGCCGCCGACGACGATCGCCAGGCCTGCGCCCGCAAGCACTGCCAGCGCAGCCGGGTTGCCCGTGCCCGGCAGGGTTTGCATCTCGGCGATGGCCATCCAGCCCAGCACGCCCGTCCCGGCCGCCATGCCGAGGATCGTGATCAACCGCCCCAGTGCGGACCTGATCAGGATCAGGATGCCGATGCTGGCAATCGCGTAGAGCCCCACCCACTTGGAGGCCAGGGCCAGGCCCAGCAGCAGCCCCAGCAGCGGCATGCCGAGCCAGAAGGCCAGCCACGCTCGGCGCTTAGTCTTGTCGCCCAGCCACAGGAAGGCAAACAGGAGATACGCGAGTAACAGGAACCCGCCGACGTACGTGTCGTTCATGGCAATGCGCGACTGGGCGAAGAACATGCCGTCCACGCAGGAGAAGAGCGCCACGAGAAGGCCGATCGATCGACGTCGGAAGAGGAGCCGCACCAGCAGGTAGAGACCGACGGCCATCACGGCCCCGAACAGGACACCGATGATGCGCCAGGAGAAGGCGAACTGGCCGATGTCGACCGTGGCCATCGAGCCGTCGGGCGCGAGGGCGAGCAGCTCCTCGCGGTCGGTCTGGGGCAGCTGCGGCGTCACGTCGGCGCCGATGGCGATCGGATCAAAGGGCAGCGGCGCGTCGGAGAAGACGGCATTGCCGTTCGTCTCGATGCTGTAGACGGTCCAACCCGATCCATCGGGCGTTCGTCCGAGCGCCTGGGCGATCTTGGTCGCGTCGTCGTAGATGACCGTGGTCACTGGCCCGGGCATCTTCTGGAGCGTCTGGTTGGCATCCCTCGTGATCGTCCCCGTTCCCGACTGGTCCACATCGAGCAGCACGATGGAGTCGCCGGCGGCGACGTAGGACTCCTGGTTGGCGTTCGGGTTGACCGCGATCGAGGTGGCCGGCTGGTCGGTGTGGATCGTCGAGGCCGGATCCATGGCCAGCGTTCGGACGTTCATGATCCCCACGCCCGAGGCGAACGCGACGGCCACCTGCTGGTCGTTGGTGTCGACCGCGAAGTCCGGCAGCTGGCCGGCGTCGATGAGCTGTTGAACGTTCGACACCTGGGCGTCCGTGAGCGTGCCGAGCGGCAGCGGGCTGCGGAGCCCCGAGGTCGCCGCCGAGTTCACGGCATCCTCGACGTCCGCCACGGAGATGCCGAGGGCCGTCGCCAGGGCCTGCTCCTCGGCGGCCGTGCCCGAGGCCGAGGGGCTGCCCGAGGCCGAGGGGCTCTGCGCAGGCGTGTAGGTGATGGTCGCGGGGGCAGTGCCCAGCGGCGCAAAGTCGGCGGCTCCGTCAACCTTGCTGCGCCCGACGATCGCCCCGGTGCCGTCCACCGAGACGATGTTGCCCACGGCGTCGACGGCCAGGATCAGCGGCGGCGAGCCGGCGTATAGATGAGCGATCGAGAAGCCGACCTGGGTCGACAGCTCGACGGCCGGAGCGGGCGAGCTGGCCGTCCCCAGGCGCACGTAGTCGAGCGAGTTGATGTCGATCCGCCAGATTCGGCCATCGGACGTGCCGACGTACATGTCGCCCGTGTCGGCCGCGATTGAGAGCGTGGAGGCGCCGGGAATCGGGTACGTTGCCACCTCCGCCCGAGTCTGGAGGTCGTACGCGATCACGGCGCTGCCGGTGGCGACGTACAAGCGATCGCCGAGACGAGCGTTCGGGTTGGAGCGCGGATCGCTGGTGGATCCGTCTACGGAGGCTTCGGGCACGATGCGCGGCTGGACGACCGCGTCCTTGACCGGGACGCCCAGGTTGCTGGTGGCCGTGACCTTGTCGTCGTCGAAAAGGGTGATGCCGGCGGCGATGGCGTACTTGGCCAGGTGCGGGTGCGTCCACTCGTAGATGTAGTGCGGGATGTCGTAGCGCCAGTCCTGCAGGAACTCCGTGGCGGTACGGGCGTGGTAGACCTCGTCGAAGTACATCTGCGGGGGCTCGCCGAGGCGGTAGATGCGCATCGAGAGGATCGTCACGATCAGGGCTGCGACGACCCACAGGTCCAGCTTGCTCAGCCGGCCGCGAGGCTCGGAGTCGAGGGACGCCGAACGGTCCGGCAGCTGGGACGGGCGGTACAGCCGGTGCCAGACCGCCATCACCCAGCCCGGCACGAACTCCGGCCGCTCTTCGGATAGCCCCTTCCGGTCCTCGTCGCCGGACCCTTCGTCGGCCTCGGCGTACGCCCAGCCGGCATCGCCGGCGGGGGCGGTCACGGCCGCCAGGGCGCCGCTTGCTGGCGACCCCGCGGGCGCGCCCGCGTCAGCCGGCTCGCCCGTCTCGACGCCCGGTCGGGCCGACCAGACCGGTGGCTCGACCTGCGGCTCGGGCTCTCGCCCGGCACGCTCGGCCTCCCATGCCAGCACCGCCACGGCCCGACCGCGCATCTGGGCCAGGGCCCACAGCAGAGCGAGCCCGGTAACAATGCCCGAGAGGGCGATCGGCCAGATGATCCCGGCCGGCCACTCCGCGGTCTTGAGGAAGTTGCCCAGGTCGCCGAGCGGTACCGAGATGGGGCCGGCCGTCCCCGGAGCGCCCTGGACGCCGGGGATGCCCTGGTACTCGACCAGAACGGCCAGCAGGTTCGCGGTGTTGACCACGGCCAGGACGACGTACGTGACGGTCCAGCGCCAGGAGACGGCCAGCAGGATCGCCCCGACCGCGAAGAACGGGAAGAGGTACCGCTCGTGCGCGCGCGTGGGGACGACGAAGAAAGCGATCGCCATGATCGCCAGCGCCACGACCATCGACAGCCGGTCGTCGCGCCAGGCCGCCCAGACGCCGACTCCGGCGAAGATGGCGAGCAGGTAGCCATCGCCGACTATCACGGCCGGCAGAGCGTCGAGGTGAAACCCGAAGGGTTGAGCGGCAAGCGACTCGAACTGCTGGCCCAGGAGCAGGAACAGGATCGCACCGACGACCACCAGGCCGCCGACCGCGATGGCGCGCAGCTCCGAAGGGAGCGAGAAGGCACGCTTGGCCGGTCCGGGCGGCGGTTCCGCAGGCTCGCCATCGAGGGCCTCCGCGTTCTGGGCTCCCTCATCCTTCGGACCGGCTGCCGCGGCCTCGGCTTCGATCGAGCCGGCCCACAGCCAGGCCAGGACCGCGATCGCCACGAGCAGAAGACACAGGCCCGCCAGGGCGATCGCGACTCCCGGCGGGAAGGGACCGACGCTGAAACCGGCCTGGGTCGTGCCCGCTTGATTCGCCCAGGGGGCGTCGTGGATCCAGGACAGGTTCCGGTCCATCGCGTCGCCGAACTGGTCGGCGACCAGCGCCCACGGGTTGTAGGCGTTCAGGGTGAGGTACGGGTACTCACCGAAGGTATTGATGATGTGGCTGGCAATCGAGTCGAAGACCATCGTGGCGGAGGCGAAGACGGCGACCGCCGCGGCCGTCCAGGCCACGAGCCGGCGGTGCGCGGCAGGCACTATCTCCCAACGACGAACCCACAGGTAAACGCCGGCCGCGCCGACCAGGCCGGCGGCCAGCGTCAGGAGGAACGGGCCAGTGGTAAGGCGCCCGGCCAGGCCGGCTAGATCGAGCCCCGTGAAGGGCAGACACACGAGCGCCGCCGCCACCAGGCCGGCGGCAATGGAGGTCAGCACACGTTCGGGATCGCGCCTGCCGTCGCGTGGAACGAGCGATCGCCGGATGACCACGAAGCCGACGATGATGCCCAGGATCCCAAGCTGGATCTTGGTCAGCGCGGCGACCACGGCAAAGGCCGCGGCCAGCTCCCGGCGATCCCGGAGGAGCGCCCGCAGGCCGATGAGCATGAATACGGAGCCGACCACGTCCGCCTGGCCCCAGATCGCGCTGTCGAACCACGTGATCGGGTTGAGCAGCACGATCGCGCAGGCGATGAGGGCCCGTCGCTGGGAGGCGCCCATTTCCCGGGCCATGTCGAAGACCAGGTAGGCCAGCGCCAGGTCGCCGAAGATCGGGATCAGCTTGACCGCGTCACCCACGCCGCCGAACGGCGAGAAGAGCAGGCCGAGGACCCACAGGAAGAGAAGGTAGACGGGGGGATAATCCAGGAAACCGGGTTTGCCGTAGAACCCCAGCGGTGTCTGCGCCACCAGCTGGCCGCTCCAGCCCTGGAACGAAGAGAGGTCGGTTGGGAACCCCGACCCCGGAAGAAGAACGTATGCGATGATGAGGCGGAGGGCCAGGCCCAGGACGAGGAGGATGACGATGGTAGGAACAGAGCTGCCGAAATCACCCGTTCCCGTCGCCGCGCTCCCCCGCGGGCTGGCCCCTCGCGTGCTCGGGCCTGCCAAGCGAAACGGCCTCCTGGACGAGCGCTGAGGTGGAGCGGAGTATAACCCAGGCCTCGCCCGGGCAGGGCACCCAGCCCGACCGGGCAGGGGAGCCGGCGGCAAGCGGGCAGGACGACACCGTCGGCGAGCCGGACAAGCGGGTGCGCGTAGCGCCCTTCGTCTGGGGCATGGCCGTCGTTGTCCTGTGCCTGGTCGTCTTCGTCTTCTCCAATCCGAACCGCCAGAACCCTTACATCCACTTCGTCTGGCAGGCACAGGCATGGCTGGACGGCCAGACGTCGATCCCGATCCACGTCGCCCCCTCGGCCCAGTCGCCGGGCGATTCCTGGTACCAGGACGTCCAGCCGATCCTCGACGCGAACGGCAACGACACCAATCGCGGCATACTCCCCTTCCCGCCCCTGCCGGCGCTGGTCCTGCTCCCGTTCGTGGCCTTGTGGCACCTGTTCACCAACGAACAGCTGCTGGCCGCGATCTTCGCCGCGCTGGACGTCGGTCTTGCAAATTGGGTGCTCGGCTATCTGCCGATTCGCCACCGGATACGCGTGCTGACGTCGCTCTTCATGGGCCTCGGCACCGTGCTCTGGTACGCGGCCGCTATCGGCAGCACGTGGTTCTGGGCCCACATCGTCGCCATCGGCTGCCTGCTGGCGGCGATCGGCTGTGCGCTCTCCGCGGACCGCGAGGCCGCCGGGCCGCGGCCCGTCGCGGATGAGACTGCCGCGGCTCGGCGGCTGACGTGGCCCGGCCGGTGGCGGTCGGCGGCGACGATCGTCGTCCTGGGGGCGCTCGGGGGGCTTCTCTACTGGCGGGCCGAGGCCGGGAGCGCGGCCGCGGCCATCGCCGGCCTGGGCGTGCTGATCGTCATCGCGGCGGCGGTCCTGGCGATGGCCGTGTCGGGCGGGCCCGGCGTCCTGGTGCCGCTGATCCTGACGATCGCGATCGTCGGCGGCGTGCCGGCCGGCCTGATCCTCGGCGCCCAGTCGTCGCTCGCCCTGACCGTCGTGGACGTCGTGGGGCTGGCCGTCGTGGTCGGGCTGGTCGGCCTGGCCCGGCTGCGGCCGCAGGTCGTCGACGACGCGCTGGCCGCCTTCTGGGCGGCCCTGGGCCGTCCGGAGTCGCGCCAGCTGGCCGCCGGGCTCCTCTTCGGGCTCGCCTGCACGGCGCGACTGACGATCGTCTTCGGTTTCCCGTTCCTGATCCTCGTCGGCGGCGGCGGAAGCTGGCTCCGCCGCGGGCTGCTGGCCGGGGCCGGGGCGGCGGTCCCGCTGATCGTGCTGCTCGTCTACACCTACGCCAGCACGGGCCACCTCTTCAACCCCGTGTACACCTACCTGTACCACCAGGAGCTCGCGTACACGTTCCTCAACTACCACGCCGACTGGTCCATCGAGGACCTGCGCTACGTGCCGCAGAACCTGATGATCATGTTCTTCAACACGCCTCTGATCATGCCCAGCCAGTATCCCTGGTCGACGGACCTGCTCTGCCAGGCCGGGCAGGCCCGCGGGCTGTTCGACCCGTCCTGCCCGATCGCCGTCCCGAATTGGGTCGGCAACAGCATCATCCTGACCAGCCCCGCCTACCTGCTCGCGCCGCTCGCCTGGCGGCCGATTCGGGGGCTGCAGATCGACCGCGTGACGGCCGGCGCGACCGTCGCCGTGGTGGCAATCGCGTTCGTGAACCTCATGCACTTCAGCCAGGGCTGGGTCCAGTTCGGCTACCGTTTCAGCAACGACTTCGCCCCCTTCGCGATCCTCCTGGTGGCCCTGGGTGCCAGCCGCATCGGCCGCCTCTGGCCGCTGGTGCTGCTGGTGGCGGCGTCGATCGCGATCAACCTGTGGGGCACCGTCTGGGGAGTGACCCTTGGCTGGTGACCGATCGACGCAGGTGGATGGTTCGCCGGAGGCGGCGGCGCCTTCCGGCCGCGCCGGCGCGATCCTGGCCCGCCTCGAGAGGGCCGGGCTGAATCGACCCTGGGCCGCCACGGCCTTCGTCCCGCTCGTCGCGGCGGCGGTGACGCTCTGGCTCGTCATTCCCACGCTTGCGCCCGGCATGGTCTCTTCGGCCGGCGGGGACACGGCCGAGTTCCAGACCGTCGGGCCCGTGCTGGGAACCGCCCACCCCACGGGCTACCCGGCCTACGTGATCCTGGGCTTCATCGCCTCTCACCTGCTCCCCTTCGGCGAGCCGGCCTACCGCATGAACCTGCTGCAAGCCATCCTCGCGGCGGGCGCCGTGGCCGGCACCGTGGCCATAGTCCAGTTCCTGACCGGGATGCGCTGGATCGCCCTGGCGACCGGGCTCCTGCTCCTGGTCATGCCCACCTTCTCTCCCGTGTCGGTTTCCTTCCCGACCGGCATGTCGATCGACACGAGTCCCGTGTTCTGGCGGCTTTCGACCTACGCCGACCCGCACATGTTCCATCTCGCCCTGGTGACGCTGATCGTCCTGCTGTTGCTCGTCTGGGAGCGGCGGCGCAGCGACCGGGATCCGGAGAGGCGCCGCCGCGCGGACCGCTGGCTGGTGGCCGCCGCGGGCATCTACGGCGTCGCCGTCGCCAACCACTCGCTGAGCCTGCTGCTGGCCCTGCCAATCGGCCTGTTCGTCCTGGCCGTGGCGCCACTGATCCTCTTTCGGTGGCGCCTGGTCCTGACCTGCGCCGCCGTCCTGGGCGCGACCGTCGTTGTCCTCTTCGCGGAGCTGCCGATCCGCGCGGCCATGAACGCGCCGCTGGTGTACGCCCACCCGGACACCTGGAGCGGCTTCTGGTACGTCGTTCTGGGCCAGCAGTTCGGCGTCGGCGATGTCTGGTCCGACCTCGGGGTCAAGTACGCGGCGGTAATGAACCTGATCTCGAGCTGGCTCGGGCCGCTCGGCTACCTCGCCGCCCTCGGACTGGGCACGAGCCTGGCGCGACGGCCGCGCTACGTCCTCTTGAGCGTGCTCGCGGCGGTCGTCACTGCCGGATTCTCGGCCGCGTACGTCAACTCGGACCTGGAGCGCTACTTCCTGGTGCCGGTCTTCGTGGCCTTCACTTTCGTGGGCCTCGGCCTGGCGGACGCCGTCTCGCTCGGCGTCTGGCTGGCGGGGGTGGCCGCGTCCCGATTCGCGCCGGGCGCGTCTCGCCCCAACGGCGAGGCGGCCGAGGACATCGGCCCGCCGGGCCTGGGTGGCTCCGACGGCGAGGCGGACCACGAAGGCGGCTCCCTCTGGCAGGCACCCGCATTGCTGGCGGTGGAGGTCCTGGTCGCGGCCAGCCTCCTCGTCGCCAACGTGGCCGTCGTCCCCGAGCGACAGCACGTCCCGGATGGAGACCACCCCGGAGGAGTGAGCCAGAGTGACCAAACCGGGAGGGAGACCTGGATGCGGGCGGTCCTCGCCTCGCCCGCCAAAGGCGGCCTCCCGGCGAACGCGGTTATCGTGAGCAACTGGTACGACTCGACGGCGCTCTGGTACGGTCAAAAAGTCGAGGGCCTCCGGCCAGACATCTACATCGTCGACGACAGCATGCGTGTCCCGGCGGGCGACAACCTCGGCGAAGTGTGGGACGTCATCGACCACTATCTCGGCCAGCGACCCGTTTTCCTGCTGCGCTTCTCGTGGGGCTATGACGGCCTGGACGCGCTGAGCACGATGTACGACCTGAAGGACTTCACCCTGATCGATGGGTCGACCATCCCGCAGGTCATCAGCAAGAAAGGCACGTCGTGAGCCAGGGCAAGGTTCCGAGGGCGACCGGTGGCGGCGGTCCGGCGGCCACGGCGGGCAAGGTCGCGGAGCTGTCGTTCTTCTTCCCGGCCCACAACGAGGAGGCGAACCTCGAGGCCCTCGTCGACGAGGCGCTGGCGACGCTGCCCGTGCTGGCGGACAAGTTCGAGATCATCGCCGTCGACGATGGCTCGAAGGACCGCACCCCCGCCCTCGCCGACGACCTGGCGAAGCGTCATCCGGATGTCTTCCGCGTCGTCCACCACCCCACGAACCTGGGCTACGGTGCGGCCCTGCGATCCGGCTTCCGAGCCGCCCGCTACGACCTGATCGCATTCATCGACGGCGACCGCCAGTTCAAGGTGGCGGACGTTGGCCGCCTGACCGAGCGCCTGGCTGCCCCGGATGCCCCGGACGTAGTGGTGGGCTACCGCCTCAAGCGAGCCGACCCGCCGATCCGCCGCTGGTACGCTCGCGTCTACCGGCTCTCGAACCGCGTCTTCTTCGGCGTCCGGGTCAAGGACATCGACTGCGCCTGCAAGCTCTTCAAGCGCGAGTCCCTGCGACCGATCAGGGTCGCCTCCGGGGGCGCCTTCTTCACGGCCGAGCTGCTCATCAAGCTCCGTTTCGAGGGCCGCCGCATCGGCGAGGTTGGTGTGCCGCATTACCCGCGCACCGCCGGATCGCCCACGGGCGCGAAGCCCAGCGTGGTCTTCCGCGCCGTCCGCGACTTCTGGGGACTGCGGTTCCGGCTGTGGTTGCGGCGCTCCGAGGCGATGCTCCGCGGCGAGGCGATGCTCGGCTAGAAACGACCCCCGGGGCCCGGCGCGGCGGAGAGCTCTACTCCTGGGTGCCCGGCCCCTCGCGGTGCTCCTCCTCGAGATCCACGTTCAGCGAGTTGACGAACTCGCGGAAGACCTCGAGCTTCTCGTCCACGTGCAGCTCCGGTTCGACGCCGGCCTTGTCCAGCACCGCCTGCGAGGCGAAGATCGGGACGCCGCTGCGAACCGCCAGGGCCAGGGAGTCGGACGGGCGGGCGTCCACCTCGAAGGTTCGGCCGTGCAGCTCCACTTCGAGCGTGGCGTGGTAGGTCTCCTCGGTCAGGCTCGAGATGATCACGCGCTTGAGGTTCGCGCCCAGGGCAGTCAGGGTTGCGACGAACAGGTCGTGGGTGAGCGGCCGCTCGGGGGTCACGCCCTGCAGCCGGGTGGCGATGGCATTGGCCTCCCACGGCCCGATCCAGATCGGCAGGTAGCGTTCCCGCTCCGTCTCCTTGAGGAGCACGACGTGCTGGCTGGAGAGCATGTGAACCCGGACGCTCTCCACGACGACCTCGACCAGCGAGTCTGCCATGGCGCGATTATCCCACTCCCTCGCGCCAACCGCCCTCGCGCCGACCGCCCCCGGACGCAGGCCGCTGGGCGACTCCGAGCGCGGCCGACGACGTCCGGGCGGCCCGGCCGGATCAGCCCTTCTTGGTAGGCGTCGCCGCTGGCCCGGAAGGCGACGGGCTAGCGCCGGCCGCGGATGGCTGCGTCAGCGGTGCCCTCAGGAGGTTCCCGCTCTCGATCCAGAACAGGGTTGGGTTGGACCCGTTCAAGCCCGTTTGGATGAACATCTCCTTGAGGGCGGAGAAGTACGGCGAGTTGGGCGGGAGGATGTACTCCTGGACGTAGGTGCCATTGCTCTTGGTGAACGAGACGACCCGCCGGCCAAGGCCGTCGTAGGCATACAGGTTGCCCTGGTCGGCGATCGGGTTGTCGGCCGCGATGGCAGTGTAGAAGGGGGCGTTCGGCCGAATGATGGTGTCCCCCGGCGGGTCCGCGGTCCAGCCTCGGATGGCCTGACCCGAGTCGAACCGCTCCACGACCCCGTTGTCGAGCAGGTACAGGCTGCCGTCGATGTACATGTCGTCGACCTGGGTCACGTCCTGATCGGCGACCAGGTAGGACGATCGAGCCTGCGCGTAGTAGCCGCTGCCATCGCTCGAGGCCGGGTACTTGAGGACCTGGCTGGCCGACGGCACGACCACGTACAGCGTGTAAAGACCCGTGCTGGCGTCCGTCAGGAAGGTACCGATCGCCCGGACGCCCGAACCCCAGGTCCCCGAATCCTCGACGTTGACCTTGAGGAGGGTCCCATCGCCGGCCGCGCCGGTCGCCGGCCGCCACCGCCACAGCGTGTTGGCGCTGTCGAGGATCAAGACGTCGGGCCCGCCGACGGCGAGCAGGCGGGGCGTTCCGACGACCCCGCCGCCCACCGGCCTCTCGCCCGGTACGGCGATCACGCGCTTGGCGCGCGTCACCAAGTCCACGCGGTAGACGGTGCCGTTCGTGCCGTCGATGACGTAGGCGCCGCCGTCGGGACCCAGGACCAGGCCGTCCAGGCGGTCGCTCCCGAACGACAGGACGACCTCCGGTGTGATCACGTTGACGCGGTAGTACTGGTTCAGGCCGTCGAGGACCTGCGCCTGCAGGGGCGCGAGTTCAGCGGCCGTATAGCCGTTGGCCTGGGCGATCTTCAGGTTGGCGTACGCGTCGGTCAGGTAGTTGAGGGCGCTTGTCGGGTCGCTGATGAGCAGGTTGCGGCCCTGGCCGTAGACCGCGGCCACGTCGCTCTGGACCTGCAGGTAGGCAGACTGGGCGGTTTGCTGATGATCGACACCCTGCTGCTGGCGAGTTCCGGCCAGGTACCACAGCGAAGCGGCCACGACCGTCAGGACGAGCAGCATGCCTATGACTGCGCTGGCCACCCGGCGCTGGCGTTCACGCTGAACGGCCATGGGCGTGATGCGGACGCGCTGGACCGACCGGCGCGGCATGTGCTCGAAGAGGCCGTAGACACTGTGGCGGATGATCCCGTCCGCGGTGCGCTGGACGTGCTGGGCCGTGTGCTGCACCGCCGACACGCCGTCCACGACCGCGTCGGCGAGCGGGATAGGCGAATGCTCAGGCACCCCCGCCAGCGAGTCGCTCGGCCAGACCGGCTTGAGCGGCTGCGACTTTTGGGTCACCGAGACCTCGTCCGCCTCCAGCGCGATCATGCCGTCTCCGCCGGAGACGCCGATCCCGCCGCCGGTGAGCTGGCGGTGGATCTGCTCGATCGCGACCTGGGGATGGAGCTGGATCACGGCCTCCTGTATGGGCGCGAGGCCGATCCGGTGGGTGGCGTTGGGGGAGATGAGGATGAGGCTGTCGCCGACGAGCAGAGGGCCGTGCCAGACCTCCGGATCGTTCATGTCGTCGTTCGGCAGACCGCTCTCGGGCCCCGGCTCGGGCAGCGTGAGCAGGCGGGCCTGGCGGACCAGGTATGCCTCCGCCGGTCCGACCGTGGCCACGTAGAGCTCGTTGCCCCGGACCACGGCGAGGGCGATGCCGATGGGCCCACCTTCGCCGTGCCTGGCCGCGAGCTGCTCGGTCACGCGCAGCTCGCGGTTCGCGGCCTTGATCGCCTTCTTCAGGCAGACGGTGATTCCGCACGACTCGTCGTAGTAGTACTCGTGCCGGATGCGCTCGGCCACCATGTTCGTGGCAGACCGAAGCTCACCCCCGCCGACGCCCGTCACCACCAGGTAGAGGCTGCCCTTGGTGCGGGTGGTGGATCCGATGCTCGGCTCGACGACGAGGACCGAATCAGGCGAATCGGGCGGTCGTTGCGACTCGGCCACCAGGCCGAGCTTCATTTGAAGGCGGACGGTCATGATGACTGCTAGCGGCGGAGGCTGTGTGCGAAGCGGAGGCGATTATACGTGCCTCGCCGTTATTCGAAGCTGGCGCACAGGTGGGGGCACGGCCGAACGGAGGGCGGCCATGAGCTCAGGGGCGCGCAGCCGCAGCTCCTGGGCGACGATCGGCTGGTCGGCCTCGACCGTCGCCACGCCCTGTACCAGCGCCACCAGCCGGCACGACCCGACCGCGGCAGGCACGCGTTCGGTGAGGATCCGCTGCCAGGCGGCGATGGCCTCGGCCTGCTCCAGCTGCTCGTCCAGGCCGAGCTGACGGGCGGCCTCGGGCAGCAGGTCGCCCAGGCGCTCCATGCCCTGGCGCTCGGACCGGCGAACCTGGCCGCCCTCGCGACCCGCGCTGCGCTGGCCGCCCCGATCGAGCTCACCCCCGCGCTCCCCGCGCTCGCGGCTCACGCCCCGGCCTCCTCGACGCGGGCGCCCGCCTCGCCGGCGACGACGCGCCAGGCCCGTGCCCGCCGCCGAAGATCCGGGTCGAGGTCTTCCGGCACGGTCGTCGTGACCAGCGCCTGGGGCAGCTCGGCGATGCGCCGGACCAGGTGGCTGCGTCGCACCGGATCCAGCTCGCTGAAGACATCGTCCAGCAGCAGGAGCGGCGGGCGGCCGTCGAGAGCGGTCAGAAGATCCAGCTCGGCCAGCTTGAGGGCCAGGATTGCGGTCCGCTGCTGGCCCCGGGAGGCGAAGGTTGTCAGGTCGCGGCCGCCGCTGCTGAAGACCACGTCGTCGCGATGCGGGCCCACCAGCGTGGTTCCATTCCACTCCTCTTTTTCTGCCGTCTCCGCCAGCCGGCGGGTCAGGGCCTGCCGGGCGGACTCCCCGGGCAGCGGCGGCGCGTTCGTGGAGTAGGCGAGCGCCAGGGGCCCCTCCTCGGGCGCAATCTCGCGGTGGGCGGCGGCCAGGGGCTCGGCGATCAGATCCAGCAGGCGCAGCCGCGCCGCCACGATCGCCGCGCCCGAGGCCAGGAAAGGCTCGTCCCAGTAGCGGAGCGAAACACGGTCGGCCTGGCCTTCGCGGATCTGCCGCAGCACGCTGTTGCGCTGGGCCAGGGCGCGCGTGTACGTCGCGAGGTGGGAGCCGTACATCGGGTCGTGCGGCGCGGCCAGCTGATCCAGCGCCGCGCGCCGCAGGGTCGGCGGCCCCATCACGAGCAACATCTCCTCCGGGGCAAAGAGCACCGTCCGCAAGTGCTCGGCGAGAGCCGCGGGCCGGCGTGGCACGCCGTTGACCTGGATCCGCTTTCGACCGGCCTGGAGCGTGACGTCCAGCGTCACCCCGTCGCGGCGCTCGGCCTCGGCAACGGCGCCCCCCGCCCCCTCGAAGACGCCCGTCGTCGCGGCCACCACGCCCTCCACGCGCAGGTAATCGGTCCCCCAGCGGACCAGCTCGGCATCGGCCCCGGTGCGGTGGGACCGGCCCAGCGCCAGCATGACGATGGCCTCGAGCAGGGTCGTCTTGCCGGCCGCGTTCGGGCCCCAGATGAGCTGTGGCCCGGGTCCCAGGGTCAGGTCCAGCGAGGCGTAGCCCCGGAGGTTCCGGAGGGCCAAAGAGCGAAGCAGCGTCGGAGGTCTCGACCGGGGCCCGACTGGACTGTCCTGGGGGATCTGCCGCTCCTAAGAGGTCGTCTTGACCGGCATGACGACGTGGACGTACTGGCCGTCGCCCACGGGCCGAAAGACCCCGGGTGAGAGTGGCCCGTTGAGCTCGATGACGAACTGCTCGGCCGGGACGTTGGAAAGGACCTCGACCAGGTACTTGGCGTTGAAGGCAATCGTGGTGCCGTCGCCCTCGACCTGGGCCTCGACCTCGCTGCGATTGTCTCCGACATCGGCCGCGGCACTGACGGTCAGGCCGGTCTCGGCGTCCTTGCCGACCTGCAGCTTGACGATGTTCGACGACGAGCTGGCGATGAGACTGGCCAGCTTGACCGCCTTGAGGAGCTGATCGCGGTCCACCGTGGCCGTCGTGGTGTGGCTCTTCGGCAGGACCTGCTGGTAGTTGGGGAACTGGCCGTCGATCAGCCGGCTCACCAGGTCGACGCCTTCGAGATGGAACAGGATCTGGTTTCGGCTGGGCGAGAGGACGAGATCGATCGGGTCGTCCGTCTCGGACAGAACCCGCGATAGCTCATGAAGGGAGCGAGCGGGGACGACTATGCTCGTCTCCTCGACCGCGTCGAGGATGGCTATCGTCTTGACCGCGATCCGGTAGTTGTCGGCCGCGGCCAGCGTCAGCTGGGTACCTTCGAACCTGGCCAGAACGCCGGTCAGGATCGGCCTGGCTTCATCGACCGCGGCTGCGAAAGTCACCTCATCGAGCGCCTCTCGCAGAACGCTCTGGGCAACGCGGGTGGTGGGCTTGTCACCGGCGGTGGGGAGAGCCGGGAACTCCTCGGCGTCGATACCCTTGACATGGGTCTCGAACCGGCCGGCCTTGATATTGAGCGTTTCCTGCGCCTGGAGCTCGAGATCGACGCGCTCGTTGGCCGGCAGTCCCGCCACGATATCGGTCAGCAAGCGCGCAGGGACGGTTACCGAGCCACCTTCCTCGACCTTGCCGGGCACCCAGTACGTGATCCCGATCTCGAGGTTCGTCGCGGTCAGCTTGAGGCCGCCATCCTCCGTTCGGAGAAGGACGTTATTGAGGACGGGCAGGGTGCTACGCGCCGAAACGGCGCGGCTGACGACCTGGAGACCACGAGCCAGGTTCTCCTGCATCACCGAGAGTTTCACTTCGGCTTTACTCCCCTGGGATCGGGCGGCTACGGGGCGGATATCGGGAGATCGAGTGACGGGCCCAGATCCTACTCCGGGTTGATTGTCTATCTATCTTCTCATTCCGTCATCACCATAGTCATGGCGTGGAGACTGTGGATCGGCCTCCGTGGCCATGCTTGGGACGACGGTGGATGGATCGCTTCTGAAGGTGGACGAGCTGGTTCGAATCGGGGACAAGGTTGCCTGGGGCATTGAGTGAGCCCCGTGGGCGCTACCGGTATGGCCTGCTGGGGTAGCGATCCAAGCACCCTCCCATCTGCCGCGCCACGGGCATTTCTCCACCGCAGGCGCCGGTTATCCACGGTTTGGGGCAGGTTATCCACGAGTAACCGTGCTCTGCGCTCCTCGAGGCAGTCGGACCCGGGAGTCCAGGTTCCGGCCGGAAGAAGGCACTCGCGAACGAGTGACCCGCTCGAACCCTTCCTTCATTCGCGGGTCGGCAAGCTCAGGGCAACGTAACGATGGGCCCCTTTATCGACTCCCGCTCACTGCTCTGGGCACCCATGAGCCAGGCTGCCCTACTCCGCGTAGATCAGCTCTCGGACGGCGGCCAGCTCCCGCCGCAGCTCGTCGTTGATGCCCATCTCGCGGTTGATCTTGTCGCAGGCGTGCAGAACCGTGGAGTGGTCCCGGCCGCCCAGCTCGGCCCCGATGCGCAGCAGCGAGACGTCCGTCTCCTCGCGCATCAGGAACATCGCGATCTGGCGCGGCACCACGATTGCCTTGTCGCGCTTCTGGCCCTTGAGAGCGTCGATCTGGACGCCGTAGTAATCCGCGACGGCGCGAGTGATCCGCTCGGGCGTGACCTGGCGTTTCTTGGGGTTGTAGAGGACGTTCGATAGCACCGCCTGGGCGAGCTCGATCGTGATCGGCACCGCGCCCATGCTGGCGTAGGCGACGATCCGATTGAGGGCGCCCTCGAGCTCGCGGATGTTGCTGACCACCTTGCGGGCGATGAACTCCAGCACGTCCGAGCTGACCGGGACGGCCTGCTCCTCCGCCTTGGCGCGAAGGATCGCGATCCGAGTCTCCAGGTCCGGGGCGGTCAGGTCGGCGATAAGGCCCCACTCGAATCGGCTGCGGAGACGCTCTTCCAGGGTCAGGATCGCCTTGGGCGGCCGGTCCGAGGACAGCACGATCTGCTTGCCGTCCTCGTGGATGGCATTGAACGTGTGGAAGAACTCCTCCTGGGTCCGCTCCTTGTCGGCGATGAACTGGATATCGTCGATCAGGAGGAGATCGATGCGGCGGTAGCGGGCGCGGAACTCATCGATCTTGCCCTGCTGGATGCTGGTGATGAACTCGTTGGTGAACTTCTCGCTGGTCGCGTACACGACGCGCTTGCGCGGGAAGCGGGCGATCACGGCGTTGCCGATGGCGTGCATCAGGTGCGTCTTGCCCAGGCCCACGCCGCCATACAGGAAGAGCGGGTTGTAGGCGTGCCCGGGGCGCTCGGCCACAGAGAGGCTGGCCGCGTGGGCCAGTCGATTGGCCGAGCCGACGATGAAGTTCGAGAAGTTGTAGCGCGGGTTGATGTTGGTGGACGCGCCATCGGGCGCGCCGACGCGCGTGGCCTCGACCCGGACAGACGGCGTTGCGGGGCCGGCCGCCGCGCCGTTGCTGTTGGCGGGGGCGGTCTTGCCGGCCGGGCGGACCACGAACTCCACCTGGACGCTGTAGCCGACGATGCGGGCCAGCGTCTGGGAGATCAGGGAGCGGTAGCGAGTCTCCAGCCAGTCTTTGGCGAAACCGTTCGGGACCGCGATCTTGAAGCGGTTGTCGTCGACATCGACGAGCAACGTGTCACGCAGCCAGGTCTCGTAGTTGGCCGGAGACAGGGAAACCTGGAGTTCGCCGAGTGCTGCGCGCCAGACTTGTTTCGCGTCCATCGAGGCAGGCTTAGTCCTTGGCAAGACTGTGATGGATAGCCGGTATCGTGACGGACGCCCGGTTTCCGCTTTCACCTTCCGGCGCCGTGGGCTCGACCGATCGGGCTCTCCTCCGGGGAGTCTGTCGGTCCTCATGGCCCCTCCGGGCCGTGGCCCCGAGGTGTCTGGCGCTGCGGGCCGCCGAAGAATAGCACCGCCCCGGCGGCTCCGGCAAGGCTTCGGGCCGATCCGAATCGCATACTCCCGGGGAGTATCTGTCGAATCCCTGCCCCGGAAGCCCGATTGGAGCCCCGCCGCCCGGCGGCGCCGATTGACACCCGCTGCGGCGCGTTCATATAATCCGCCGGCAGACGCGCCGAAGCGCTCGTGTGGCGCCAAGGCGCGTTCGCGTGCCTTTCGGGGTATCCTGACCCCGAGGCCGTATGGAGAGAGAACCGCCGTCCGATGAAGCCAACCTATCAGCCCAAGAAGCGGCATCGCGCCAAAGAGCACGGCTTCCGCTCCCGGATGAAGACCGCCGGGGGACGCCGCGTGCTCGCCGCCCGCCGCGCTCACGGCCGCAAGAAGCTCACCGTCTGACGGCGGACCGCGTCCACAATTCGTCGCGGCTGGTCATGCTCTCCAGCCCGGAGGATTTCGCCGCGTTGCAGGGTCAAGGCACCGTCAGGTCCAACCCCCTGCTCGTGGTTCGAATTCGCCGGACCGACCTCGAGGAGACGCGCTTCGGGCTCTCGACTGGACGCAAGCTCGGCGGAGCGGTAGTCCGGAACCGGGTGCGCAGGCGGCTCCGTGAAGTACTAAGGGTGATGGCGCCCTCGTTTCAGCCAGGCTGGGACGTCCTGATCATCGCCCGTCCGCCCGTCATCGCGGCAGATCACCTGGCGCTGACGGGAGCGCTGCAAAGCCTTCTCCGCCGGGGAGGGATCTTCGGAGGGCCACCCCTCAGGTGAAAACGGTCGGCATCGGGCTCATCCGGCTCTACCGCCGCGTGTTCGCCTGGCGTCCGTCGGTCTGTCGTTATGAGCCGACCTGCTCGGTCTACACCGAACAGGCGATCGCCAAGTACGGTCTGCTGAGAGGGAGCTGGATGGGAATGCGCCGGATCGCTCGTTGCCACCCCTGGAGTCGGGGAGGCTACGACCCTGTTCGCTAGCATGAGACCCGATAGCCATTGGCCCATCGCCCGGCGGCGCTGGATCGCGCTCGCGCTCCTCGTCGCCCTGGTGGCCCTTGCCGTCGTGGCCTGCGGCACCGCGGGCACGAGCTCCAGTTCGGGGCCGTCGGCTGGCGCTGTCGCCTCGGCCATCGGTTCGGCCGGCGCCGGCGGTTCGCCGGCCGTCTCTCCGTCGCCCACGCCGGAGCCGCTGCCCCTGGCGGCGGCCCAACCCACCGACCCGTTCGGCCTGCTCAGCTGGGCCTTCACGCCCATCTTCCAGGCCCTGTTCATCCTGCTCGCCGAGTTCTACGCCCTCACCGGCAACGTCCTGGTCGCGATCGTGATCCTGACGCTGATCATCCGGCTCGTAACAGTCAGGCTCTCCGCGCGCACCATCGTCTCCCAGCAGCGCATGCAGCGGCTGCAGCCGGAGCTCAAGGCCTTGCAGAAGGAGCTCCAGCACCGCTACAAGGGCGATCGAATGGCGGTCACCCAGGCGCAGCAGGAGTTCTACAAGGAACGAGGAGTCAGCCCGACCGCCGGCTGCCTGCCCAGCATCCTGCAGATGGGGATGCTCATCCCGATGTACTCCGTGATCCGCATCGGGCTCACGAACTTCGACCCGAGCGCGATGCTGACGGTCTTCGGCGTGAAGGTCGTGCCACTGACCTGCCCGAACCCGGCTCACTTCGTGAACGGCGTGTTGGACAAGTCCTTGCCGTGCATCAACACGGTCATAGCGGGCATCGACATGGGCAAGGAGCAGGTCCTGTTCAGCATTCCGCTGGGCTTCTTCAGCCTCGGCGTGAGCGTCCTGGCTTTTGTGGCCGCAGGCGTGCAGGTCGTCCAGAGCCGGATGATGATGCCGCCCGCAGCCGAGAACGATCCCTCGGCTAGCACGGCGCGCAGCATGATGATCTTCATGCCCCTGATCTCGATCCTGTATGGCGGGATCCTGCCCGCCGGGCTCTTCATCTACTGGATCGTCACTTCGCTGTTCTCGACTGTCCAGCAGTTCCTGATCATTGGCTGGGGCTCGATGTTCCCGATCCTCGGCTGGAACCCCGGCTTCGCGCGCAACTACACCCCCAGATTCCCGGTCACGATGCCCGAGCCAGCGAACGCAGGCAAGTCGCTGGCGGCTACCCGGTACAAGCCGGAAGAGCGTTGGGCATCGGCGGCCTCAACGGTTCGGCCCAACACGCACCGACGAGCGGGCCGGCGAGGGAGACGACGCTGACATGAGTAGCTTCCGCGATGCATACCGCGAGTTCACCGGCAAGACGCCGGAAGAGGCCCTCCGCGCGGCCCGCGACGAGTTCGGCGTGGGCCTCGACGAGCTCGACTTCGAGATCCTGACCCCCGGCAGCCGGGGCGTCCTCGGCATGGGCGCCGAGCCGGCGCGCATCCTGGCCGCGCCCCGATCCGCGCTGGGCGGCTCCACCCCCAAGCGCGAGGCCGCGGCCCAGGTGCCGCTGCCTCCGCCACCCGCGCGCGACCGCGAGGACCGGCCGCGCCACGACCGCGGCTTCGACCGTGACCGCGGCCCGCGTCCCGGTTGGCGCGACGAGCGCGGCCCCGCCGGCGGCCCCGAGCGCGGCCCCGCCGGCGGCCCCGAGCGCGTCGGCGAGCGCGACCGCGGTTTCGAGCGTGACCGTGACCGCGGCCCCCGACCGCCCCGCCCGGAAGGACAGAGTCTGCACGGTGCCCCGACTCGTCCCGGCGGCGGGCGTCCCGATCGGGGCCCGGGTGGAGGGCACTTCGACCGTGACCGCGGTCCCCGTCCCGAGGGCGGCGGGCGTGGCCCGCGCCGCGAGGATCGGCCCGCGCCGCAGGCTGCGCTGACGGCCAAGGAGCTGGAGGAGGTCGCCGCGGCGCGCGTGGCCCCGCACGTCGAACGACCGGAATCCACCGAGGTGTCGCCAGAGGCGATGGCCGTGGCCAAGGAGATCCTCGAGCAGCTCATGCGCCAGCTGGATTTCGACGTCCGCGTGGAGATCAAGGCCGGCGAGACGAACCGTCTCAACGTCGTGGCGGAGGGCAGCGAAAAGGAATCGCTCGGCGCGCTGATCGGGCGCAAGGGCGAGCGCCTCTCCGCCCTCCAGCACCTCGTCAACCTGCTGCTTTCCAAGAGAGTCGGCGAGTGGACTCGAATCCTCGTCGATGTCGAGGACTACCGCGGCCGACGCGAGCGCCAGCTGCGCGACCTCGCCAATCGCGCCGCCGAACGCGTCCTCGAAACGGGCAAGATGCTCCAGCTCGAGCCGATGCCGGCCCTCGAGAGGCGCTGGATTCACCTTGCCCTGCGCGACCACGACAAGGTGGCCACGCAGTCCATCGGTGAAGAGCCAAACCGTCGAGTGGTCGTGCTACCAAGAGAGCTCTGAAAAACCGTGTCGCCCGTCGGGGCGGTATCGTTGCAGTAGCCCGGGCGAGCCGCCCGCTCCCGGGCGTGACAAGATGTAGCTGGGTGCTCAACAATAAACCTGGATGACGGCGTCACGGGACGCTGCGGTCGCGCGTCGAAGGCCCGGCCGGGTGTGACCTCCCGGTCCTTGCCTCTGCCGTCTAGCGCCGTTGTCACCGCGAACCTATCGGCGCGACAGAAGGAACGAGTATGACCTGGGACACGCGCGAGCCACGTAACCAAGCCAAGGCCACTTCGTCGACGCCCAAGAGCTGGGACGGCCCGGAATGGTGGAGCGACGGGAACCAGCCGGCCTCCAAGCCGGCCACCACCGTTCGGTCGGCGGGCTCCGTCCCGTCGGTTCGAGCGGCGACGACCGCGCCGGTCCGCACCGGAACGACCACCGGACCGACCAACGGCAACGGCTCCGCGGCGGCGGTGACGGACGGTGTCCTGGCGGCCAAACGGACGTCCAAGCGCCGCTCCGGCACCAGGTCGAGTTCGCGCGTCAGCTTCGCCGCGGCCCGGCTGGTGGTCGGCTTTGCGCTCGGTCTCCTCGGCGCCCTGTTCCTGGCCGCGGCCGCCGTGTTCGCCTTCTCGCAGGCCTACGACGGCAAGATCCTGCCGGGCGTTCACGCCGGCAGCGTCGACGTATCGGGCCTGACCCGCGCGGAAGCCATCACCAAGATCGACGCGGCGTACGCGTCCCTGGCCCAGGGCAACATCACGATCACGACCCCGGCCGGCACCGAGACGATCACCTACGCCCAGGCCGGCCGCGCCGCGGACGCAGCGGCCATGGCGGATGCCGCTCTCGCGATCGGCCATGACGGCGATCCGCTGTCGAGCACTGCGGCCGCCATCCGCACCTTCGCCGGCGGCGGGCAGGTCCCGCTCATGATCAAGCTCGACCCGATGTCCCTGGCAAAGTCGATCCACCAGCTCACGAGCGCCAGCCTCCAGCCCGCGACCGATGCCAAGGTCGTGGTCAACGGCTCCGACTTCACGGTCGTGCCGAGCAGCATCGGCCGCGGCATCGACGAGGCGGCGATCCAGTCGGAGATCATCAACGAGCTGCTCAAGCCGGACGCCCCCGGCGACTTCACAGTCGGCGGCCACTTCGTCACCGTGAATCCCACCGTGAGCGACGCCGATGCCCAGGCCGCGATCGATAGCGCCGGCAAGATGACGGTGGACGTCAACCTGACGTACGGCGCCAAGACCGAAACGATCGCCGCGGCCACGGTCAAGACCTGGATCAAGTTCGGCTTCCGGACCGACGGCACCTACGGCCCCGTGGTGGATCCCGCCATGGTCGCCACGTACGTCGCCACGTTCGGCAAGGACGTCAACGTCCCGGCGGTCGAGCCCAACGTCATCTACACCTCGGACAATCCGACCGGCGTGACCACCGGCAAGACCGGCCTCGCGCTGGACGTGAGTGACACCGCCCAGGCCGTCGAGGTGTACCTGGACGGCCTGGCAACGGGTGGCACGAACACGGGCGCCAGCATCGCGATGGTCACGCAGGTAGTCCAGCCGACGCTGATCGGAAACCCGACCCTGACCGGCTTCGTGGTGATCGGTCAGTGGAATACCACCTACTTCCCGGGTGTGTCCAACGGCGGCGGCGTGAACATCGCCCTGCCGGCCAAGCTGCTGAACGGCCAGGTGGTGGGCCCCGGCCAGCAGTTCAGCTTCCTGAGCGCCGTCAGTCCGATCGACGCGGCCCACGGCTGGAAGATGGGTGGCGTGATCCTGCACGGGGAGAGCGACTTCACCGGCGCCATAGGCGGGGGCATCTGCTCCGCCTCCACGACCATGTTCAACGCCGCGGCCCGGGCGGGCCTGCAGATCAACGAGCGGCACGCCCACTTCTACTACATCACCCGCTACCCCATGGGCCTGGACGCCACCGTCTACTCCAACAGCGGCACGACCTGGGACCTGCGCTGGACCAACGACACGCCGAATCCGATCGTGATCAAGTCATGGACCAGCGGCGGTTCATCGACGAGGGTCATGCACGTCCAGCTGTGGAGCCTGCCGGACGGCCGCAAGGTCAGCTTCACCAAGCCCCCGGTGAACAACCTGGTCAAGGCCTCGAACGAAACGCAGTACGTCCCGTCGCTGCCGGACGGGGAGAAGACGTACCACAAGGAATACGCGACGAACGGCTTCGACACCGTCGTGTCCCGGACCGTCACCGATTCGACCGGCGCGGTCATCCACTACGACACGTGGTACTCGCACTACACGATGGTCAACGGCCTGCTGCAGATAGCCGGCACGCCGAAGCCATCGCAGACGCCGACGCCCACTCCGGGGCCGGGAACGCCGACGCCCACGCCGAAGCCCGCTCCCACGCCGACGCCGACGCCGGCGACCACGCCGCCGCCGACGCCGACGCCCGCGCCGGCGGCCACGTCGCCGCGGCGGCGCTTCCCCCGCCGCTACACCTAGCGGCCTTCGACCAGCCACCCCGAGAGCCGGCGCCAGGAGCGCCGGCTCTTCTATTCGGGGGCGGTCTCCCGTGGCACGGGCCCCGCCGGGGGCGCCGCGGCGGGCTCGCGGCCCGGGACCTCGTAGCCCAGCACGTGCGAGAAGCGCCGCAGCACAGCGGCCAGGCCCAGCAGGCACAGCACGCCGCCGGAGACCACCGAGAACTGGGGCCCGGCGATGGCGGCCACGGCCGCGGCCTCGGCGTCGCCGAGACGGGGTCCGCTGGTGACCACCAGCGTGTGGATCGACATCAGGCGGCCCCGCAGCGGGTCCGGCGTCTCGAGCTGGACGATCGTGTTGCGCAGCACGGCGCTGATCACGTCCGCGCCGCCCGCCACGGCCAGGCACAGCAGCGCCAGGGGGAAGCTCGCGGTCAGCAGGCCGAAGGCGGCGATCGCCGCTCCCCAGCCGGCCACGGACACCGCCACTCCCCGCCCGGGGCGTCGAGTGTGGCTCGTCCAGCCGGTCAGCGCCGAGCCGACGAACGCGCCCAGCGCCGGCGCCGCGTTCAGCAGCCCGTATCCGGCGGTGCCCACGTTGAAGACGGTCAGGGCCAGCTGCGGGAAGAGGGAGCTGGGCATGCCGAAGATCATCGCGTCCAGGTCGATGACGAAGGTGGCCAGCACGATCTGGTGTGAGCGGGCGAACCGGAGCCCCTCGCCGATGGAGCGGAAGCTCGGCCGGGCGGCCGCTGGGTGCGGCGGGATCGGCGCGATCAGCAGCACGGCCACGATCGAGGCGGTGAAGGTGACCACGTCGAAGCAGAAGGCCCAGGCCACGCCGGCCAGGCTGACCAGGATGCCACCGACGACCGGTCCGACCACCGCCACGGACTGGAAGCTGAGCGAGTTGACGGCGATGGCGGCCTGCAGCCGCTCCCTCGGAACGAGCCGCGGGATCGCCGACGAGCGCGTGGGCTGGTCCACGGCTCCGATCCCGGCCGCCACGAAGGCAACGACGTAGAAGCCCCACAGCGGCGGGGCGGGCATGAAGGCCAGCAAGGCAAGCGCGGCGCTGGTCGCGGCCAGGCAGATCTGGGTGACGAGCAGGAGCCTGCGGCGGTCCACGGCGTCGGCGACCGCGCCCCCGCCCAGGGTGAAGATCACGATCGGCACGAGCTGCACGAGGGCCAGCAGGCCGATCGACAGCGGGCTGTGGGTCAGCTGCCACAGCTCCAGCGGCAGGGCCACCACGGTGACCTGGCGGCCCACGCCGCCGATGAGCTGACCGAGCCAGAGAATCCGGAAATCGCGGTCGCGTCGGACCGGCCGCAGATCGACCAGCAGGGTGCGCAGCCGGGCCAGCCGGCTCGGGATCGGGGGCATGGCGCGAAGGATAGGCGAGGCGCCGCCGCTTCGACACGATGCCGCGCGGCCGCGCGGCATGGATCCGGGCTAATCGGCCCTACGCCGCAGGAGAACCGTCGAGACGCAGACGAACCAGGCCAGCAGCCCGAGCAGCGACGCCCATTCGAGCAGCGGGACCGTCCAGATGGCCGGGCGCGCGATGATGGGGGCGTCCGGATCGATCGGGCGGTAGGTCGAGTAGATCGCCAGGAAGACGAAGGCGATCGCGACCGCGGTCGCGCCGGGGACCAGGAGCCAGCGCGGGAACCCGGAGCGGGGATGCCGGGCGAGCCAGACGCTGAAGATCGCGACGACGATCCAGCCGGTGCAGAAGAAGACGCCCGAGATCAGGCGATGCAAGGCATGGGTATCCATCGGGAAGATGCCCACCAGGGTCCCGGACGTGCCCGCGACGATGGCGGACAGCATCAGCGCGGGGCGGTAGCGGCCGGTCAGGTGCCGGGCGAGGACGAGCAGGAAGAGGCCCAGGCCGATGCCGCCGATCACGACGCCGGCGTTGAAGACTACGGCCAGCCGCGACTGGGACGTCTCGCCCAGCTCGGAGATGAAGTGGTTGAGCGGGGAGTACGACTCGCCCGTGTAGCCGACGTAGGGGATTGCCGTGACCAGCGCCCCGAGCAGGATGGCGCCCGTCGCCCCGAGCCCGAGCCAGCCGGCACTTCGGGCGGGGAGGTCCGGGAGATGGGCCCGTTGCGCTTCGGTCACGCCCGCGTCCCCGGTTCCCGCCCGCACGGTCTCAGGGCAGGACGTCGACCAGTTGGCCCTGCCGGTTGACCGAGCTGGAGGCTACCTCGCGACAGCGTGTCAGCGGATCCCAGCCGGAGAGGGCACGCCGCAGCACTGGCGTGAGGTCGAGCGTGAAGACCGGTGACTGGGTCGGCGGTTCGGCCGCGCGCGAAGCTTCGAAGGCGACGTTGGCCTGGCTCATCGCGTCCGACGTGGCTGGATTGACGTCCGGGTGGAGGTGGCGAACGAGGATCCGGCAGGCGCCCTGGAAAGCTCAAGCCCGGCCGAGGGATCGAGCCCGAACGTCCGATAGTTATCGAGAGTGGACAGCGCCAGGGCTGAGGCCATCACCACTTCCGGCAGATGTGAGGCAGACCGTTTTCCCTGTTCGTGAAGATTACCAGACGGCCCCCGCTCGGAGGCCCGTCGGACCAGCCAAGCGGTGCTCTCACTCTCTGAATCTTCATCACAAAATGGTTTGATCAGCGAGCGGCAGCGGGCCATACTCGGCTGGTCGCCGGCCACCGCTGAGCCCGCCCCGACCAGGGGCTGGAACGCCTCGCCGGCGGGGGAGGTGATCTCATGACAGGTCCCGCTACTCCGTCCGCGGAGGGTGACCCCACGAGCCGTCCCGCCGCGGGCAGAACGCCCAGGCGAGCTGGCACGCGAGCTGCCGCGCGCCCCGCCGCCAGCGCTCCCGCTGCCGCTGCCACTCCGGCCGCGACCCCGGCTGCCGCCCCGGCCCCGCCCAGCGTCGCCTCCGGCAGCGCGGTCGTGATCCCGGCCACGGTCGTGGCCACCCCGGCCGCCCCGGTCGTGCACGCCCCGCGCGAGTACATGCCGGTCGTGTACGGGCTGATCGTCGTGGTCGCCGGATTCGTGGCGATCCTGATCGCGCTGTTTCTGATCGTGATCAACTCCAACCCCAACGGCACGTCCAAGGGTCTGTCCGACCCGACGGCCTTCTTGGGCATGATCGCGATCGCGATCGCCGGCCTTGGCGGCGCCTTCTTCGGCGTGACCCTCGGCCTGCAGGGAGTGGTCGCCGCCAACAAGGAGCGGGCGGCCGCGGAGGCCGCCAAGGACGCCGTGCAGCAGCGCGCCGAGCGCTACCTGGCCTACGTCGAGCCGGAGGTCGCCAAGAACCTCGTGCGCTAGAGGCTTCGGCCGGGCGATCGGCCTCGCCCTGTCACCGACGCCAGGTCCGGCTCCGTCCGTGGCCTGGCGCTTCGGTGTCCGGAGAGCCACGTGGATTGGAGGCAGAGGGCCTCGTCGATCGCGTTCGGTCGCCCGCCGCCAGGCGTTTGGTCGGATCGCCGCCAGGCGTTCGAGCGGATCGCCGTCTGCAGATGGCCCGAGCCCGGCGGCTATGATTCGTTCGGGTGGCGCGACCGGGACGTGCGGGGTCGGAGCCTCTCTTCGGCGGGGCTGGAAGTCGCAGATCGCGGAGTTCGTTCTTTGGATATGCAGGCCTGTCCGGCGTGCGGGGTGCCAGTGAATCCCAACGCCGCCGTCTGCCCCAGGTGCGGCGCGCGGTTCTTCTCGCAGGAGAGCGACGACTGGGTGGTGCCGCCCACAGAAGCGGTTCCAGCGGCAACGAGCCGCCACCTTCCGCCGCCGCAGCCGACCACCAGGCGGCCGGCCCACGACGCCGGGCCGCGGGCCTACGACGCCGGGCCGCGGGCCTACGACGCCGGGCAGCCGGGGCGCGCCCTCCGTCCGGACCGCCTGAGCCTCCGGATCCTGAAGTACGGCTTCGGTTGCCTGCTGATCGTCGTCGCCGCTCTGGTTGTCGTCTACCTCCTCCTCCTGAGCCTCCAGTACCTGATCCTCGGCTCCTGAGCGCGGCGGGACTCGGCCAGGGCGAACAGGAGAAGCGGGCGCGGCGGGTAGAGGAAATGGTGGAGATGGGGGAGAGTCGAACTCCCCGTCCAGAAACCTTCTCCGGAGACCACTACGAGCGTGTCCGATGATTTGTCGTCGATCGTTTGGCCGGCCATCGGCAGCCTGCCGAGCGCTCCAGTCACGTTCCCTTGCGGGCTTTGACTCCGGCTACGCGACGCTACCCGGGATCGCACCTCCGCTCAATGACGCTTCCACAGCCCACGGAGGCGAGGCTGCTTCTACGCTCACCTTACTGCCTAAGCAGCGAGGGCGAGAGCAGGCTGGCTGTTGCCAGTTACTTCGTTTGCCGCCTGTTTAACGAGGCCTGACGGCACCTCGGCTCGCGTTCTCCGGTCACCGGCCCCTGTCGAAACCACGCATCCCCACAGAGCCCGCGCAACCAGCGCCCGCGGATTGTACCGCGGGCGCACAAAGAGGCAAAGCCGTCGCCGTTGGCCGTTCCCCGGTTGGACCGCAGTGACGCAGGGCATCTTGTCGAAGCCCCGACCCTCGCCCCGGCTGCCCGATCCAAACGGCAGGGTCATGATCTCGACGTCGGTGGCCCTGCCCGCGGAGTGGCCCCGGAAGCACATGTCGCCGGAGCCCTTGCTGAACATCGTTCCTCGACTTGCTGGTGCGTTCACGAGGCGTCGTTCAGATGACGAGAAGGGGTATTGAGCCCGGATTCGCGGTGCCGCGGTCTCCATCGATCCGCCGTGAACCGGCCATGTTGAGGCCACGCGAGCGTGGGCCGGCGCGTCATGGCCAGCCCCGTTTCTCCGGCTGAGTGCTGGTGGCACTGTCATGGAGAAGAAGAGCGGCTCCGTGGCGTGCGTCGAGTCGTGACGCCCGCGGACGCGGACGGTCTGAGCATGGAGCTGGAGCGGGGAGCCTGGCCACGTGCCAGGAGATGGGCCCTCGACCTCCACAATCCTCCATAAGAGTGGCGGTGCCGCTGTTTCGGAAGAACCGGCCCGTGTGGCGGGGGCGCCCTCAGCGGCCCTATTGGCGGCTGGGACTAGCGGCTGCGGACTCGGTCCCTCCCGCGATCGGCGTCGGCGATGGCCCGTTCCACTTCCCGGCGGGCGTCGCGATCGGCGATGTCGCGGCGGCGGTCGTGGAGCTGCTTGCCTCGGGCCAGGCCGATCTCCAGCTTGGCCCGGCCGCGCCCCGTGATGTACATCTTGAGCGGCACGAGGGTGAGGCCCTTGGACTTCGTCTTGATCAGCAGGTCCAGGATCTGGTCGCGGTGGAGCAGCAGCTTGCGGTTCCGCTTGGGCTCGTGGTTGTAGCGGTTGCCGGTCTCCCAGGGCGAGATGTTCGCCCCGATCAGCCAGGCTTCGCCGTTCTCGATGCGCGCGTAGGCCTCGGCCAGGCTGACCTTGCCGGCTCGAACCGACTTGATCTCGGTCCCGGTCAGGGCGATGCCGGCCTCGAACGAGTCCTCGATCGAGTACTCGTGGCGCGCTCTTCGGTTCTGGGCGACGGTCTTCTCTTCGCCCACCTTGGGGCTCCCTGGGTTGACGTCCGATCGGCCGGACATTGGGAGGGTAGCGGACGGCCGAGCCGACCGGGCGGCCGAACTCGAGCTCGCGGGCTCGGGACGCGCGAATGCCGGTCCCGAAGGACCGGCATTCGGTTTGCGTAAGTCACCACCTGTCGGGGGCTGTTCTTAGACTTCAGCTCCTGGCGAGGTGGTGCAGCGCATCGGCAAGTCCGACACTGCACATCACCTCCTTTCGTTCTCGGGCATCCTAACGGCGCGCTTCGAAAGGCGCAACAGCGGGCGGCCGGGCGCGTGTGGGGGCACAGCGCCCCGGCTTGCGATGGTCGAACGGGGGTCAGCTCGCCGATGGGCTCGGAACCGCCGAGGGAACCGCCGACGGAACCCCCGACGGAACTCCCGACGCGCTCGCGCCCGGCGAGGGGCTCGCCGTGGCCCCGGCCTCGGGCGGGTAGCCCAGCGCGACGAGTCCCGCGTCCAGGATCGGGTCGGTGCCGGCTCGGGCGCCGTTGTTGGTGGCGGCGATGTCCGGCGTCAGCCCCTTGCCCTGGATCCAGACCTTGTCCGGGGTCAGCCAGCGGGCCGTCGTCAGGTGGATGCCGCCGTCGTTGTTCGGGAGCGGCAGCCACTCCTGGACCACGCCCTTGCCATAGGTCTTCTCGCCCACCAGCAACGCTCGTCCCCGCGCCTGGAGCGCAGCGGCCACGATCTCGGCCGCGGACGCCGTGTTCCCGTCGACGAGCACGACCAGCTTGATCGAGGGGTCGACGGCGAGTCCGTTGGGGTTGGCCGCGATCTCGGTCTGGGTTCCCGAGGCGTCCTGCTGGTAGAGGATCGGGCCGGATGGGATGAACTCGCTGGCGATCTTCACCGCGTCGAGCACGTAGCCGCCGGGATTGCCTCGCAGATCGAGGATGATCGACTTCCGGCCGGCCGCCAGGGCGGCCGACAGCGCGGCATGGAACTGCGAGGCCGCGGGGTCGTTGACGCCGCTGACCTGTATGTACTCGACCGCCCCGTTCGCCAGCGTCCTGGTATCGACCTCGGCCTGGTCGTAGACGTTGCGGACTATGGTGACGTTGATCGTCTGGGTGCCACGCTGGATGGCCAGGGTCACGGGCGTGCCGCTGGGACCCTTGATCTTGGCCGTGACCTGGTCGATGGTCAGGCCGTCGATGGACGTCCCGTCTACCGCCACGATCACGTCGCCGGCCTGGATGCCCGCGGCCGCGGCGGGCGATCCGGGAATCGGCTGGACGATCGCCAGCTCGCAGCCGTTGCCGATCGTGGGGCAGGCCGTGGCGCTGCCGGGCTGGATCGGCTGGAGCTGGATCTCGACACCGATCCCTTGGGCCTGGCCGCCCACGTTCAGGACCGAGTTCGCGAAGTCCTCCGGCGCCTGGTAGTAAGACCATGGATCGTTCAGGCTCGCCATCATGCCCTGGATCGCGGCCACGATCAGCTGGTCCTGTGTCGGCCGCGGCGAGCCCGCGTAGTCGTTCTGGATCAGCGAGTAGACGTCCCAGAACGGGGCGAACTCCGACTCCTCCGACGCCGGCGTGCCGGGCGTCGTCGCGACCCGCGCTCCCAGCGAGTAGCCGCCCACGAACAGGGCGCTGCCGACCAGTATGGCCACGATGAAGATGCTGAAGCGGGACGTGTCGATGGTTCGGGGGCCGCGAGCCCTGCCTCCTGGCCCGGCAGCGTCCCCGTCCGGCGGCTCGACTTCGGGCTCGGCCGAGCCGCCTTTTGGAAGCGTCGATGCCGGTTCGGCCACCGGGTCGGCGGTGGGCTGGTCCGCCCGATCCAACCGAAACGAACTTGAGGACTTGAGGGGCGCAGGCATCGGATCAACCTCGGGAAATCAGCCGCCGCTCCGGGGCGTCCGGATCAGCGGGACAGGTAGCTGCGAACCGAGAGGTAGGAACCCAGGACACCGATACCGATCCCGGTGGCGAACACGATCAAGGCCACGTTCTGACCGACGATCGCGCTGGCCTGGATCGGCAGGACATTGAAGAAGCCTGCCATCAGGCTCGTGAGGGGCGCCTGAACCAGCAGCAGCAGGCACGTGGTTATGACTGCCCCGAAGAGTCCCACGAGCGCGCCTTCGAGGACGAACGGCCAGCGGATGAATGCGTCGGACGCGCCGACCAGGCGCATGATCTCGATCTCCTCTGCGCGGGCAACCACGGCCAGCCGGATGGTGTTGACGATGATGAAGAGCACCGTCAGGCCGACGATCGCCAGGACGGCGATGCCGCCGGTCCGCAGGACGTTGATGACGGTGATCATCTGGTCGACGGTCTGCTTGATGTCCTGGACCGAGTCCACGGCGCTCTGAGCCCGCAGGTAAGTGGCCACGTCGATGTAGTCGCTCGGGTCTCGCAGGCTGATCTCGAACGAGGCCGGCAGAGGGTTGCTGGGCAGGGCCTGGACCAGGCTGGCCACCTCGGGCTGGCGTTCCTGGAAGTTCTTGAGAGCCTGGTCCTTGGAAACGTAGGTGACGCTTTCGACCTGGGGCATCGCTCGCAGGTCGTCCGTGAGCAGAGTGACGTCCTGGGCCGTCGCCGAATCCTTGAGGTAGGCCACGACTTCCACTTCCGACTCGACGTACTTGAGCGTCGCGTCCAGGCCTGAGAGCAGGATGAGCAGGCCGCTCAGGAGGACGAGCATCAGCACCATCGAGGCCGTGGCGGCCAGGCTCATCAGCGAGTTCCGCCAGAAGCCCTGCCAGGCTCGCTTGAGACTGAAGCCGACGAAGGCGAGCACTCAGTCCTCCCGGTGGTAGGCGGCGCCCGTCTCGTCACGGACGACGCGGCCGTCGTCGAGGCCGACCACTCTCTTGCGGAGGGCGGTGACGACCTCGGCGTTGTGGGTTGCCATCAGGACCGTGACCCCCATCTCGTTGATGCGGAGCAGCAGCTGGATGATCTCCCAGCTGATCAGCGGGTCCAGGTTGCCGGTCGGCTCGTCGGCGATGAACAGGTTCGGGTCGTGGACGAGGGCCCGGGCTATGGCGGTCCGCTGCTGCTCCCCGCCGGAGAGCTCGCTGGGTCGCTGGTCGGCCTGGGCCGCGAGGCCGACCACGCGCAGCACGCGGTCCACTGCCGGTCCGATCCGATCACGCGGCGTACCGGTGACCTCCAGCGCGAAGGCGACGTTGTCGCGAACGGACTTGTTGGGCAGCAGCTTGAAGTCCTGGAAGACGGTGCCGATGCGGCGGCGGATGTTGGGCACGTCGCGGCGATTGAGCCTTGCCAGGTCGCGGCCGTCGAGCAGGACCTTGCCCCGGGTCGCCAGCTCCTCGCGAATGAGCAGGCGAATGAGGGTCGATTTCCCGGCGCCGGAGGGACCGACCAGGAAGACGAAGTCGCCCGTCGGGATGGTCAGGCTCACGTCGCGCAGGGCCGACTTGCCGTTGGGGTAGGTCTTGGTGACGCCGCGTAGGACCACGGCGGGGGTGGCCTCGGGGGCCGATTCCGCCGGCCCGGAGACGGCGCTGAAGGGTCGGCGGCTCGCGACCGCTGGCTGGCCGGAGCTGTCGGACGTCAATCCAGAGGATGCCAGGCTCACGGTGCGAGGCTAGCACCGATGGCGTCGCCGCGCGGGCCGTTGAGGGCGAGAGGTCCGCTGAGGGCGTCGCGTGCGCCGTTGAAGCGTGCGCGCGGGCCGCTCGGAGCGGCTACAGCAGGGCCAGCCCGGCGGGCAGGTAGCGGTCGAAGGCGGCAAAAGGTCGCGTCCAGCACAACATCGCCGGGAAGCCCTCGATCCGGAGACCCGCCCGCAGCAGCGCCACCATGGCCCTGTCGTTGGCGCCGGGGACCCATACGCTGGCGGCGCCGCGCGGCTCGATGGCGGACATCAGGTGCCCGATCACGGGCGCGGTCAACGTCTCGTCCAGCAGGGCCACCGGCCCGAACCGCCCGACCTGCGACGAGTACCCGTAGCCGAGCGGCTCGCCGGCGCGGGTCCGGTAGAGGAACCCGGTTCGGCCCTGGACTCGCAGGAACAGGTGATCGGGTTGATGGGCGTAGCCGAGGACGTCGCGATCTATGGCGTCGATCGCATGCTCCAGCTCCACCTTGCCCGGGCCGGCCGGGTTGCGGTGCGACAGCCCCTCCGCGGGTTCGAGCGGCACCGCCTCGACTCCCGCCGGCAGCGTCGGCAGGTGTGACGGCGAAGACGGCCGGCCCACCAGGTTGAAGACCGGGGTGCGGGGCACGATGCCGAACTTGCCGTAGAGGGCGTTTGAGATGGGCTGGGCGCTGTCCGTGCACGTGGCCAGAACGCCGGGCCGGCGGTCGGTGTCGTCCGGGGCGCCCGCGGTGCCCGCCTCCGGCGCGGAGGGCAGGACCAGGCTCAGGAGAGCCCGCCCGATGCCCCGACGCTGCTCGGTCGGAAGCACGTACAGCTGCGAGAGGAACCAGACGTGCTCGCGTTGCAGGCCGATCCCAAAGCCGACTATCCGCTCCCGCCCCCCCGGCCCGGGTCGCTTGACCGCGACCCTGAAGTGTCCCGGGTCCGTGGCCAGGAGATGCTCGCCCAGGCGTACGGCGGGCTCCAGGACGGGCGGCGGCAGGGGGTGGCCGATACGGGCCATGTAGTCGTTCACGGAGGCGTGCCAGACCAGCGCGCAGTCCGCCAGCTCTTCGGGTCGCGGCGGACGGTAGCTGATGTCGTCCGGGGTCACGTTTCGGGCTCCGGGCGGCCGCCGGGAACGGCCACGCCGGTCGCTTCCCGCTCCAGCTCGGCCTGCATGAACGTGTCCAGGTCGCCGTCGAGGACGGCGGCCGTGTTGCCCGTCTCCACCTCGGTGCGATGGTCCTTGACCATCTGGTAGGGGTGGAGAACGTAGCTCCGGATCTGGTTGCCCCAGCCCGCCTCGACGTGCTCGCCGCGCAACTTGCGGATCTCCGCCTCGTGCTCCTCGACCGCCCGCTGCAGGAGCCGCGCCGAGAGGATCTTGGCCGCCGTTTCGCGGTTCTGCATCTGCGAGCGTTCGTTCTGGCTCTGGGCGACGATGCCGCTGGGGAGGTGGGTCAGGCGGACGGCGGAATCCGTCTTGTTGACGTGCTGTCCACCCGCGCCCGTGGAGCGATACGTGTCGACGCGGATCTCGTCCCAGTTCAGCTCGACCTCGACGTCGCTCTCGACCTCGGGCAGGACTTCCACCAGCGCGAAGGTCGTGTGGCGACGCTTCTGCGAGTCGAAGGGGCTGATTCGGACCAGCCGGTGCACGCCTCGCTCGGCCTTGAGGTAGCCGTACGCGGCCCGGCCGTCGATGGCGACCGTGACGCTCTTGAGCCCGGTCTCCTCGCCTTCGGTCTGGTCGAGCACCTCACTCGCGAAGCGGTGGCGCTCGGCCCAGCGCAGGTACATGCGCAGCAGCATCTCGGCCCAGTCGGTGGCTTCGGTCCCGCCCGCGCCGGCGCTGATCGTGAGGAGGGCATTGCGCTGGTCGTACTCGCCGCCGAAGAGCAGTTCGCGGCGGGCCAGCTCGTACTCGGACGCGAGCTCTTGGGCCTCCAACTCGACATCGGCCAGCAGGCCCTGGTCCGACTCCTCCTGGGCGAGGTCAAGCAGCTCGAGAGTGGACTGGGCGCGAGATTCGAGGGCACGCCAGAGCTGGAGCTCCTCTCGCAGACCCTCGGCCTCGCGCAGCAGCTTCTTGGCCGCGCGCTGATCGTCCCAGAAACCGGCCTCGGCAACGGCGGCGTCCAGCCCGGCTAGACGGCGCTCCTTGGTAAAGAGGTCAAAGACGCCCCGAGGTCGCCTGGATCCTCAGGGCCAGGTCCCGAATCTCGGCCGGCTCCACTACCGGCCTCGAGCGTCCTGGAGAAGGATCGGGCGGAGCTCGATCAAGCGCAGGGCGCTCTTGCTCCGGGCGACGACGGGGTTCACGCAGGGACAGTAGATATTGTGCGGGCAGACACCGCAGTTGCCATCGCAATCGAGCGCAGCCGCATAGCTGCAGTTACGGCAATCACGCTCGCAGGCGATGAGATCGATGAACGCCGCTTCCTCTGCCTGCTTCAACTCTCTCCTCGTTGTGCTGACGACACAACCCCTTGGCAGGCCCGCGACAGACCTGACGGGGAGTGAAGCCGCGGGTGGCTGGGCCGAGTATACGGGTTCAATTCGGTCTAGCCAAGGGGTCAATTCATCAGATCCGGGGGAAATCAACGTCCAGCGCTGGTTGCCGCTCCCATTCGTCTCTCATTTGTCCGGCGAAGCCCAGACCGGGCCTTCGGCGGCCGCGAGCGCCCGGCTCCGGGCCGAACCTCGGACGTGATATCGGCCTCAGTTCGAGGCCGAGCTAGGAGTAGAGCCTGCCGAAGGCGCGGCGGAGGGCGCCGCGGTTGACGCGGGGGCTTGATCGGCCGGCGACTCGTCTTCGAGGAAGCCGTACTGGGCCAGCGCGCCCATCTCATGCATGAACGCGTCGAAGCGCATCTGCGGGTCGGTGTCGGCCGGGCTGGTCGTGGTGGGCGAGCCCCAGGCCTCGATCCCCTGGTCCTGGGCGAGCCGCAGAACCCTCAACATGTGGGTCCGGTCGGAGACGAAGAGGGCAGTGTGCAGGCCGTGCAGGTCTAACAGTGCCTTGACGTTCCGGATCGACTCGAGCGTGGTCCCGCCGGTGGTCTCGCCCAGGATCGCGGAGGCCGGCACTCCGTGGGCCACCGCGTAGTTGCGCTCCGTGGCCGCCTCCGTGTAGACGTCGCCGGGAAGCTTCCCGCCCGTGACCACGAACCAGGGCGCGTAGCCTTCCTTGTAGAGCTCGATGGCGTGGTCGAGACGCGCCGCGAGAACGGCTGAGGGCCGGCCGTTGTACTGGGCGGCGCCCAGCACCACGATCGCGTCGACGGGCTGGCGGTTGTCGTGCTGGCCCACGACCCAGATTCGATAGGCGGTGTACGCGGTCAGGGCGGCCGCGCCGATCGCGAATGCCAGTGCCACCAGCAGGAGGTCGCGCAGGCGCGCCTTCCAGGTCACCTGCCGTGGCACTTCTTGTACTTGACCCGCGAGCCGCACCAGCACGGGTCGTTGCGGCCCATGCGAGTGCCCGAGGGCGAGTAGCCGGGCCGGACGGCGCCGGCACTACCGGAGCCGCCACCGCTCCCGGAGCCGCCGCCGCTCGAGCTCGATCCACCCATGGCCCGCCCCTGCGGCAGGGCCCTTGGGAGGGCCTGTCCGCCGATCGCTCCCGTCTCGGCTCCGGCGGCTGCCGCTCCCGCGCGCGCGCCCGCGCCGGCCGCCGCCGCAACGGGTGCCGCTGCGCCGGGTGCCGCTGCGCCGGCCGTCGCGGCGACCGGCTCCTCCCCGCGGCCCTCCACTCCCTCCGGCGGCGGGGGTGCCTGGCGCACGAGCTGGACGCGGAAGATCGTGATGGCGACCTGGTGGCGGATCAGCGCCCGCATCTCCTCGAAGAGGCCGAAGGCCTCCTTCTTGTAGGCGTTGAGCGGGTCCTCCTGGGCCAGTCCGCGAAGGCCGATGCCCTGGCGCATCTCGTCGAGCTCGGTCAGGTGCTCCACCCAGATCGAGTCGATCGTGCGCAGCAGCACCAGGCGCTCGAGCATTGGCCAGTCCTCACCGACCTCTTCTGCCTTGGCCTCGAGGCGTTCGGCGACGATGTCCTTGAGGTTGATGGCCATCGCGTCGCGGCCGCCGAACTCTTCGAGCCCTTCGGGTTTGGTCTCCTCGCTGGCCAGCCCCATGCTCTCGAGAGCCGTCGACAGGCCTTCGAGGTCCCACTCGTGGATGGACAGGCTGGCGGGCATGTAGCGGTCCACCAGGACGTCGATCTCGCGCTCCAGGAAGTCCCGGATCGTGTCGCCGAGGTCCTCGTTGTGGAGAACCTTGTCGCGTTCCTCGTAGATGGTCTCGCGCTGCTTGTTGATGACGTCGTCGTACTCGACGACGCGCTTTCGAATGTCGAAGTTGTAACCCTCGACGCGAGTCTGGGCGCTCTCGATCGTCTTGGAGACCAGGCGCGACTCGATGGCCGTGTCCTCGTCGAGGCCGAGGCGCTCCATCAGGCCGGCGACCCGCTCGGAGGCGAACCTTTTCATCAGGTCGTCTTCGAGGGAGAGGTAGAAGCGCGACGAGCCGGGGTCGCCCTGGCGTCCGGCGCGGCCGCGGAGCTGGTTGTCGATGCGGCGCGAGTCGTGGCGCTCGGTGCCGATGATGTGGAGGCCGCCCGCCTCTACCACGCGCTCGTGCTCCTCGTCGCAGATTGTCTTGGCCTCGGCCAGCGTGGCGTCGTAGGTTTCCTTGTCCACCTCTGCCGGGTTGAGGTCCCGGCGGTGCAGCATCTCGGAGGCGAGGCCCGCCGGATTGCCGCCGAGCAGGATGTCGGTGCCGCGGCCGGCCATGTTCGTGGCGATCGTGACCGCGCCGATCCGGCCCGCCTGGGCCACGATCGGGGCTTCCTTTTCGTGGAACTTGGCGTTGAGGACCTCGTGCTTGACGCCGCGGCGCTTGAGCATCTCGGACAGGCGCTCCGACTTCTCGACAGAGACGGTGCCCACCAGGACCGGCCGCCCGGCGTCGTGCATCTCGACGATCTCGTCGATGAGCGCCAGGTACTTGCCGGTCTCGTTGCGGAAGACGAAGTCAGGGTCATCCGCGCGGATCATCGGCTTGTGGGTGGGGACGGCCACGACTTCGAGCTTGTAGATCTTGTGCAGCTCCTCCGCCTCGGTCATGGCCGTGCCGGTCATGCCGGCGAGCTTGGTGTAGAGGCGGAAGTAGTTTTGGAAGGTGATCGTGGCCAGGGTGACGGACTCGCGCTGGACGCGCAGCCCTTCCTTCGCCTCGATGGCCTGGTGGAGGCCCTCGCTCCAGCGCCGGCCCGGCATCTGGCGACCGGTGAACTCGTCGACGATGACGATCTCGCCGTCCTTGACGATGTAGTCGCGGTCGCGCTTGTAGAGGGCGTGTGCCTTGAGGGCCGACTCGAAGTAGCGCGCCAGCGTGGGGTCGTCGTAGAGGTTCTTGACGCCCAGCAGCTTCTCCATCTTGGAGATGCCTTCTTCGGTCGGCGAGACGGCCTTGTCCTTGAGATCGATGAAGTAGTCGCCGCCCTCCTCGCTGCCCTCCGGCCGGCCGACCAGGCGAGGCACCAGTCGGGCGAAGAGGAAGTACTTGTCGGCCGATTCCTCGGCCTGGCCGCTGATGATGAGCGGCGTTCGGGCCTCGTCGATGAGGATGTTGTCGACCTCGTCGACGATGGCGAAGTAGCGCCCGCGCTGAACCCGCTGGTCCAGCTCGGTGACCATGTTGTCGCGCAGGTAGTCGAAGCCGAACTCGTTGTTCGTGCCGTAAGTGATATCCGCGGCATAGGCCTCGCGGCGCGTGCAGGGCCGCAGGTTGATCAGGCGCTCGTCGTTGGTGGGGTAGCCGGGTTCGAAGACGTACGAGGTGTCGTGGGCGATGATGCCGACCGAGAGGCCCAGGAAGTGGTAGATCGGTCCCATCCACTGGGCGTCGCGGCGGGCCAGGTAGTCGTTGACGGTGACGATATGGACGCCGCGGCCGGTCAGGCCGTTCAGGACGGCGGCCAGCGGCGCCACCAGCGTCTTGCCCTCGCCGGTCCGCATCTCGGCGACGCGGCCCTGATGGAGGACGATGCCGCCGATCAGCTGGACGTCGAAATGGCGCATCTTGAGCGTGCGGTTCATCGCCTCGCGGGTCGCGGCGAAGACCTCGGGCAGAACCTCGTCCATGGCTGCCTGGAGGTGGTCGTGCTCGCGCTTGCGGCGTTCCTTGGTCAGCTCGCGGCGGCGCTCCAGGTCAGGGTGATGGCGCTCGTCCTCGGACGGCTCCTCGGGTTCGCCGACGTCGCGAATCTCGTCGCGGATGGGGTCGATGAAGGCGCGCAGCTCGGCGTCGGAGCGCGCCTGCATCTCGGGCTCCAGCTCGTTGGCCGCATCGACCAGGGGCTGGATACGCCGCAGCTCGCGGTCGTTCGAGTCGACGAATCGACTCAGGAAGCCAAGCATTGGAGCTCACGTTCGTCTGTGGCCCGCCGCGCGGGCCTGGGGCCTAGGCGACGGCCGGGGCTGATGCGCCCCCCGGCGTGCTCTGACGGCGGCCGTCCGGCATCGCCGAGGGCTGAGCAGGAGTATAGGCCAGCCGGCGGCCGGGGCCGCCTCTCCGCATCGTCGAGTGCCTCCCCCGCATCGATCCTATCGCCAGAAGTTGGTCCCGTAGCCCAGCAGCAGCAGGGCGAAGGTGAGCGCCGCGAGCGCGGCCCAGAAGAGGACGGCGACTCTCGTAGAGGTGGGGTTCATCTCCGTGTTGCGCAGCGCGGCTGCACGCCAGCGGCGAGACCGCAGGCCCTCGCGCCAGTCGCGGCCGCCCTGTGGGTTTGGCCGCAGACCGCCCTGAGCGTCGGGCCGATGCAACTGCAGAGTCATCGTTCTCCTGGTCTCCTGTCTCCAGCGATCGGCCGGGCGGCGGTCAGCGTTCCGAAGCTTCGGTTGCCGCGCCCGGCCTGGCCGGCTCGGTCGATCGGCCGTTGTCGCCTTCACCCGGCGTCGAGTCGGTCTGGCCGTCGACGTCCCAGAGAAGCATCTCCTGACTGAACTGGACCTCGCTGGTGAACAGCGCGCCGACCGATTGGCCGCGGTGAATGCGGACGATGGCTTCGGCGATGAGCGGGGCGAGCGAGATCACCTTGATCTTGCCGCCGCGCTTCTCGGGCGGGATCGGGATGGAATCCGTCACCGCAACCTCGCACACGGCCGAGTGTGCGATGCGCTCGACCGCCGGCCCCGAGAGGACGGCGTGTGTGGCGCAGGCGTACATCTCGGTCACGCCCTCGCGTTGAAGGGCATCGACGATCTGGATGAGCGTGCCGGCAGTGTCGATCTCGTCGTCGACGATGATGGCCCGCTTGCCGCGGACGTCGCCGATGACGTTGAGCACCTCCGCCTGGTCCTGGTTGCCGATGCGCCGCTTCTCGACGATGGCGAGGGGTGCATCCATGAACTCGGCGAAGGTGCGGGCCCGCTTGGCGAAGCCCAGGTCCGTGACCACGACCAGGTTATCCAGACGCTTCTGCAGGAAGTGGCCGGACAGCAGATAGACGGCCGTCAGCTCGTCCACCGGGATATTGAAGAAGCCCTGGATCTGACCCTGGTGCAGGTCCACGGTGAGGAGGCGGTTGGCCCCGGCCACCGTCATCATGTCCGCGATCAGGCGCGCGGTGATCGGGACGCGGGGCTGGTCCTTTTTGTCTGAGCGGCCGTAGCCGTAGTAGGGCACGACGGCGGTGATCCGGCCGGCGCTGGCTCGCTTGAAGGCGTCGATCATGATCAGCAGCTCCATGATCGACTTGTTCACCGGCCGGGAGGTCGGCTGGATCAGGAAGACGTCCTTCTCGCGGGCGTTGTCGATGATCCGGACGAAAATGTTCTCGTTGGCGAACTCAAAGACTTCGGCTCGACCCAGGTTCTTGTTCAGGTAGCGGCAGATGTTGCGGGCCAGCTCCGGGTTGGCGTTGCCCGTGTAGACGTCGAACTGGTCCGACTGGGCCGCAACTTCGCGTGTGCTGGTACCGCTCACTTCGTGACTCCGCCTTCGGGCGCGGGAGTCTTCCCGCCCGGACCGCCATTGTCCGCCAAGCCACCGCGTTGTGCCAGGCCTGCCCGGAAGGCGGCGATGCCGACGACCTTGTCCCCGGCGTTGAGGCGCATCACGATCACGCCACGCGCCCCGGACGAGTAGCGGTTGATGGTGTTCGTCTCCGTCCGAACCACCTGGCCGGCGGCGCTGATCAGGAGCAGCTCCTCGTCCTGCTCGGTGACCTGCTGGACGGCGGCCACGTCGCCGGTCTTCTTGCCCTCGAGCGAGATGAGCCGGACGCCCTGGCTGCCGCGATGCATCGGCCTGAACTCGGTCAGCGGCACGCGTTTGCCGTAGCCGGTCTCGGTCAGCACGAGGAGGTCGGCGGTGGGCTGGACCACGCTCATGCCCACGACGTGGTCCGTGGGACTGGCCAGGCGGATGCCGATGACGCCGGCCGCCGGGCGGCCCATCGGACGGACCTCGCCTTCCGGGAAGCGGGCGATCTTGCCCTGGGCCGTGGCGACGATGACGTCGTCCTTGCCGGTGGCCACGTCGACCCAGGCCAGCTCATCGTCGGGGGCGATGGTGATGGCGATGATGCCGCTGGAGCGGACCTTCTCGAATTGTTCCAGCGGCGTCTTCTTGACGATGCCGTTGCGGGTGGCCATGACCAGGAAGCTGCTGGCGCTGAAGTCCGGCAGGGTGATGGTGGCCATGGGCACTTCGCCCGGCTCCACCTGGACGCCGGGGAGGTTGATGATCGCGATCCCCTTGGCCTGGCGGCTGGCATCGACGATGGTGTGGACCTTGGCCGAGAAGACACGGCCGCGGTTGGTGAAGAAGAGTGCCCAGTCGTGGGTGTTGGCGACGAGGAGGTGCTCGACCGCGTCCTCCTCGCGGGTAACGTGGCCGATGATCCCCTTGCCACCGCGCGCCTGGCGGCGGTACGTGGCGACCGGCTGGCGCTTGATGTAGCCGCGGCGGCTGATGGTGATGACGACGTCCTCGTCTGCGATCAGGTCTTCGTCCGTCATCTCGCGGCTGGAGTCGTCGGCGATCCTGGTTCGGCGGACCCCCGCGTATTTCTGCTTCAGGTTGCTGAGCTCCTCCTTGATCACGGCCAGGATGCACGACGGATTGGCCAGGATCTCCTCCAGCTCGGCGATGAGCTGGATGACCTCGAGGTATTCGTCCTCGATCTTCTGTCGCTCGAGGGCGGCCAGGCGAGCCAGGCGCATGTCCAGGATCGCCTGGGCCTGGATCTCGGTCAGCCCAAAGCGGACGATCAGGTTGTTGCGAGCCGTCTCCACGTCGGACGACTGGCGGATGGTTCGGATCACCTCGTCGAGGTTGTCGAGGGCGATCTTGAGGCCTTCCAGGATGTGTGCCCGGGCGCGGGCCTTCTCCAGGTCGAACTCGGTGCGCCGGCGAACGACCTCGCGGCGGTAGTCGATGTAGTGCTGCAGGACGGCCTTCAGGGGCAGGGTCTGCGGCTGGCCATCGACCAATGCCAGCATGTTCATGTTGAAGGCGATCTGCATCGCGGTGTGCTTGAACAGGTTGTTCAGCACCCGGTGCGGGTCGGCGTCGCGCTTGATCTCGATGTAGATGCGCATGCCGTCGCGGTCCGACTCGTCGCGAAGATCCGCGATGCCCTCGATCTTCTTGGCGCTGACGAGCTCCGCCACCTTCTCCAGGAGGGCCGCCTTGTTCACCATGTAGGGCAGCTCGGTCACGATGATCGCGACGCGGCCGTGGCGCGTTTCCTCGAAGGCGACTTGCGCCCGGACGACGACGCGGCCGCGGCCGTGGGCGTACATCTCGCGGATGGCGTCGACGGTCTCGCTCTCGCCGGTGATGGCGTTGCGGCGGGTCTCGAAGCGGAAGATGGTGCCGCCGGTCGGGAAGTCGGGGCCCGCTACGAACTTGCACAGATCGTCGGAGGTCAGCTCCGGGTCGTCGATCAGGGCCCGGGCGCCGTCGCAGACCTCGCCCAGGTGGTGGGGCGGGATGTTGGTCGCCATGCCGACGGCAATCCCCGACGAGCCGTTGACCAGCAGGTTCGGCAGCCTGGCCGGCAGGACCGTGGGCTCCTTCTGGGTGCCGTCGTAGTTGTCGTCGAAGTTGACCGTGTTCTTGTCGATGTCGGCCAGCATCTCGGCCGCGATACCGGTCAGGCGGGCCTCGGTGTAGCGCATCGCGGCCGCGCTGTCGCCGTCGATCGAGCCGAAGTTGCCCTGCCCGTCGACGAGCGGATATCGCATCGAGAAGTCCTGGGCGAGGCGGACCAGGGCGTCGTAGAGGGCCATGTCGCCGTGCGGGTGGTACTTGCCCATGACCTCGCCGACGATGGCGGCGCACTTGCGATAGGACGAGGTGGCGGAGAGGCCCATCTCGCCCATGGTGAAGAGGATGCGGCGATGGACGGGCTTGAGGCCGTCGCGGACGTCGGGCAGCGCGCGCGCCACGATCACGCTCATGGCGTAGTCGAGGTAGCTCGTCCGCATCTCATTCTCGATGCGGACGGTTCGAACGCGGCCCAGTTCGTCGGTCACGGTGCGCTATTCCTCCCGCGGGCTGTGGGCGGCACTCGGGGCGGTGCCGCGGGCGAGGAAGGCCGCAGCCGTGGCCGCGGCGATGGATGTCGAAGGGGCGCCGGCCTGGCGGCGGATGCCGTCGAGGATCTGGCGGAGACGGTCGGCGTCGTCGGGGGGCAGCTTCGAGAGGGAATCGCGGACGACCCAGGCCCGATGCCCGTCATGCGTGCGGCGGGCGGTCAGTGCCTCGCCGTCGACGAAGGTGGTGACGGCGGTCCGATCGAACTGGGCTAAGTTGCGCACCGCCCACGAGAGGGCTTTTTGGACGTCCGGCTCTGAATCGCCGATCAGCTGGCCGATCAGTGCCAGGCCCCGCCGCACGACGAGCTTGTCGCGGCCGCCGGGGACGCCGCGAACGTAGGGCATCGTCGCCAGCGTGGAACCGACCAGTCGGCGCTCCCAGCGCGAGGGCGAATAGACGAGCTGCTCGATCTCCGCCCAGCGGCGGTCGTCACGCAGGATCCCCTCGCCGTAAGGATGGGCGAGAGTGTCGACCGTGATCCACTCATCCGCCTCGAGGGCCGCGCGGCGCAGGAGCTGCCACGTCCGCTCGGGGTCCGTGGGCAGCAGGCGGCTGAGGTTCCAGATGCCGAACCAGCGGATCTCGCGCAGTTCTTCGCGCAGGAGGCGGTCCATGACGTCTAGGAGGAGTGAGGTCGAGGTCTTGCGAGTGCCGCGTTTGAAGGTCTTGTTCGCGGCCTCCATCAGGGGCAGCCGCACGCCCAGAACCGGCCCCAGGCCGGGAGCGACAGAGCGCGAGCCGTCAGCGTAAACCGGATCCGCGAGGGCTGCGAGGCCCTGGCCAATGGCGACGACGAGGGCGTCCGGGTCGTGGACGAGATCGGCCAGCCGATCGCCGAGCGCGGTCGCCTGAGCGAGGTGGGCAGCCACGAAGCGGTTCGAGGCCTGGGTCGTGGCGGACGCGGCGACGGGGCTCATTCGGACCGCTCCTGCCCGAAGCCGTAGCGCTCCTTGAGCTCGCGCTTGCGCGCCTCCGAGGCGGCCACGTAGGTCGCCTCGGCCGTCGCCAGTTCCGCGCCGGTCGCCGCGTCCACGATCCGGCCGGCTGTCACCTGGATGCGCCGGCGGGACTCCCTGATCCACCCTTCCGCGCGGATCGCCTGGCCAACCGTCACGGGTCTGCGAAAGTCGATGCTCATGCGGGCCGTGACGCCCCAGCTGTCGTGCTCGACCAGGGCCCAGGCCATCACCTCGTCCAGGATGGCGCACAGGATGCCACCGTGGATGATCCCCTCCCAGCCCTCGAAGCGACGCGGCATCTCCAGCTCAGTCCAGCACCGGCCGGACTCCAGGTTGAGCTTGAGATGCAGGCCGATCTCGTTGAGCTCGCCGCAGGCGAAGCAGTTGTGCGGCCTGATTCGGAAGTCCTCGTACCGCAGTACTGCCGGCTGGACGGTGGTCGGCCGGCTGGCCGGTCGGGTCTCCTCGGACGCGACGGGCGACTTCATGGAAGCCCGGTCAGACATCGAGGTTCTGGACCTTTCGTGCCTCGGTCTTGATGAAGTCCTTGCGCGGCTCGACTCGTTCGCCCATCAGCATCGTGAAGATGGCGTCCGCCTCGGCGGCGTCTTCGACCTCGGCCCGCAACAGGGTCCGGGTCTCCGGGTTCATCGTCGTCTCCCAGAGCTGGTCGGCGTTCATCTCGCCGAGGCCCTTGAACCGCTGAACCGTGGCGTTCTTGACGTTCAGCTTCTTGACGATGGCATCGCGCTCCGCCTCCGACTGGGCGTAGTGGGTCTGCTTGCCGGTGCTGACGCGGAAGAGCGGCGGCTGGGCGATGAACAGGTAGCCGTTCTCGATCACCTGCGGCATGTGCCGGTAGAAGAAGGTGAGGAGCAGAGTCCTGATGTGGGCCCCGTCCACGTCTGCGTCGGTCATGATGATGATCCGGTGGTATCGCAGCTTGGCGAGGTCGAGCGAGTCGCCTATGCCTGCACCCAGCGCGATCACCAGCGGCCGGATGTTCTCGCTCGAGACGATCTTGTCCAGGCGTGCCTTCTCGACGTTGAGGAGCTTGCCGCGCAGGGGCAGGATCGCCTGAAAGCGCCGATCGCGGCCCTGCTTGGCCGAGCCGCCGGCCGAGTCCCCCTCGACGATGTACAGCTCGCTCTTGGACGGGTCGCGCTCCTGGCAGTCTGCCAGCTTCCCGGGCAGGGACATGCCTTCCAGCGCTCCCTTGCGGATGACTAGGTCGCGGGCCTTGCGGGCGGCCTCGCGCGCTCGGGCCGCGGTCAGCGACTTCTCGATGATGCGCCTGCCGTCGGCCGGGTTCTCGTCGAGATACTGGCCGATCCCTTCGGCCACGGCGGCCTCGACCTGCCCCTTGATCTCGGCATTGCCGAGCTTGGCCTTGGTCTGGCCCTCGAATTGGGGCTCGACGAGCTTGACGCTGATGACCGCGGTCAGGCCTTCGCGGACATCGTCGCCCGAGAGGTTGGCGTCGGCATCCTTGAGGATCCCGGCCCTCCGGGCGTAGTCGTTGAGGGAACGTGTGAGAGCGGCGCGGAAGCCGGTCAGATGGGTGCCGCCGTCGACGGTGTTGATGTTGTTCGCGAAGCTGAAGACGTTCTCCGCGTACGAGTCGTTGTATTGGAGAGCTACTTCGATGGTGGTTCCGCCCTCGCGCCGCTCGACGTAGATCGGGCGAGCGCTCAACGTCTCCTTGTTCCTGTTGAGATGGCGTACGAAGGAGATCAGCCCGCCCTCGAAATAGAACGCTCGTTCTCTATCCGCTCGCTCGTCGACCAGCCGAATCCACAGCCCTTTGTTCAGGTAGGCGGATTCGCGCAGGCGCTGGGAGATCGTGTCGAACGAGAACTCGATCGTCTCGAAGACCTGCGGGTCCGCCCTGAATATGGTCGTGGTGCCGCGGCGCCCGCCCTGCGGCCCGATCCTGGTCACCGGGGTGGTGGGCACGCCACGGGCGTACTCCTGGGCCCAGACGCCGCCGTCTCTGGCGGATTCGACGCGGAGCCACTCCGACAGGGCGTTGACGACGCTAACGCCGACACCGTGGAGGCCGCCGGAGACCTTGTACCCTCCGCCACCGAACTTGCTGCCGGCATGCAGCTTCGTGTGCACGATCTCCAGAGCGTCCTTGCCAGAGTCGTGCCGGCCGACCGGCACGCCTCGGCCGTCGTCGGTTACGCGAACTGTGCCGTCCTCGAGCACGCGGACTTCGATGTTGCTGGCGTGGCCGGCCATTGCCTCGTCAATCGAGTTGTCGACGACTTCCCAGACTAGATGGTGCAGGCCGTGGGCGTCGGTCGAACCGATGTACATGCCGGGGCGTCGCCGCACCGGATCCAGGCCTTCGAGGATCTGGATGCTGGCGGCGTTGTAGTCGCTGGAGGCGGCCTTCTTGGCTCGGCGTCCGTCGGCTTCCTTCGCGGCGGCCGGCTGGCCGTTGGCCACGGGCCGCGAGACTTCCTGGGTCAAGCGTTTCCTCCGGTCAGGCGGGCGAAGAGGCGGGAGAACTCCTCGTCGCTGTAGTACTCGATGACGATGCGCCCCCCCTTGCGAGACCTGGCCACGGACACCTTCGTGCCGAGGGCACGACGCAGGTCCTCCTCGAGTCGTTCCATCTCGCCGTCAGTGGAGCTCGCGGAGGCTGCGGTACCCACCCGGGCCGGCCGATCGCGCAATCTGCGGACCAGTTCCTCGGTCTGACGGACGGACAGGCCGCGGGAGATGACCGTATCCGTCAGCTGGCGCTGCACTGCCGGCGCCGTGCCCAGGAGGGCTCGGGCATGCCCCTCGGCGATCTGCCCGTCGGCCAGCGCCTCCTGGACCGATGGCTCCAGCTCGAGGAGGCGGAGCGTATTGGCGATCGTGGGTCTGGCCCTGCCGACGCGTGCCGCGATCTCTTCCTGCGTCAGCTTGAAGTCGTCGGCGAGTTGGCGGTAAGCGTGGGCCTCTTCCATGGCGTTGAGGTCGGCGCGCTGGATGTTCTCGACGAGGGCGAGTGCCAGCTGGTCTCTCGCCGCTAGCTGGCGAACGATGGCGGGGACGTGGTCAAGGCCCGCCATCTCGGCGGCGCGCACGCGCCGCTCTCCGGCGACGAGCTGGTACCCATCGAGGGTCTCGGTGACAAGCACGGGCTGGAGCACGCCGTGAAGGGCGATGCTGGCCGAAAGCCGCTCCAGGGCTTGCTGGTCCGCGCGCTGGCGGGGCTGGTAGGGATTGCCCTTGATGCGCGAGATCGGGATCTCGACGGGCGCCGCCCCGGCCAGGCTCGTCTGCGGAATAAGTGCGCCCAGCCCTCGACCCAGGCCGGTATGACGTTCGTTGGGTGGGGACATCACTGCCCGCCTCCGCTCGAAGCAGACGTCTCGCTCCGGGGCGCGGCTTTCGCCTCCTCCTCGGAGAAGAGGGCGGGATTCGTACGAACCGGCCGGCCATCGCGGGAGCGGAGCTCCGCGGACAGGGCCTCGTAGGCCTCGGCGCCCTTCGAGTCGGGCCGGTACAGGGCGATCGGTAGGCCGTAGCTCGGCGCTTCCGACAGGCGCACGCTGCGGGGGATGATCGTCTCGAAGACGGTGGGGCCTAGGTACTTGCGAACCTCCGCGTCGACCTCGGCCGAGAGATTCGTCCGCGGGTCGTACATGGTGAGGACGACGCCCTTGATGGCCAGGTCCGGATTGAGGTGATTTCGAACCAAGTTGATGGTCGCGATCAGTTGCGACAGGCCCTCCAGCGCGTAGTACTCGCACTGGATGGGGATCACGACGGCGTCGGCGGCGGTCAGGGCGTTGACAGTAAGCAACCCCAGGGAGGGCGGGCAGTCCAGCACGATGTAGTCGTACGCCGAGACGAGCTCCGTGAGGATGCGGGCGAGGCGGCGTTCACGCTGCGCGAGAGGCGCAAGCTCCACCTCGGCGCCGGCGAGCGAGATCGACGACGGTACGATCGACAGGCCGGCCACCGCCGTGGGAAGGACGAGGTCGGCCAGATTCGATTCCTCGATGATGGCCTCGTAGACGGAGCGCCCGATCTCGGTCCGATCCAGCCCGAAGCCGCTGGTGGCATTGCCCTGAGGATCCAGATCGATGACGAGGACGGTGTCTCCGGCGAGGGCCAGGTAGGTTGCTAGATTGACAACCGTGGTGGTCTTACCGACGCCGCCCTTCTGGTTGGCGCAGGCGATGATCTGGCCCACTCAGGTCCCCATTTCGGTGGTCGGCACGCTTGAATTCTAGCATTCGGGGCCGCTCTCCGGTTCCGGAGACTGCCTCAAGCCCTGCAGCGAACACCAAACGTTCGACGGATCCCGGGATGCCGCTGCTGCCAGGCGGCAAGATATCGCAGCGCGCTTTGCGCGGCCTTACTCGACGCTCACTTGCTTGCTCGGCCCGAAGTCTGACGCGGCCTCGACGACATCGCCGCCAGCGTAGCCGGCCCGGCTGTGAGGAAGTCGACCGTCGGGGCGGCTCCGGGGCGCGGCCGGGAGGCGATGTTTCACGTGGAACCGCCAGATCGTGTCGCGGTGTTGGGCGCCGGTCCGCGAGGGCTGGCTTGTGGGAAACGCGAGCCTCCCCAGCCAGGCAGGGAGTGCTGTCCACGGATGCGTGCGTTTCGGCCGATTGCGGACGAGTCGACGGCTCGCGGCACTCGGCATGGACCAGCACGCCAGTTTCACGTGAAACGGAGCTGCGGCGGTAGGGCGGCCGACGGTCCCGGTGGATCCCTCGAGCCTTTGTGGCGGTGCGGCGACCGAACCTGCCCACGACTCGACGTTTCCGCGCCCGAATACTTCCGCGTTTGCTGCAGCGGCTATGACCTGGGCAGTCTCGGAGTCACGACCCGGCGCGGCAAACCATCGATCCAGGCATGGTGCTTGGACGCACCGCCGCCCCGGCGGGGCGCTGGATCAGCGACTCGGTCAGGAATTGCGGTCGAGGAACCGGGCCGTGAGGACAGGGTCGCCTGCCTCCGTCCGGTGGCTCCAGGATATGCCGCCGCCACGCCAGAGCGGGCGCTGACAGCGCCCGACGGTCAGGCGGCAGGCGCGCTCGTTTGTTCAGGATTGTCTCCCGGCCTATACTCCGCAGGTCGTTTCGCCGTCCGGCCTTCTCAAGCCGGAGCGACCGCAGGAAACCTGTAAGGCCGGCATGGGTCCTCTCTTCGCTGCGGTCGGCGCCGCAATCGCGGCCCTCATGGAAGTGACGGTCGCTTCGCGGATCCATCTCGCCGACGCTCAACCGCAGATAGTCCTCGTAATCGCCGTCCTCCTCACGCTGATCACTGGTTTTGAGGAAGGCATGGCCTGGGCATTCGTTGGCGGCCTCTTCGTCGACCTACTCGCCTTCCGGCCACTCGGCTCCACGGTGTTTGGCCTGCTCGTAGTCGTGGGTCTGGCCTCGGCGGTCAGCCCGATCCTGGCTCGCGCACGTTCCGCAAGCTCGCTGGTCGGCGTCGCCTTGTTCACGCCCGTGTTCATCGTGCTCTCGACCGTGACATCAGGCCTGCTTCGGCCTCCAGCTCCACAGCTGCACCTCTCCAATTTGGTGGCCGAAATGCTGGTAAACGTCATGTTCGGGGCTCTGGTCGCCCCTCTGTTCATTGCCATTCGAAGGCGGTGGGAGCAGCGGGAGCGCCTCAGCTGGTGAGGTAATTGCCATGAGTGTCCGGTTGCCGGAGCAACTCGCCGCCCCCAGGAATCTCTACCGCTTCGGGACGTTTGTGCTGGCGATCGTGGTCGCCATCACCGCGCTGGGGGTCCAGATGTTCTACCTTCAGCTCGTGCAGCAGCCGCAGACGTACCAGATCAGTTCGGGCCAGTCGACAGTCACTGAGCCGGTTCCATCGAGCCGGGGTCTCATCTACGACGCCAACGGGACACCCCTGGTGCAGAACATCCCCGACTACGAGGTCGAGGTTATTCCGCAAGACCTGCCGCTGTCCGAGAAGCCTGTCGTGGTCCGGCGGCTCGCCTCGCTCTTGAACATGGACACGGTCACGATCGACCAGGCGATAGACAGCGCCACGGGCTCGCTGTTCAACCCAGTCGTTGTCGCCTCTGGGGTGGACACCAATGTGGCTCGCCTGATCGACGAGAACAGCGACGTACTGCCCGGCGTGCAGGTCGTGGCAGTACAGGACCGGGACTACACCTATGGCCCGCTCTTCGGCGAGCTCCTCGGCTACACGGGTCTGATCGACACGGAGCAGTACGCGGATCTCAAGGCGGCCGGCTACTCCCCGGAAGACACAATCGGACAGGCCGGACTTGAGCAGTACTACGAGTCGACGTTGCGGGGTACCTACGGCACGCAGACCGTCGCACTCGACGCCAACGGGCAACCGATCACCGGCCTGGTTACAGCCGGGAAAGCGCCGGTTCCAGGAAGCTCCCTGACGCTCAGCATCAACGTCCACGAGCAGCAGATCGCCCTGAGGGCCCTCCAGTGGGGGCTCACAGAGGCCCACGTGAAAATGGGCACGATCATCGTCGAGAACCCCCAGAACGGCGACATCCTGGCCATGGTCAGCCTGCCGGGCTATGACGACAACACGGTTTCCCAGAACTACCAGACGCTCGTCAGCGACCCGAACATGCCGCTTGTCAACAAGGCGGTGAGCGATCAATACGCGCCCGGTTCCACGTACAAGCTCGTTGCGGGCACCGCAGGGCTCCAGACCGGCGTTATCACCGCCACCACGTTGATCGATTCCCAGCCGTACATAATGATCGGCAACGAGAAGTTCTGGGAATGGAACAAGACGGGCTGGGGACCGCTGAACATCATCATGGGCCTGGCCCACTCGAGCGACACATTCTTCTATCAGCTTTCCGAGAAAGTCGGACTCACCCAGCTGACCTACTGGGCCAGAGAATATGGTTTCGGCGCTAAGACAGGTATCGATCTGCCGGGCGAGGCGACGGGGATCGTCCCAGACGACACCTGGAAGGAGATCGCCATGGGCGAGCCCATGTACGAGGGCGAAATCGCCCAGGCGGGTATCGGTCAGGGCTACGACGCGGTCACGCCGATACAGCTCCTGAACGCCTATTGCGCCCTGATCAACGGCGGCAACCTGTGGACTCCTCATCTCGTCACGTCGATCACGGATCCAGATGGGACCGTCCACGCCGTCGCACCGCAGCTGATCAGGAAGCTGCCTGCATCCGCCCAGACTCTCGAAACGATTCGGCTGGGAACGCGGGCGGTGGTCACCAGCCGGCACACCTACAACCTGGTCGATCTGCCCATCGTCGTGGCAGGCAAGACCGGTACCGCGGAGTTCGGCGAGCGGGACAAGTACGGCCGGCTCCCCTATCACGAGTGGTTCGTCGGTTACACGCCCGGCGACCCATACCACGGCAGCGTCACCGGGACGGACTCCCAGCTGGCCGTCTTAGTGTTCGCCTACGGTGCCGATACCTGGGGCGACATTTCGACTGAGATCGTCAAGTACTACATGTGGCTGCACTACGGTCTCAAGGGCAGCGCGACCAACTCCGCGAATCCCGGCCACATCAACATGTGGGCATTCAAGACGACCAACTTCTACGGAACGGCCAACAACCATTGAGTGACGCGACGCACCGATGAGCATCTTTCGCCCGGAGCCGATGAAGCTCCGGTCATGGGCTCCCAGAGCTGCGTCTCTGACGTGGCGCCTGTATGACCTGCAGCTGACCACATACGCCGTTCTGCTCACGATCTTCGGCCTGGCCATGGCCTACAGCAACAGCGTGGGGACAACTCATACGACGCTGACGCCCGGCTCCCCGTTCGTTCGCAGCTTGATGTGGGCGGTGATCGCCGGCGTCGTCTTCGTCATCACCACGATGTTCGACTACAGGTGGTTGCGGACTTTCGCCTGGCCCATCTACCTGGTCAACGTGGTGCTGTTGATCCTGACGCTGAGATTTGGGGCCAGCACCGGCAACGCCGGCACCTCGGCCCGCTGGATCGTGATCGCCGGGTTCCAGCTCCAGTTCAGCGAGCTGGCGAAGATCCTTATGATCATCGTCTTCGCCGCCTACCTGGCCTCGCGCCAGTCGCACATCAAGTCGGTCTGGACGGTCATCGGGGCGATCCTTGTCCTGGGGCCGCCGTGGATCCTGGTCATGCTCCAGCCGGACCTCGGCACGTCCCTGGTGATGGTGGCCACCCTGGCCGGTATGCTGTTCATGTCCGGTACCAGTCTCAAGTGGCTTGCCACACTTGCCGGCGCGGTCGTTGCCGCTGTCCCGATCGTCTGGGCGAACCTTCATCCCTACCAGCGGGCCCGGTTGCTCGCCCTGCTGAATCCCGGCCAGGACCCGCGAGGCAGTGGCTACCAGCTCCTTCAGTCCGAGACTGCGGTAAACGCGGGCGGCGCCTGGGGCAAGGGCCTGACCAACGGCACCGTTCCGTTGCCCGTCCAGACAACGGACTTCGTGTGGGGCCTTCTTGCCGAGGAGCTCGGTTTCTTCGGCTCGATGGTCGTCCTCGCGCTGTTCGTGGCGCTGATGTGGCGGCTGCTCGTCTCCGCGTGGCGATCCAACGACACCTTCGCCCTGCTGCTGGGGTGCGGCCTGGCCTCGATGCTTCTGTTCCAGATGTTCGTGAACGTCGGGATGGTGATAGGCATCATGCCCATCACTGGCATTCCGCTGCCCTTCATCACCTACGGGGGCGCCTCCCTGGTGAGCCTCATGGGCGGTCTGGGTGTCATGCAGAGCGCTAACCTGAGACGTGAACCGCCCGCGTGGTAGCTTGCCCTCCAGCACCGATACACCCGGCGCAGCGGCTCACCCGAAGCCCAGCCCGATCGCCCGTTGCCCGTCGGGCCCGGGCCGCGTAGACTCGGCCACTCCGGCACGACACGCAGCCCGGTTCCACGGCCCGACCAGCAACCGAATCGTCACGAGCCATGATCTCCACTCCGTCCGCGGACAGGGCCATGTTCGGCCCCGCTTCGAACGAGCCTCACTACGCTCCGCCGCCGCTCCCTCAGCTCGCGGTCGAACGCGCGCTGGGGCGGGTCCGCAAGCCCGCTCGTTACGCCGGAGGTGAGTGGAATTCGGTCCAGAAGGATTGGGCCGGGGTTGCGCTGAAATGGTGCTTTGCCTACCCGGACCTGTACGAGGTTGGCATGAGCAACCTGGGGCTGCGGATCCTGTACGAGGTCCTGAACGACCGTCCTGATCGGCTGGCCGAGCGCTGCTTCGCTGCCGATGGAGACCTGCAGGCCCGGCTTCGAGCCGGGAACCTGCCGCTCTGGAGCCTCGAGACGAGGCGGGCGCTGCGTGAGTTCGACGTCCTGGGAGTGAGCCTGGGCTACGAGCTCACCTACACGAACCTGCTGGATATGCTCGACCTCGGGCGCCTGGGTCTTACGACAGAGGAGCGGTCCGAGTCAGATCCCATGGTCATCGCCGGCGGCTCGAGCGTCCTCAACCCCGAGCCGATCAGCGACTACGTCGACGCCGTCCTGCTGGGCGAGGGAGAAGACGCGGTCCACGAGTTGAGCGACGCCCTGGAGCGGATCGGCTGGGCGCGCCGCCGAGGCCCCGCGGGAGAGTGGCGCCGGGGCGTGGCACGCGCCGACGCCCTCAGAGAGCTCGCCCGTATCCCGGGCGTCTACGTTCCCTCTCTATATCGCCCGCATTACAGACCGGACGGCACCTTCGCCCTGCTCGAGGCTCTCGACGCGGCAGCGCCGCCTCTGGTCGCCGGCCGCATCGCGGCCGACTTCGAGACCCACGTCCACGGCATCCGGCAGCTCGTCCCGAACATCGACATTGTCTTCGACCGTGCCCAGCTGGAGGTGATGCGCGGGTGCACTCGCGGCTGCCGTTTCTGCCAGGCGGGCATGTACTACCGGCCGCTGCGCGAGCGCGCCCCGGACGTGGCGGTCGAGGCCGCCCAGTCGATCCTTGAGGCCACGGGCTACGAGGAGATCGGTCTGACAAGCCTCTCGACCGCGGACTACACGTACGTCAAAGAGGTCGCTACAGCCCTCCACCGGCTGCGCCCCGAAGCCAGGATCTCCCTGCCGAGCACCCGCGTGGATGCCTTCACCGTTGAGCTTGTCGACGCCATCTCGCCCCAGGCCCGGCGCGGCGGCTTCACCTTCGCCCCCGAGGCCGGCAGCCAGCGGCTGCGCGACATCATCAACAAGGGCGTGAGCGACGAGGAGATCGCTCGTTGCGCCGAGCTGGCTTTCCGGCGCGGCTGGAGCGCGCTCAAGTTCTACTTCATGATCGGTCTGCCCGGCGAAACCATGGACGACGTCCTGGCCATCGCCGAGATCTGTCGCCGTGTTCTTGGGGTGGGCCGGCGATACCACGGCGGCAAGGCCCAGGTAAAGGCGAATGTCTCGACCTTCGTGCCCAAAGTAGCCACGCCCTTCATGTGGTCAGGTCAGGACTCGACCTCCGAGATCGAGGCCAAAGTCGACACGCTCCGAAAGATGATGCACGGCCGCGGCCTGGAACTGCGCTGGAGCGATCCCCGCAGCTCGATGCTCGAGGCCGCGCTGGGGCGCGGCGACCGCCGTCTGAATGCGGTAATCCGGCGTGCCTGGCAAAAAGGCGCGCGCTTCGATGCCTGGGACGACCACTTCGACTACAGCGTCTGGCTCGAGGCTTTCGGGGCGGAGGGGCTCGATCCGGCCTGGTACGCCCAGCGGGACATCCCGCTCGACGAGCCTCTCCCCTGGGATCACCTGACCTGCGGCGTGACCCGCGAGTTCCTGGCGCGGGATGCCAGGCGGGCGCTCTCCGGCAAGACAGCGGCTGACTGCCATTGGGGTCCGTGTTACAACTGTGGAGTGCCCACGACGACTGGATTCGACTGTCAGAGCGGCCGGCAAGGACCCCGGCAGCTGCTGGTTCGACCGCGGACAGCTCAAGACGACGAAGCAGGCCGAGGTGCCATTGCGCCCATGAAGACCCGCTGGCGGTATGTTGGGCCGCCGGGAGATCCGCGGCGGCAGGCGCCGGATGCCGCCTCCACGGTCCGAGACGCTACGGTCGGACACGGCCATGCAACGTCCTGGCCATACGACCTCGTGGGGAGTGAAGTGCAGTCGAAGAACGCGGGACTCTTGGGTCTGGCGTCGCTGGTGGAGGCGGCCGGCGGCGAGTCCACGGGGTGAGTCTGGCAAGCATTCAGGCCATCGCGCCCATCCCAACCATCGCCGCGACCGACTCGGGCGAGACCACCCTCCAGCTGATCCGCCTGTTCGTCGTCCTCGTCGGCGCGGCTGCGCTCGTGACGATCCTGGCCCGCCGCATCAACCTGCCGTACACCGTGGCGCTGGTGGCCTTCGGGATGGGTGCCGGTGCGCTCTCCTCACCACTGCAGATCGAGATCACGCCCCAGCTGGTGCTGGTCGTCCTGCTGCCCGCCCTTATCTTCGAAGCTTCCTACCAGATCGATTTCGGCAAGCTGCGTCCTTCTCTGCTGGGCGTTTCGCTGCTGGCCGGGCCCGGGGTGTTGGTCAGTGCCGCGCTGGTGGCGCTCTTCCTGCACGTGGGTGCGGGGCTGCCGGCGGACCAGGCCTTCGTCGTCGGGGCGATGCTCGCGGCGACGGACCCGGCGGCCGTGATCGCCACGTTCAGGAGACTCGCGTCGCCACGGCGGCTGTCCACCCTCGTGGAGGCGGAGAGCCTCTTCAACGACGGCACCGGCATCGTCGCCTTCACGATCGCCGTGGGCTTCGTCACGAGCGCGACCTCCCCCCTGGCAACGGGCATGGCGTTCGTGTCGGTCGTGGCCGTCAGCGCGGCGATCGGCGCCGTCACCGGTTGGGTTGCATCGCGGATCCTGCCCAACGTGGGCGACCACCTCATCGAGATCAGCCTCTCTGTGGTGCTGGCTTACGGCACCTACCTCATCGCCGACGCGATCAACCTGTCCGGCGTCATCGCCACCGCGGTCGCCGGTATGGTGCTGGGCAACTACGGCCGCAGCCTCGGCATGTCGGCGCGGACCGAGGAGGCGCTCGACACGGTCTGGGAGTTCGTGGCCTTTCTGGCGACGGCCTTCGTGTTCCTCCTGGTAGGGTTCGCCATATCGCCGCGGTCGCTCGCGGCGGTGGCGGGTCCGATCGCCTGGGCGGTCGCCGCGACCTTCGTCGGTCGCGCGATCATCGTCTATGGTTTCCTGGGGACGCTCCGCCTGGTTCGTCGGCGCGCGTGGCGCAGCCCGCGTGCACGGGCCGGCACGCTCGAATCCGTGAATGATGGCGGCTCCAGCGAAGGCGACATGCCGGTCGGCTGGCTGCACGTGATCTACTGGTCGGG
>JBEKCH010000013.1:0-59088 GCA_050014975.1 Candidatus Limnocylindrales bacterium
CTTGGACCGCGAGCCGCCGGGGTGACCGCTCTGGCGGTAGTTGAGCTCCAGGTCGAGGCACTCGTCGATCAGGTCTTTGAGGACCTCGTAGCGGGCGAAGTCCCGCTCGGCCAGGGCGTACAGGCGGTCCGGGGCGGAACCCGAGGCGGTCTCGTCGATCGTCACCGCGACGCACCGGCGCTGGCGGCCAGCGGCTCCACGACGATCCGCATCCGGTTCATCGCCTCCACGATGTTCTCGCGCGAGTTGGCATAGCTGAAGCGCAGGTGGTGGGTTCCGACTCGCCCGAAGGCCGTGCCCGCCAGCGCCGAGACGCCGGCCTCCGCCAGCAGCCGATCCGCCAGCTCGGCGCCGGTCAGGCCGGTGCCGGAGATGTCCGGGAAGACGTAGAAGGCGCCCGCGGGCCGCAGGCACTTGACTCCCGGGATGGCGTTGAGGCCGTCCACGATCAGGTCGCGCCGGGCCCGGAACTCCTCGACCATCGCCGTCACGGCGTCCTGCGGCCCGGTCAGCGCCTCTACCCCCGCCCACTGGGTCGCGGCGTTCGTGCAGCTGACGCTGTTGACGATCAGCCGGCTGAAGGGCGTGACCAGCTTCTCGGGCACGATGGCGTAGCCCAGTCGCCAGCCGGTCATGGCATACGTCTTGGAGAAGCCGTCGAGGACGATCGTCCGGTCGACCATGCCCGGCAGCGAGGCGATCGAGACGTGCTCGCCTTCGTAGATGGTCCGGCCGTAGATCTCGTCGGCCAGGACGACGAGATCGTGCTCGCGGGCGACTGCGGCGATCTGCTCGAGATCCTGGCGGGTCGAGACGCCGCCCGTCGGGTTGGCCGGCGAGTTGATGATGACGAGCTTGGTGCGCCTGGTGACGAGCGAGGCAAGCTCAGCCGGATCGAGCCGGAAAGCGTTCTCCTGGCGGATGGGGCAGGGGACGGCGGTCCCGCCGATGTAGTTGGCCATCGACTCGTAGATCGGGAAACCCGGGTCGGGGTAGATGACCTCGTCGCCCTCCTCGATAAGGGCGAGGATCGCGAAGAACATCACCGGCTTGCCGCCGGGGACGACGATGACCCGGTCCGGCGAAACCGTGAAGCCCTTTCGGGCGGTGGCATCGGCGGCGATGGCGGCCCGGAGCTCGGGGATGCCGACGGTCGGCGTGTAGTGCGTGGCGCCGCGATCGAGGGCCCGCTTGGCCGCCTCGCGGATGTTCGCGGGTGTGTCGAAGTCGGGCTCGCCGATCTCCAGGTGAATGACCGATCGACCGGTCGCCTCTAGGGCCCTGGCTCGGGCGGCGGCCTCGAAGGCCGTCTCGGTCCCGATCCGGGCCATCCGCGCAGCGAGTCTCATCGCCGTCTCCTCGTCCGATTCAGGGCACACGCTGGCCACCCGCCAGTGCTGACTTCGGCTGAGCATGGCCCTGGACCATTGACAGGTCAAGTTCAGTTTCCTCACGGAATAGTGAAGCAGAGCTAAACTATGGCGGCGGCGTCCTCCCGCCCCGGAGGCCGTACGAAGGATTTCGGCGCGATGCTCGGTGTCTGGCGGCTGCAGCTCCTGCGCGAGGTCTCGCGTCGCGGCTCGATCAAGGCCGCGGCAGAGGCGCTGAGCATCACGCCCTCCGCCGTGTCGCAGCAGCTGGCGATCCTCGAGCGTGAGGCCGGCGTGGCGCTGCTGGAGAGGGGCGGCCGGCGCGTGCGGTTGACCGATGCGGCCCAGCTCCTCGTCCGCCATGCCGACACCATCACGGGCGCGATCGCCGCCGCCGAGGCGGAGCTGGCTTCGATGCAGCGGCTCGTCACCGGCACCCTTCGAGTGGCCGCCTTTCCGACCGCGGCCCGCGCCGTCCTGCCCCAGGTGATGACAGCGCTGAGCCATCAGCATCCCGCGCTGCGTGTGACCCTGCGTGACATCGAAGCGGCCGAGAGCCTGACCGCCCTCCAGATGGACGAGATCGACCTTGCCATCGTGGACGAGTACGACGAGCCGGCGCGCGTGTCCGACGGCGGCCTGGAGTTTCGCGAGTTCATGCGCGACCCGCTCTACCTGGCGCTGCCGCCGGAGGAATCGACCGCTCCCCGGGCAGCTGCTCCGCCGGGCGCCGCCCCCGGCGCGGTTCGTCTGGCCGACTTCCGAGACGCTTTCTGGATCATGGACACCGAGGACAGCCATCTGGGCCAGGTGACTCTGCGGGCCTGCATGGCCAGCGGCTTCGAACCGCACGTGAGGTCCAACTGCAAGGACTTCAGCGTCATCATCGCCCTGGTGGAGGCCGGGCTGGGCGTGGGCATGCTGCCGGGCCTGGCGATCCACGATCGTCCCCTTCGGGCGTCGATCCATCCGACCGATCCTCCGCTGGCCCGCCGGATCGCAGCCGTAATCCGGCCCGAGCGCCGCTCCCACCCGATGATCGTCTCGGCGCTGGCGGAGCTGGAGCGCTTCGGTGCGGCCTACACGCCGCCCCTCGGCGGCCCGGGCTAGCTCCGATTCGAGCAGCGCAAGCGCGGCGGCGTTGGGCTCATCGCTGATGAGCGCGGATAGGAGCGGCGCTATAGTCCCATCGAGGGTGAACCGCGGCGTGACCGTCGATTCGCCCGCGAACGGGGTGTGCGAGTACGGGGTGTACGAATGAAGACCGAGGGCCCACCGCGAGGGAGGGACGGCCAGCCGGCCAGGCTGAGCGCCGTCGCTTTCGGCGCCCTCGGCACCGGTCTCGTCACGGGCGGCGTGGTTTCGATCGCCGCGGGCATCCCTCACCGGGCCTACGACATGGCGCCGCTCTCCGGACCGGCGGACCTCGTCGGGCGGCTGGGCGAGATATCGCCGCTGGTCGCCGCGGCTCTCGCAGCCCTGGTCGTGGCATCGGTCGTGGTGCTGCTCGGCGCTCGCAGGCTGCGCGCCGCCTCGGCCGCGGCCGAGCTGCTGGTCCTGGGCGTGGCCCTCGAGGTCTGCGTCATCGGGGCCAGCGGACGGATCGGCTATGCGGCCGACGGCTCGGTCCTGCTCGCCGGCGTGGCCTGTATCAGCGGTGGCTCGGCCGTCATCGCCGCGGGCCTGCTCGCCGCCCTGGTGCGCGAATGACCTCCTCCGGCGGCTCCATCCGGAAGTCAGGGGGCCGCGGCATCCGCGGCGGACGCGGCACACGCGACAGTGGAAGCGGCCGCGGCACCGCCGCGATCCTGGCCTTCGACGCGATCGCCCTGGCCGCGGTCCTGGCCACCGCCCCGGTCGCGTTCATCTGGCTCTCCGGCTCGCGGCCGGTCCCGCCGGCCGCCGGCTCGCCCCAACCCTCTGCCTCGATCGTCCTCGCCTCGCCGGCCACAGCCGGCGCACCCGCCACCGAGACGCCCTCCGCGACCCCCACCGCCACGCCCGTGCCGACGGCGCTCGCCAGGTACGGCAGCGGGACTTGGTCGCCTCTGCCGCCGATGCCCGTCTCGCCGTGGGACCCCGGCGTGGCCGTCCTGGCCGACGGGCGCATGCTCGTCATCGGCGGTTCGAGCGGTCCATCCAGCAGCGCGGCCCTGGCCAGCGTCGAGATCTTCGACCCGAGGCTGGACAAGTGGGCTGCCGCCCGACCGATGCTCCAGGCGCGAGCCTATCCGGCGACCGCCGTTCTGCCCGACGGGTCGGTCCTTGTGGTCGGCGGATCGCGCGACGGGCTGCCGCTGGCCAGTGCCGAGCGCTACATTCCCGGGACCGCCTCTTGGGTTTCGGCCGGCACCATGAACGTGCCTCGCACCCACACCACGGCGACCGTGCTTCGGGACGGTCGCGTGCTGGTGGCCGGCGGAGGGTCGGAGGGTTCGCCGAGCTATCGGTCCACGGCGGCGGCCGAGATCTACGACCCGGCGACCGGGACCTGGACGCCCACCGCGCCGATGGCCCACGCCCGGGCCCTGCACACCGCCACCCTCCTTCCCGACGGTGAGGTCCTGGTCGCCGGCGGCGCCACCGTCTACCAGGGGACCAGGGGCACGGTCACGGCCTCGGCCGAGATCTTCGACCCCGCCTCCGCCACCTGGCACGCGGCACCCTCGATGTCGGTGGCCCGCTACCACTACTCGGCGGTGACGCTCTCGGACGGTCGCGTGCTGGTGGCCGGTGGCTGGAACCTCACGTCCAACAGCGATCAAAGTCTCGCCTCGAGTGAGATCTACGATCCGGTGTTGAACGCCTGGACGGCCACCGGCTCCATGGCCACGGGGAGGGCCCGCGGGAGCATGACCACGCTCCCCGACGGGCGGGTGTTGATTGTCGGCGGCGTGGATCCGGCTTACCGCGTCATGGCGACGGCCGAGATCTGGGATGCGCCCAGCGGCCGCTGGCACGCTACCGGTCGGCTTGGCACGGCGCTGATGGGACCGGCGCTGGCAGTCCTCCACGACGGACGCGTGGTCCTCGCTGGCGGCGCGCTGGATGCCGTCGCCACGCACGTGACCCCGGCCAGCGCAATCTTTACGCCCCCGGCGCCTTAGCGCCGGGCAATCCGCCCGCGGAGCCGGCAGTCAGTCGCCGAGGTAGGCCAGGACGGCCAGGACGCGCCGGTGGGCGGTCTCGGATTCGGGCAGCTCGAGCTTGCCGAAGATGCTGCTGATGTGTTTCTCCGTGGCGCCTTCGGTGATGCCCAGCGCCTTGGCGATGCCGATATTGGTCCTGCCCTCGGCCATCGCCGCGAGGACCTGGCGCTCGCGCGGCGTGAGCGTCGCGAGTCGGTCGTCGCGGCGTCGAAGGACCATGAGCTGAGCCACCACGTCCGGGTCGAGCGCCGTGCCGCCGGCCGCGACGCGATGCAGGGCGTCCATGAACTCGGCTATGTCGGCGACGCGGTCCTTCAGCAGGTAGCCCACGCCGCCGGCGCCGTCGGCGAGCAGCTCCGTCGCGTACTGACGCTCCACGTACTGGCTGAGCACGAGGACCGGCGTGCCCGGCACCAGCCGGCGGGCTTCTATCGCGGCGCGTAACCCCTCATCGCGCTGCGTCGGTGGCATGCGCACGTCCACGACCGACACGTCCGGCCGGTGCTCCGCGACGGCGGCGACGAACGAAGGCGCGTCGCCGACCTTGGCCACGACCGAGCCGCCGGTCTCCTCGATGAGGCGGGTCAGACCTTCGCGGATGAGCGCCGAGTCCTCGGCGATGACTACGCGGATGGGCTTTCTCTCCACGAAAGGATCATGCACCAACGGCGGCCGTCATGGGCCCTGATCCGGCCCGAGCGGCATCTCGGCATGGAGGAGCGTCGGCCCGCCGGCGGGACTGTCGATGCGGAACAGCCCGTCGAGCGCCTCGACCCGGTCGCGCAGGCCGGCCAAGCCGCCGCCCGGCGCGGCGTTGGCTCCGCCCTTGCCGTCGTCCCAGACTTCGACTACCAGCCGATCGCCGCCCTGCCGGCAGCGGACCTCGCAGCGCGTTGCCCCGGCGTGCTTGGCGACGTTGGTGAGCGCCTCCGCCACGACGAAGTACGCGGCACGCTCCACAGCGTGGGGCTGACGCTGCCCGGCCGGCAGAGTGCTCTCCACCACCGTGGGCACGGGGCAGCGGCCGGCCACCGAGCCGAGAGCCGCCACGAGGCCGCGATCCAGGAGGATGGCCGGCGCCGCGCCGCGCACCAGATCTCGCAACTCGGCCAGGGCCTGGCGGGCCTGTTCACGGGCGTCGTTCATGAGCGCCTTCGCGCCGGCCGGATCGGTATCGACTCGGTCGCTGGCCAGGCTCAGGTCGATCGCCAGCATGACGAGTCGCTGCTGGGCGCCGTCGTGCAGGTCGCGCTCGATGCGGCGCAACTCGCTCGCCTCCACCTGCAGCATGGCCGAGCGGCTTTCACGCAGGTTCTCCACCCGCTGTCGTAGCTCCTCGCGCTCGCTCGTGCACAGCAGGCCTTCGACGACGGCTCGATGCAGGACCATCAGGCCCCGCGCTACCGAGGCGGCCACGGGCAGGAGCACGAGCCCCCCGACGAATGCGATCGCCACCAGGACCGGCGCCACACGCACGACCTCGACCGGAATTCGATCGCCCGCGGTCCGAGCGACCCCGTAGTAGAGGATTGGCGTCAGCAGCAGCGCCAGCGAGGCGGCCCAGAGGGCCACCGTCAGGACGAACTCGAGGATGGTGAGCGGGAACGAGACGAGGACGTAGATGACGTCTCGCCAGCGGTTCTCGTCCATGAATTCGGCCTCGGCCACGGCCCGCAGGCCATGGCCGAACTGCCGGTAGGGATGCGGCCGAAGCGGTCGCGGGTCCACGAAGATCGCGCGCCAGCGCTCGATCCGGGCGACGACCCGGCACAGCTCGATGCCGAGGCCGACGATCGCGAAGCCGACCAGGAAGATCATGAACGAGCCGCCCATGGAGAAGCACGTGGCGAGGAGGGCGAACGAGAAGGTGCCGACGAAGAAGCCCATGACGATCGCGCCCGCCGCTCGCCAGGATGCCGGCTCGAACGGCGAGAGGACGAACTCCCGCAGGAGCACGTTGGGTCGGTAAGGTCCGGCTACGAACGAAGGCTTCAAGGCGCTCATCATGTCGCACAAGCTAGCTCTGCGTTGCGCCCTCCGACAGCCGGCCAGCGGGCATCTTCGAGCGGGGGGTAGCCCCATGGCCGGCGTCAACCTCCCCGGCTGACGGCGCTCGCCACGGTCGCGATCTTGCGGTGCGCCCGCAAAGGTGGAGAATCGCCGCGCCTGATTCGTCCATCGCCCGGCGCGACTTGCCACGAATGCACGTCGCCGTCGATGAACTCCCGGCCGGAGGGTTGCCCGAAGATGCCGGATCCGCCACCAGACCAGTCCTCGCCTTCGATCACATACGGCAAGCGGCTGCCGCTCGGCTCCGTGCCGAAGCTCCAGGTGACCGCCGCGCTGTGCCTGCTCGCCACCGTGTTTCTGCCCTGGGTTACGTGGGGCTTCAGCTATCAGCAGTACAGCGGCCTCGGCCTCCATTTCAGCCTGTGGCAGGCCGTCGTCGACGGGGCCGCCGGAGACCTGGGCGTGACCTGGACGTACGCGGTCGCCGCAGGCATGGTCGTGGCCGCGGTCGGGTCCGTCCTGGAGGCGGTTGAGCGGCCGACCGGCACGGCAACGAGGTGGCTGACCCTCGGAGGCTTCGTTCTCGCCTCGGGCTCGGCCGGCCTTGGGGTCATGTCGATCGTCAGCCAGCTCGCCGCAACCCCGACCGACTACCCCACGGGTGGCTTCACCTTCGGGATCGCGCTGGGGCTGTGGCTGGGCCTCGGGCTGGCGGTGATCGGCGCCGTGCTGTCCATCATGCATCTCTCGGCGCCGCCCAACCCAAGGCGCGCGCCCGAACCTTTCGCCCCAAGTCCCTGGGGGCCGCTTCCGGGCCAGGTGCCCCCGGGATTCCATCCGGCCCTGGGCCGCGAGTGGCTCGATTACCTCGAACGCGGGCAGGTGCCGCCCGGCTACGTTCCGCCCTCCTATGGGCCTGCCGTCTACCCCATGCCCGGCTACGTGGCGCCGGCCTATCCCACGCCCGACCGCCCTGACGGTCCGGCGCCGGCGGCACCGGTCTTTCCGCCGACCGCCGGCGCCGGGGGCACCGAGGCCGGACCAACGCCCGGACGCCTGGTCGTCCTCGAGGCCGGACGCTCGTTCTCGTACACGGTGAGGCCCGGCGAGAGGATGCTTGTCGGTCGAGACCCCGACGCCCAGATCCGCCTGTCCGACCCGCGGGTCGGCGCCCGCCATGCCACGATCGAGCGCCGCGGCGACGGCTGGGCGATCCAGGACGTGGACGCGACGCGCCCGACCAGGCTGATCGACTCATGGGGGACGAACCGCCCGGTTCGGGGTGAAATGGTCATCCCGGCCGGGCAGCTCGTCATGGGCGGAGTCACCGTGACCCTCTACTCGAACCAGGGCTGATTCGCGGCGCCGTCTCGCGGCGTGGCGGGTTCGGGGGTCGCCAGGCTACTATCCACCGAGCATGGAGTGGTACGGTCGCCGGCGGGCGCAGTGCCGGCCACTCCGCGCGCCGCCATAGCCCCGGGGGCCGTTAGCTCAGTGGTAGAGCCGCCGACTTTTAATCGGCTGGTCGTGGGTCCGAATCCCACACGGCCCTCCAGCCGCCCGGGCCGCCGCATGCCTGGGCCCGAGCCGTCCGCTGCGCGGCGGTCGACACGTGGATCCGGGCTATGAGCCCAGGTTCTTCAGCGCGGCGAGCAGCTCGGCGTCCCCGGAAGACTTGACCTTCGCGGCCGTCATGCCGCTCAGGTTGATCGGGTCGATAGGCTGGGCGCCGACCGGCAGGGCAACCGTCTGGTCAGGCGTGATGCCCTTGCCAAAGATCCGGTGGCCCGAGGGCGTCAGCCAATCCTCCACGCCGAGCAGGACCACCGAACCGTCCGACAGCTTGAACGGCTGGAGCACGGTCCCCGTACCCACGGTCGTCAGGCCGACCACCTTGGCGCGGTGGGAGTCCTGGAGCGCGCCCGCGACGATCTCCGCGGCGCTGGCCGTGCCGTTGTCGACGACGACGACTAGGGGCAGCGCGGTCGTGAACCGCGACGTGTCCACGGTTTCGTCGGTCTGCTTTCCGGAGGCGTCCTCTTCGATGTAGACGACGCCGCTCGACAGGAACTCGCTGGCAACGTCGACAGCCTCGTCCGCGTAACCGCCCGGGTTGGACCGCAGGTCCAATACGATCCCCCTGGCTCCCTTCGCTATGGCGCCGTCGATGGCCTGCTGGACCTGATCGGCGGCGCCCGTGTCGAACTCGTAGAGGGCGATGTCGGCGATGTGCGTGCCGGGCACGATTCCCCAGTCGACCAGGGGCGCGGTTACCACGGCGCGCGTCATCGTGATGGTCACGCTGGTCGTGGAACCGGCATGGATGACCGAGACCGCCACCTTGGTTCCCGGGTTGCCGCGAATCAGGGCGGCCAGCTCGTCGAAGGTCAGGCCGGTCGTCGAAGTACCGTTCACGGCCGTGATCTGGTCCCCAGCCTTGATGCCTCCGTGTTCAGCCGGCGAGCCGGCGATCACCCGTTCGACCACCGGAACGTTGGTAGCCTCGCTGATCAGGATGCCGATCCCGGCGACCTGGCCGCTCAGCTGGCTGGTCATCTCCTGGTATTCCTGGGGCGTCAGAAAGCGGGAGTGGTTGGTGTCTCCCAGGCTGTCGACCATGCCGCTGATGGAGCCGTAGAGGAGCTGCTGGTCTGTAATCGATGAGCGCCCGACGTAGTACTGGCGGATGATCTGGAGCGCCTGCTCGTAGATCTGGAAGTCCTGGAGCGGCTCCTGCGGCGATGCCGCCGGGGACGCCGCCGGCTGCGACGCGGAGACGGCGACATGGTCGACGACCATGCCGCCGGCGAAGGCGATCAGGATCGCGGCGATCAGAGCGAGGATCTGAGGCGCTCGTCCCGAGCGACGGCCCGCCGCGTTGCCCCGGCCTCCGCGCCGCTCGTTGCCGTCGATTCCCACGCCCCCCTGGGGCGCCTGAGCCGAGCCCTGGGCCGGCGGCGGTTGGGTAGAGCGCCGCTCGTCCGGGACTGGGCCCGGCGTGGTCATGGATGCGGTCTGGTCCTGGGGGGGCGTCCCCGACCGCTCCGGTTGCTGCTCGTCGTCGAATCTCATTCCGCGTCTCCGTCGGTCTTTGATCGCACCATCATCCTCTACCTGGTCCAATCGGGCGGCGCCGCGCTGATCACGACCATGCCTCTGTGCGCCCGCCGATCCCAAAAGGGGGTGTCCTGCCGCGGAGTACGATGACGGGCGAGGTTCTGGAGGAGAGATGTCAGGCGGCGAATCGAGTTCGAGCCGTTTCTCCCCGCGCTCCGGCGGCTGGCGCGACCATCCCAATTCGGTGAAGCCGACGGTCCTGGTCCTGGGTGGGTTCCTGACTGCTCCGCCGATGTACCGTCGGTTCGTGAACCGGCTCAGCTCGAGGGGCGCCGCGGGCGTGGTCGTCGCGGGCGTCTGGACGCCGGACTGGCTGATCGCGGCCACCCGGGGCGTCGGCGCGATCGCGACCCGCTCGGGGCGAGCGCTTCTCGAGGCGGGACGCCTGGCGGCGGAGGTGTCGGAGGGGGCCCCCGTGCTGGTGATTGGCCACTCCGCCGGCGGGCTCATCGCGCGGATCCTCACCGCCACGGAGCCCCTGCCGGGCAGGAGATTCGGGGCGGCCTCCCGGATCGGGGCGATCGTGACCCTGGGCACTCCCCACGTCCTCTCGAAGGGCGAGGGGATCGGCAGGCAGATGAACATGGTCGCGTCGGAGGTCGCGGAGGAGGCCGCTCCGGGCGCCTTCCACTCCCCGCTGATCGGCTACGTGTCGGTGGCGTCGCGGGCGATTCGCGGGGATCCCGCCGGTACGGGTCGCGAGCGCGTGGCGCATCTCCTCTACCGCTCCGTGCTTGGTCGGGCGGCCGTGCCCGGAACCGAGGGAGACGGCCTGGTCCCGGTGGCCTCGGCCATGCTCGCCGGCTCGCGGCAGATCGTCGTCGACGGCGCTGTCCACGGGCCTGGTGCCGGAGCGCCCTGGTACGGGACCGACCGGCCGATGGATCTCTGGTGGCCCGTGGCTGTCTCGACCTGGCACGCGGCCCTGGCCTGCCGCGCCGCGACGGGGCCGGCTGATGCGGCGAGGCACGAGTCGCCCGCCGGCGATTGACGCGCCCCGGGTCCACGGCTACAGTTCCTCGCGCGGGGTGGAGCAGCGGCAGCTCGTCGGGCTCATAACCCGAAGGTCGGCGGTTCGAATCCGTCCCCCGCAACCAAGCTCCGCCATCTAAGAAGCCGGCCTCGGGGCCGGCTCTCTGATTCTCGGCCGGGGCTCGGGCCAGAGCGACGCCGCGACACGGGCCATGGCTTCGAGGAACGAGCCCGCTACCGGAGCTGCCTCAAGCGTGCGAGACGGCGGGCGGTGCTGTTCGCGTGGCGCCCCTGGGCGCGGCTCCGTCAGCGGCGCTTGCCGGCGTGGCAGTCGACGCAGTCCAGGGCCCACGGCAGAGCTTCCAGGCGCTCCGGTGCGATCGCCTTGCCGCACTTCTGGCACAGCCCGAAGGTCCCGGCCTCGATCCGCCCCAGCGCGCCCTCGATCAGGCCCAGGTGCTGTTCCTCGCGCTCACGGAGCTGCTGGCCGCGCTGGCTCTCGGAGACTTCGGTGGCCGCGGCGGTCTGGGCACCATGCGCGACTCGTGGGTGCTCGACCTCTTCGGAAAGCTCGAGACGGAGACGGGCGCGCTCGGCTTCGAGCGTCTGGCGGGCGTTTTCGACCAGCTGCGGGTCCATGAGTCGCATCCTACGCTGGTGGCTGAGAGCGGTGTGGGCATCTTCGCACACGTCCGGGGAGCCTGGGCGGCCAACTGGAGCGAAGGCCGCCGTGGGCAGCGGGACCGCCTCTCGGGCCGAGCTGGCGCGTGCGACTACACTCGATTCGTCAGTCCGGGCCGGTCGCGACCGGACCCTCGAAACGAACCGCCCGTGCGGCTGAAGGAGCACCAGATGGCTTTTGCGAAGGACCCGGTTTGCGGCATGGAGGTCGACACCGACACCGAGCTGAAGGTTGAGTACGACGGCGAGACTTACTACTTCTGCAGTCGCGGCTGCAAGCTGGACTTTGAGGAAGACCCCGAGAAGTACCTGGACCCGACTTACGAGCCGCACATGTGAGGGCGCGGGGCAAGAAGCCGGTTTCCGGTCGAGCTCTCATCCGCGAGTCGGCCTCGCTGCCCCCCACCGTGGTACGCTCACGCAGACGTTGTGGAGCCTGCGTCCGCCTCCTACGCTGACGATCGAGAACCGAACAACCTCAGGAGAAGCCCGATGACCTATGTGATCGCCGAGCCCTGCGTCGACGTAACCGACCGCGCCTGCGTCTCGGTTTGCCCTGTCGATTGCATCAAAGAGGAAGAGGGCGACCGGACTCTCTACATCGACCCGAACGAGTGCATCGACTGCGGCGCCTGCGAGCCCGAGTGCCCGGTGAACGCCATCTTCACCGAGGATGCACTTCCGTCCCAGTGGGCCGTCTACACAGAGATCAACGCGCTCTGGTTCACCGACAAGGCCGCTGCCCGAGCGATGGTGGATGCGGCGAAGCCCCGCTAACCTCGCAATTGCGCCGAGGCCCCGGCTTGGTCGGGGCCTTTCGCTGTACAACGATGGCGGGGGCCGAACCCGGCCCGGGGCCGCCAACTGGGTCGCGATACCGGCTGCGGCGAGGCCGCGCCGGGCCGTTACAGGGCGCCCGGTAGGAGCCCGAGAATGGGCGGGTAAGGCGGCCGGCTAGACTTGTCTGATGCGGATCGTGTCGCTCCTGCCCTCTGCCACCGAGATCGTCTGCGGCCTGGGGTTGCGTGGCGAGCTGGTCGGTGTCAGCCACTGCTGCGACTACCCGCCGGAGATCGAGGGAGTGGCCGTCGTGACGCGGCCGACCGCCGCCGGGAGCGCAAGGCAAGGCCCCCACGCCGCGACCCCGGAATCCGGGCGCGCAGACACCCGCCCCGCACCGCCCCGGCCGCCGTTCATCGACGACGAGATCGGCGCTGCGGAGCTGGATGTCGAGGCGCTCCGCGCCGCTCGGCCCGACCTGGTCATCGTCCGCGACCGGCCGGACGGCTCGGGCATCGGCAGCCGTCGGGTCCGTGAGGCGCTGGGGCAGCCGGCAGGGGGATCGCCCGGCGAGCCGGTAATCGTTTCGCTCGACGCCTTCGGCACGGAAGGGGTCTTCCACTCCATCGCGACGGTCGGGGCGATGGTCGAGGCCGAGGATGACGCCATCGAGCTGCTGGAGGCACTGCGCGAGGAGCTCGGCGACCTGGAACAACAGGTTGTCGCGCGCCGGGACGAAGGCATCCGCGCTCCACGGGTCGTGCTGCTGCAGGCACTGGAGCCGCCCTTCACGAGCGGCCGCTGGGTACCGGAGCAGGTGCGGCGAGCCGGCGGCTGGGACCTGCTCGGCCGCGAAGGCGAGGCTTCCGTGCCGACCACCTGGGAATCGGTCCGCGACGTCGATCCGGAGATGCTGCTCCTGGCCCCGGTGGGGATGCACCTTCCCGCCGCCAAGCGAGCCTTCGCCCGGCTGAACCTGCCCGAGTTCTGGCGCGAGATCTCGGCCGTGCGGAGGGGCCGCGTCTTCGTGGTCGAGCCGGTCTACTTCGAGCGGCCCGGCCCGCGGATCGTGGACGGAGTGGGGCTGCTGGCGGAGATCTTCGATCCGGATGGCTTCATCGAGACTTCGCCGCCGGCAAGTTGGACGCCAATTCTGGAATAGCCGGCGGCCCGGGCCATGTTTCAGGATTACTTCAGCCGTCCGAGCCAGCATTCCCTTCAACCTCCTCCCTCCTCCCCACCGCTAACACGGTGCACAGGGCCGGTCGCTGACCTCCCAGGCGACCGGCTCTCGTGTGTCTGGGGCTCGTGCGCTGGCTCGGGAAGTCTGCCGCGACAGCCTGGCAGCCGTGGCCGGGCCGAAACTGGTTAGTTCACCGATTGAGCGCGGCGGCCGAATTTCGAGCGAAACCACCGCTCGCCGGGCTTCAACGGCGCCTATACTCCCCGCCATGTCGCCACTTTCGAACCGAACGGTCGCCACTATTGGCTCGGGCGTGATGGCCGAGTCGATCATCGCCGGGCTCCTGCGAGGCAGGCTCGTCGGTCCGGGCCAGATCGTCGGCAGCGAGCCGCGCCCCGAGCGACGGGAGGAGCTGGCCGGCCAGTACGGTGTCCGAATGGTGGCCTCGAATCTGGAGGCGGCGACCGGCGCCGACGTCATCCTGCTCTCGGTCAAGCCGCAGACGCTGACCAAGGTCGGTCACGAGCTGGGCGGCCATCTCCGGCCGAATCAGCTCGTCGTCTCGATCGTCGCCGGGGCGAACTGCAAGGTTCTCACGTCGCTTCTCGAGCACCGCGAAGTGGTTCGGAGCATGCCGAACACACCGGCCCAGATCGGCCGTGGAATGACCGTCTGGTACGCCACTCCGGAAGTGACCGACGAACAGCGCGACCAGGCTCGGGTCCTGCTGCAGGCTCTCGGCACGGACCTCGAGGTCGAAGACGAGCGTTTCGTGGACATGGCGACCGCGGTCAGCGGCACCGGCCCGGCCTATGTCTTCCTGGTGATGGAGGCCCTCATCGACGCCGCGGTCCACCTGGGTTTCGCGCGCCACATCGCCCACGACCTCGTTATCGAAACGCTCGAGGGGAGCACGGCCTTTGCCAAGGCCACGGCCCAGCATCCCGCCGTGCTGCGCAACATGGTCACTTCGCCCGGGGGCACGAGCGCCGCGGCGATCCACGAGCTGGAGTCCGGGCGGTTGCGGACCGTCCTCTCCGAGGCGGTCTGGGCCTCCTACCGGCGGACGTTGGAATTGGGCGCCGACCTGGAGAACGGTCTTGGGCTCAACGAGGGCCCGGACGTCGGCAAGCTGGATGTCGGCAAGAGCGATCGGGAGCCGGCGCAGGCAGCCAACGAGGCGCTTGCGAAGGCGCCGGCCGGCCGCCGACGCGGGCGCTAGCGTGCCCGATCCAATCGGCCGGAACGCGGTCCCGACTCCGCGCGGCCTGCTCGCCATCTTCGCCCACCCCGACGACGAGAGCTATGGCGCGGGCGGGCTGATGGCCCTGGCCGCGGCGGCGGGCAATCCGGTCTGGGTCCTGTGCGCCACCAACGGCGACCAGGGCGGCCGGCCGGGCGAGACCGGCGTGGATCACACGCTCGATCCGGAGATCCGGCGCCGGGAGTTGACCTGCGCCTGTGAGGCGCTGGGCGTCCACGAGCCGATCTTCCTTGGCTACCGCGACTCGGGCATGGAGGGCTGGGGCGCCCCCGAGGGATCGCTGGCGAACGCCGATCCGGCGGGGGTAGTGGAGCGCATGGTCGAGGTGGTGCGGCAGTTGCGGCCGGCCGTGATCGTGACCTTCGACCCGGGCGGCATCTACGGCCATCCGGACCACGTGAGGTGCTCGGCCACCGCCACCCAGGCGTACCGGCGGGCTGCCGCCGAAACGGGCGGCCCGATCGCCCTCTACCACCAGGTTCTGCCGCTCTCCCGCGTCGCGGCGATGCGCGCGGCGATGGAGGAGGAGCGCCGCCGCTCGGGCGACACGACGCCGCCGTCCGAGGACGACCTGCGCCAGCAGGCGGCCTTCGAGCGCCTTGCCAGGCCCGACGAGGAGATCACCACGATCGTGTCGATCGGCGAGGTGTTGGACCGCAAGCTCGCGGCGCTGGCCTGCCACGACAGCCAGATGCGCGGCCGGCAGTGGGACGATCCCGAGGTTCGGGAGGGGTTGACGCAGATGTTTGGCCACGAGACGTTCGTGCGGGTCGATCCTGCTCCCCGGCCCGGCGAGCGCGAGGATCTGCCGCTGGGCCTGGCGTGGGGCGATCGGTGAAGATGCGGCGTCCTGCGGAGATGCCCGGGGTAGATGCCGCCTCGGACCGTGCGTCGAAGGGGCGGACGGTTGCCGGCTCGACTCGCGCCGCCCAGGAGAACGGCCGCGTTCGCCGCCCGTCGCGCGACGGTCTCACGATCGAGCAGGCGGCGGCGATCGAGTCGCCGCGCGAGTTCCGGCTCTCCCCGGACGGCCGTCGCGTGGCCTTCACCGCCGAGGCTGCCGGCGCCCGCCAGATCTTCCTGATGTCGTCGCGCGGCGGCTACCCGGAGCAGCTCACCGCGACCGAGAAGTCCGCCTCGGATCCGCAATGGTCGCCCGATGGGCGGCGCCTCGCCTTCGTCCGTGACGACGCGATCTGGATGATCGACGTCGAGGGTTCGCACCAGGCCCTGGTCAGCCAGCACCCGGCTGGAAACCGCGCCCCACGCTGGTGCGCCGACGGGCATCAGATCGCCTTCATATCGCGGCGCCGCGGCTGGGACCAACTCTGGCTGATCGACGCGCCGGTGCCGCGCCGCGGCCGTCCCGCGACGCGCCCCCGCTCCGCCGAGCCCGTGCCCATGACCTCGCCCGGCGTCGACGTCGACGAGTTCGTCTGGTCGCCGGACGGCCGCCAGATCGCCGTGACCTGGCAGCGGCTGCCGGACCTGCTCACTTCGCAGATCCACCTCGTGGACGTGGTCACGGCCCAGGAGCGGCTGATCGCCGGCGAGGGCGCGTGGGAGACCGGGCCTCGCTGGCTGCCGGACGGTTCCGGCCTGCTCATGGTTTCGGATCGCGACGGCTGGTTCCAGGTTGTCCAGGTTTCGACCGACGGCAAGCATCGGATCGATCTGACGGCCGGACCGCGCGAACACGGCGAGCCCGGCGGCGGTTGGGGCTACGTGCCTCTGCCCTCGCCGGACGGCAAGCTCTACGCTTTCGTCGAGATCCATGACGGCCTGGTGGACCTCCTGGTCGGCACGCTTCCCGCGCCCGCGTCGAGCGGTGCCCGCGGCCATGGCTCAGGCACCACCCCGGCCGCCCCGGCCGTCGTCAACCCGTTCGAAGGCGCCTGGATGGCTGTCGGCTGGATGCCCGATTCATCGGCCGTCCTGGCCATCGGCCGCAGCGATCGCGCTCCGGACGACCTGTGGCTCCTGCCCGTTCCTCAGGCTGCCGCCCACGGCGCCAGGCCCCGTCAGCTGACCCACTCGCTGCCCACGGTAGTGGACGCGGCGCACTTCGCGACCGGGACGCGCGTCGCCTTCGAGGCTCGCGACGGGCTGCGTATCGAGGCCAACTTGTATCTGCCCGCGGACGCCACCGGCGAGGAAGCGGTCCGGGTGCCCTGCCTGGTCCATTCCCACGGCGGTCCGACCAGCCAGGCGCTGCGCGACTGGTTCCCCTTCCGCCAGCTCGTAACGGAGGCGGGGATGGCCTTCCTGTCCGTCGACTTCCGCGGCTCGACCGGCTACGGCCGCGACTTCCGCTGGGCCGACCGTGGGGAATGGGGGCACGCCGATGCGTTCGACGTCATCGACGCGGCCCGATGGGCGGCCCAGCAGCCCTGGTGCGACGGCCGTCTGGCGCACTACGGTGCTTCGTACGGCGGCTACATGACTCTCTGCGTCCTGAGCGAGGAACCGTCGCTCTGGCGCGCTGGCATCGACCTCTACGGCGACTCGGAGATCGCGGAAAGCTACCGCCACGGGGACCGGCCCGGCCGTATCGACCTGGAGCGGTTGATGGGCCGGCCGGCGGATCCGGACGCCGCCGAAGCCTACCGTCGCGGCTCGCCTGTGTACCGGGCCGAGCGGATCGAGGCGCCGCTGCTGATCATGCACGGCCGCAAGGACAAGCGCGTCGCGCCGCTCATGACCGAGAAGATGGTGGAGGCGCTCGAGATCGAGGGCAAGCACTACCAGGTCCACTGGTACGAGGACGAGCCGCACGGCTGGCAGAAGCGCGAGAACCGCCGCGATGCCTGGAAGCGCTGCCTGGAGTTCCTGAAGCGTCATCTGCTGGAACAGGTGGACGAAGACTAGGGACAGAGAGCGATGTGGGGACGGGGCAGGGCATCGAGCCTGGTCGACACTGAAGAGATGGCGGCCTTCTTCGAGCAGCTCGACCACTTGAACGAGGCGCAGCTGCTGAGCATGCGGGCGGCCTGGCGATCGACCAGCCGCCGGGCTCATGAGCAGGCCTGGACGGCCGTCCGGGCCGTCGGCGTTCGAGAGGGCCTGGGCAAGGAGATCGACCGGGTGCGCAACCGGGCCCTCGCCTGGACTACGCGCGGCTCGGGCACGGTTCCGTTCCACCGGCTCAACGACGAGTTGGGCTGGCAGCAGGTCAAGATGGAAGCTGGCGAGGCGATCGTCGACGCCGCGCTGGCGGTGGCGCTCGGCAGCCGCCTCGACTCCGGCTCTCGCGGGATCCTCATCGGGCCCTGGTTGCGCGCCACGGAGGCCATGCGCTAGACCTTCGCGCGGCTCCGTCGGCAACCGCGCCGTTGGCTCGGCGAAGACCGTTTCGGCAGGCCGATGTAGGCTGAGGTCGTGGCGGATCTTCGTGTTGAACTGCTGGCCGTCGAGGACTGTCCGCACCTCGAGCGGGCGCGGCTCGACCTGGAGAGCGTCCTCCGCCAGGGGATAATCGAGATCCCGATCCAGGTGATCTTCGTCGCCAGCCAGGAGGACGCCGAGTTCCTGGGCTTCCAGGGGTCACCAACGATTCGGATCCAGGGCGATGACGTCGTCCCGCAGCCCGATCTGCCCGTGGCCCTCGCCTGCCGGATGTATCGCGACCAGGAGGGCCACATCGTCGGCTCGCCCCCCATCGCAGCCATCCGGGCCGCCGTGGACGCCCACCGGCGCGATCGTCTCCGGGCATTTCAGCGCGAAGAGGCAGCGAAGGTCGCCGAGGTCGCTCGACAGGCCGACGCAGCCGATGCCTCTCCGGAGGAAGGCAAAGATGAGCTTCTCTGAGACAGTTCGGGTTCTGCCACAGCGAACGATGCGGTCCCTCTTCATCTCGCTGTCGCACCGCCGGTCGCTTGCCCGAATGGCAGTCCGAAGCCCGCTGACGCGGCCGGTGGTGGCTCGCTTCGTCGCCGGGGAGACGCTCGAGGAGGCCCTGTCCGCGCTTGCGACGCTCAAGCGCGCCGGGCTCCGAACCACCGTCGACGTCCTGGGCGAATCTGTCAGCTCACCGGAACTCGCCTCTGGCGCCGCCGATCGCTACGTCGCGACCCTGCCCGCTCTGGCGTCCCGTGGCCTGGACGCCAACGTCAGCCTCAAGCTGAGCCAGATGGGGCTGGACGTGGACCGCCAGCTGTGCCGCGACAACGTGATGCGGATCCTCGATGCGGCCCGGGCCCTGGATGGCTTCGTCCGCTTCGATATGGAGGACCACACCAGTACCGACGCCACTCTGGCTCTCTGGCGGGAGGCCCACGAGGCGTATCCGAGGGTGGGGGTCGTCATACAGGCGGCGTTGCGGCGGAGCGCGGCGGACGTGGAGCGGATCGTGGCCGCCGGCGGCAGCGTGCGCCTGTGCAAAGGGGCTTACGACGAACCTCGCAGCGTCGCGTACGGTAACAAGAAGACGGTGGACGCCAACTACGCCAGGCTGATGGAGCGGCTGCTCGCTTCCGGGCAGTACCACGCCGTTGCCACGCACGACCCCGCCCTCATCGCTCGGGCGATACGGTTCGCGGAGCGGGAGGGGATCGGCCGCGATCGGTTCGAGTTCCAGATGCTCTACGGCGTGCGGCGCGACCTGCAGCGGATGCTCGTGGAGCGCGGCTACGCGGTCCGGATCTACGTCCCATACGGGCGGGAGTGGTACCCGTACTTCATGCGCCGCCTGGCCGAACGCCCGGCCAACGTGGGCTTCATGCTGCGGGCCATCGTCAAGGAAGAGGGCCGGCGGGTCCGGGGGCGGTAGGCTACTTCTCGTCGACCGGCTGGCGCAGCACCGTCTTGAGCCTGGCAGGGTCCGCCCGGCGCGGATCGCCCAGGTAGATCTCATGATGGGCGCCCCGCGGCCGGAGGCCCTGTGCGGCGATGAAGGCGTGCAGTCTCTCGATGGTCGGGCGCTCCTCGCTGTACGGTCCCACGTGCATGACATGGGCACAGCGTCCCTCGCGCCAGCGCTCCAGGCACAACCGCTCGAGCGCGTCGGAGCTGCCCCTCTTGCGCCGCACTTCCTCGAGCGCAGCCCCGAAGATTGCCGGAGTCACGTCGTCCGAGACGGCCAGCATCGCCCGCCAGCCCCATTTCTCGGGCGCAACGTCCACGTCGAAGGCCCCGCCTTCTCCCGTGTGCCAGAGCGCCTCGAGCGGCAGGATCGGCATCGCCAGGCCGTCGCGCTTGAGTCTGAACTTAATCGTGTAGACGACCGGGAAGAGGGCGGCGAAGGCCTTCTGGAAATCGGTCGCGGAATGTTCGGCCCCTTCCTCCGGCGCTCCGTGACCGTCGATCATCAGGTAGCCGAGCTCGGGCACGTCCACGAGGACGGGTTCCCGGGGCGGGTTGAACAGCGGCGCCAGCCTCTTCCTGAGATCGGGAGCCGCGCCTGCGGCCGGGGTGGTGGCCATGGCATCCCGTCAGCGCGCGAGCGTCGCGGCCATCTGGTCGCAGTGCTCTTCGATGTGGCCGGCCAGCATCTCGTCCACGATCTGTTTGACCGTCATGTCGCCGCGCGTCTTGTGCAAGCCACGGCGGGCGCACTGCCGATCGTCGAGCTCGAGCAGGCGTCGAACCACGCGCTCCAGCGAGTAGTCCAGGCGGACGTACAGCTCGGCAACCGGCAGGCTTCGATCGCGATCGACGGTCAGCAGGCGGATCAGATCGCTCGGGCTGCGTCCGAACGGGACCGGCTCGGCGGGGCCGGCCAGCACGCGCTCGATCTCGCCCAGCCAGTACGGGAGCATCTCGTCGATGTGAGCGAGGATCTCGCGGGCGACCCACTCGCGAGCCCGCGGCAGGTCGCCGGGCGCGAGCGGACTCGACTCCACCTTGGTGCGGAGCCTGACGAGGCGGTCGCGAGCGACGTGCAGCCGCTCGACCTCCGGGTACAGGGTTGCCATGCCTGAGGCTTCCCTCCATCCAGGGCGAGGTCGTGAGATTGGGCGGCCTCGCCTGCAGAGAGTAACCCAAGAGGCATGCGACGTGAGCCCAACAGTCCTGGACGGCTGCGCCTCCGGGATGCGAGCCGGCGTGCGGGAATCGATACTTGATCGATGCGCGCGGTGACGATCGAGCGAATGAGGGCGGACCACTGGCCTGCCGTTCGGGCGATCTACGAGGAGGGGATCGCCACCGGATCGGCCACCTTCGAGCGGATGGCGCCCGAGTGGGAGGCCTGGAATCATGCCCATCGGCCCGATTGCCGCCTGGTGGCGCGTGACGGGAGCGGGGCGATCGTCGGCTGGGCGGCGGTGAGCCGCTACTCGGCCCGGGCCGTTTACTCGGGCGTAGCCGAGCTGAGCGTCTACGTCGCCGCCGGCGTGCGGGGACGCGGCGTCGGGCGGGCGCTCCTGGCGGCGCTAGTCGCCGCGTCGGAGGCGGCGGGCATCTGGACTCTCCAGGCGGGGGTCATGGCCGACAACGTCGCCAGCATGGCCCTCCATGAGAGCTGCGGCTTCCGGCGGGTCGGCGTCCGAGAGCGGATCGGCCGAGATGCGGCGGGCCGCTGGCGCGACGTCGTCCTGCTGGAGCGCCGAAGCGCCGTCGTCGGGTCCCGATAGTCGCCGCTCATCGATCGGTTCTTCCCCGGCTCCTCGGTCTTCGGCCTCTGCTCGGCCGCCCGGCTTCGGCCGCCCGGCCCAGGCCGCCGGCTAGACCTCTTCGAGCAGCGCCTGACGAGACTCGGTTGGGGTCGCGGTCTGCGCCAGGAGCACTCCCGTGAGGACCAGCAGGGCGCCCAGGATCTGCAGCGGCCCGAGCGTCTCGCCCAGGAAGACCACTCCCAGGGCGATGACCACCAATGGCTCCACGGTGGCCATCAGCGACGCCTGCGCCGCCCCGATCCGTGCCAGTGACGCGTAGAACGCCTGAATGGCGATCGCGGCCGCAAACAGTCCGATGCCGAAAAGGCCCGGCCATGCCTCCATCGGGACCTGCGAGGGCAGGAGTGGCTCACGGGCCGCGGCGGCGATGACGAACATCGTCAGCCAGGTGCCTGTCATCATCACCGCGCCGGCGACGGGCGGCGAAACCTCCGCGCCCTTGCCCTTCGACCTCATGTCGGCGGTCTGGCCCGGCCGCTCGCCGGCCATCCAGGCTGCCAGGACGATGTAGATCGCGTAGGCGAGTGGCGAGAAGGCCCCGATGACCACCCCGATCTGGTCGACCCCGGCCTCGATGCCCCCGATCGTCAGGACGGCCCCGACCAGCACCACCGCCAGCGAACCCCAGGCGAGCCTGCCCCGCAGCGGATAGCCGAGCCTCATCGAGAGGACCGCCACGACGGCCGGGTAGGCATACATGAGAAGCGCCTCGAGGGAGGTCGGGATGCGCTCGATGGCCGCGTAGTAGACGCTCGCGGTGAGGACGAAGGTCGCGCCGGTGAAAAGCAGGCGCCCGGTCGTTCGGCGGTCGAGAAGGCGAAGCTCGGTGCGGGCCCTGGGCTGGGCCAGCAGCCACAGCCAGCTGACGATGGCCGCGAAGAGGAAGCGCCAGGCCAGGAGCGCGATCCAGTCCAGGCCGGCGTGGTAGACGCTCTTGGCGAAGAGCGGGCCGGTCCCGTATGCCGCGCCCGAGAGGGCTCCCAGGGCGATGCCGACGACTCTTCTGCGATCCATCCGGCAAGGCTAGCAGGAGATGGCAGGAGGTTCCGGCGGCCTACCCGACCTGGCCGGCACTGGCTTCGGAGGAGCCGGATGCGTGCCCGCCGGGGGTCGTTGACGCGGCGCACTATGCGTACGGATTGGGCCGAGTCCTACCCCTGGGCCCCTCCAACGAGACTACCGCCCGAGTACCGCCACAGCGGTACGAGTGAGTCATATGCCCTGCTGGTGCCCGGCCGTAGCATCCCCACATCGAGGCGGCCAATCGGTTGCCAGCTCCTGAGGTCGGATGCGATGCCACGGGCCCGTGAACGCTGCCCCCGCTGCGGAAGGCGCCTCGTCACAACCCGCTTCGACACCACTTTCCGGCTGCCCGACCGAAGCGAGCGTCTCTGCTTCGGTATCCCGGGCGGCCTCTGCGAAGACTGCCACCAGCTCTACATCGACCCCGAACTGATCGAGCTTCTCGATCTGGGCCAGGGCCGCTGCGTCTTCGCCATCGAGAGCGACCTGGTCGTCCAGGAGCAGGCCTGGTCCAGCGCCGACTGAGGTCGGCTGCCCCCGCTCTCTCCGTCGCGTCCTCCGTCGCGTCCGCGTCGGCGGTTAGCGGGCGTCCTGCTGGCGAACGTAATCCGCGATCCACAGGCTGATCGCCGAGCGGCGGCGCAGCTCGCCCCCGCCGTCGCGGCCCTTCAACGTCGCGTCCAGCTCCAGCAGGCCCATGAGGGCCGCGTCCAGCTCGGGCAAGGTCCAGGCCCGGGCTTGATTCGCGAGCATCTGGGCGCGGTAGGGGTTGAGTTTCAAGGTCCGGACCAGGGTCGCGGCGGGCGTGCCCACGGCGAGCAGGTCCCCTATCTGGATGAGCTCGCGCAGACGGCGGTGGAGGTGAACCACCAGGACGGGGGAGGGGACCTCGTCGAGGCGATCCGCCAGCGCGGCGGCCTCGGCGGCGCGGCGCAAGCCGACCGCGTCGAGGAAGGCCCACGTCGAGCCCGGGACGGCGTCCGCCACCAGGGCCCTGACGTCTTCGGGTCCGATCTGGCCGTCGAGGCGGTACAGCGCCAGCTTCTCGAGCTCCGACACGGCCAGCTCACCCTGCCGGCGGCGATCGATGTCGCGCTCGCGAACGTTGGCGCCCACGCGTTCCGCCAGCAGGGCCGCCGCGGCGCCGGCAATGCGGATCCCGCGCTCCGCGGCGCGGTCGGAGATCCAGCGGGCCATGCCCTCGCGCGTCGGGGCCTTGAACTCGCGTACCTCCCCGCCGGCCGCCGCAACGGCGTTGCGGAGCGTCTCGAGTGAGGCGGGGCGGCGGGCGCTGCCATCGACCGTGTCGAGAAACGCCAGGCCATTCCCCTCCGCGACGGCCCCGAGGACGTCCGCCAGGGCCGCGGCCAGCGGCTTCGTGGAGACGAGCGGCGCCGGGTCGGAGACGATCACCAGAGTCCCGCCTCCGAACATCGTGGCCGTAGCCACTCTTTCTGCGATCTCGTCGGCCGACGTGGAGCCGCCGCTGAGGCGGACGCGCCCCAGCGCCGGGCCGTCCCCCGCCAGCCGGGCCGCGAGAGCGTTGGGGCCGCGTTCCACGCCGTAGGAGTCGTCGCCCCAGTAATAGCCGAGTGGTGCCGACGGTCCCGGCACGTCAGGCCTCCCGCGCGAGCCGAAAGGCGCGACTCGTCCATTCGAGGCGGCGCACGTCCGCCGGAGCGACGCCCGCCAGCTCGCAAACCCGGGTCTCCAGCTTCTGAGCCCGCTGCCGGACGGCTGCCTGCGTCTCGACGGACCAGCGGCCGCGCACCTTCCTCGCCCGTTCCTCAGCCGGGTAGCGTCGCTCCCACGAGGCGAACCGGTCCGCCATTGGCTCGACCTTCAGCCCGGCTCGCTTGTCGGCGTACGCGACCACGAGGGCTTCCAGCGATGCGCCGGCGAGCCATCGATCGAACCAGGCGCCGTCGGCCAGGCGCGTCACCGGATGGCCGGCGATCGCATCGCCCAACTCCGGATATCCGCGCCCTGCGAGCCAGGCGGCCGAACCTTCGGCATGCGCCAGACCGGCAACGGAAGGCCCAACCGTCGGCAGCTTGTCGACGTCATGAAGCAGCGCGGCCGCCTCAACCAGGCGGCGATCGAGCGAATGCCCGGCCGAAGCCGTTCGCCACGCCAGCCAGGCCGCCGTCTCTGCGACGGCGCGCGAGTGACGGAGGTGCCAGCTCGGCGGCTCCAGCGACAGCAGCAAGGCCGCGCTCTCGCGACGGCTCGGGACGGACATCGACCGAATCGTACAGGAGGTCGACTCGCGGGGACACATCCTCGCCGGCCGGCGACCGGCGCGGAAGCGGCTGGCTCGAACCGGATAGCGACGTGCCCGGACCCGAAGGCGCGCGGGCAGATGTCGCGGTCACAGCCGCCGCGTCCATCGTCGTCTCGACGGAGCCCACCTCATCGGTGCGCAGGACGGTGCCGGCGTGGGCGCCCAACCGCTCAATCGTGGCGGGAGCCGGGTGTCCATAGGGGTTCCCTGCCCCAACCGACACAACCGCGACGCTCGGCTGGAGCGCGGCCAGCAGGTCGTCGGAGGAGGCAGTGGCGCTGCCGTGGTGGGCGACCTTGAGCATGTCGACCGTCGGCAGCCCACGCGCCAGCAGGATCGGATCGACGTCGTCCTCCGCGTCGCCGGTCAGCATGAAGCGGCGGTTCTCGTACTCGCCGAGCAGGACTATCGAGGCGTCGTTGGTCTTTCGGTTGTCTGTGGCGGCGGGGTCCAGGCAGGAGGGCCGAACCGTGCCGTCGTCGGGCCAGAGCACCCGCAGAGTGACGTCGTCCAGCCTGAGCGTGTCGCCGGTTCTGAGCCGCCGCGCGGCCAGGCCGTGGGCCGCAAGCGCGTCGAGCCAGGCTCGGTAGGCCGGTGTCGCAGCCGGCCAGCCGGATTCGAAGGCTTGACCGACGCGGTACCTTTCGACGACCGCGGTCAGGCCGCCGACATGGTCGTCGTGTGGATGCGTCAGAACGATTGCGTCGAGCCGGCGATCCCAGGCGGGCACGTAGCGGTCGAGGGCACGGAGCAGGACGCTGCCGTCAGGACCGCCGTCGACCAGGATCCGTCCTCCGTGGTCGCCCTCGAGAAGGATCGCGTCCCCCTGTCCGACGTCGAGAACGATGACGTGAACTGCGCCGTCGGGTCGTGCTGCCACGACGCATCCGGCCAGCGCGACCACGAAGGCTGCCGCGACGAAGACCCGACCATGCTTAGGCCGGGTCGACTTGTGGGCGTGTGCTCCACCCGCGCCGACCGATCGGTCGCGCTCCCTGGCTGCCGGCTTGCGCAGCCGCGAATGGAGCCACCACAGGAGCAGGCAGGCGAGGGCCGCGGCCACGGCGTTGGCGGGGAAGGCCAGTGTCTGGTTGGCGCCGGGCACCGATGCCGCAAGGTGGACCACCCAGATCAGGCCGGCCAGGAGCGCCCAGGCCGGCATCGCCAGCAGGCCGGTCGACCAGGTCGGGGCGCCGAGAGTGGCGAGCCAGCCCGCCACGTAGGCGAGTGCGCCCGCGGCCATGGCCGGGGGCACGATCGGGACGGCCAGGAGGTTGGCGACCGGGGCAATCAAGGCCAGCCGACCGAAGGTCAGAAGGGCGATCGGCAGGGTGGCCGCCTGTGCCGCCAGCGAGACGCCCAGACTCTCGCGAATCGGACCCGGGAGCCACGGCGCGGCCACCTCCAGGCGGCTGGCGAGCGGCGTGGCCCATGCCACCAACCCGGCGGTGGCGGCCGCCGAGAGCTGGAACCCCACGTCGCCGACCGTGCTCGGCGCCGCGACGATCATCCCGGCGACCGCCCAGGCCAGCCCGACCGTCGCGCGCGAGCCGCGCCCGCTCTCGACGGCTAGGAGCGCGACGCCCGCCATCACCGCCGCCCGGACCACCGACGGCGACGCCCCGGCGAAGAGCGTATAGGCCACGATAGCGACCAGGGTGACGATGGCGCGCCGCCGCCGGCTGAACAGGCCACCCAGCAACGCCGCAACGGTCGCGGCCACGATGGCGATGTTCCAGCCCGAGATGGCGACGATGTGGCTTACGCCCGCGGTCGTGAAGTCCGCAGCCACGTCCTTGGCCACGCGATCGCGCAGCCCGATCAGTATCGCGGCCCCGAGCCCGCCCTCCGGCTCGGGCAGGATCCTCTGGAGGGCGTCGCCCGAGGCCTGACGGAAGCTCTCCAGCGCTCCCGCCGGAGAGGCGTCGTGGCCGACGAGCACAAGGTCGGTGGCCTCGCAGAGAGAGGAGATACCCTGAGACGCGAGCCACAGGTCGTACTCGCTCTGGGTCAGCGGCCGGAAGCGGCCGGACCAGCCGACCGTGTCCCCGGCGATGAGCCGTGGGTAGGCGGGGAGTTGCGCGGAACAGGTGAGTGGTGGCGAGGCCAGCCTGAGAGTGGCGATCTGTGCGCCGTTCGTCGTGTGGGCGGCCACGACGCTCGCCTGCCACGTGCCCGTTTCGGCGGGGAGTGGCGCCGTCCCGGGCAAGTCGCCGCCCGCGGCCGCGCCCAGCCCCAGCCTCGCCACCACGACGGCCGCTCCGAGCGCGGCCACGGCCACCTTCGCCGCCCAGCCGGGGCGCCGGGCCAGTTCGCACGCGAAGGCGGCCGCGACCAGCCCCGCGGCCATGATCGCAGCCGCCACGGCCGCGGTCGCACCGGCCGGACCCGCCGGCGGCTCCGACGCCGCCAGCCCGGCCGCCGCCAGCTCCGAGGCCGCTGCCGACGCCACGACCCCCAGCGCCAGCCAGGCCGGCCAGGGGAGCATCGCTCAGCCGACCGTGACCAGAGAGCGGAACTTCGCCAGCGTAGAGGCGGGAACGATCTTGCGGGTGACCAGGTCATCGACGCTCTTGAATGGCTGCTGCCCCCGGGCGGCGATGATCTTCTGGGCGGTCACCGGTCCGACGCCCGGCAGCGTGTCCAGCTGTTCGGCCGTCGCAGTGTTGAGATCGATCAGCCCTGCAGTCGCCGACGCCGCTCCGGGGCCCGGCGAAGCCGACGACTCGGTCTCGCCCCGCCTCGGCACGTGGATCACCTGGGCGTCCACGAGCTTGGCGGCGAGGTTGAGTTGCGCCTCGGCCTGGCGTGGATCCACGTCCGGCGAGTACCCGCCCGCGGCCTTGATCGCATCCGCCACCCTCGACCCGACCGGGAGCGCGTAAACGCCCGGGTGCAGCACTGCCCCGGTCACCTCCACGACCGCCATCGCCGGCGTGGCCGTGGCTGCCGGAGACTCGCTGGCACCGCTGCCCGCGCCCGCAACCATATCCACCCGCCCGCCCTGCTGGCCGGCGACCAGCAGCGCCGCGCCCACCGAAACGGCCACCAAGGATGCGGCCGCGGCCAGCAGCAGCCGGGACGAGGCCAGGCGCACTCGTTCGGGCGGAGGTTCGGGCTGGGCTGTCTCAGGCGTATCGATCGCCCGCCAGGGCGCGCCCGTATCCATCGGCATCTCCGACTGCGTGCTCGGCGGGTTCACCGCGACGCTACACGAGGCCGATCACTCGCGGCTTATCGCCTGCTTATCGGGCGGCGGGCTGCGCTGCGCGGCGCGCGCTTATCGGGCGGCGCGGCAGCCGGGACCGGGGCTCGACCGGGAGCCGGCCCTGCTCAGGCCGTATCCGCCGATCGCCGCCGCTGGATCCGGGCTACGGCGGGCGCTTGACGATTTCCTGGAGGTACGCGTCGATCTCGGGGACCGAGCGAAGCGCCCGCTCGAAGTAGTCGTTGACCGCCTTGAGAGCAGCGTTCTGCACGTCGGTCATGTCCTCGGCCCGGTCGGCCTCGCCGCCGCGCTTCTGGATCGAGTTCCGCAGCTTCAGCAGATGGCCGACCATCTCGGCTTCCTCCGGGCCATCGAGGGCTTGAATGGCGGACATGATCAGGCGGTCGACCTCGGCGGTCATCGTCTCGACGTCGAAGTCCTCACCCGAGTTGGCCGCGTCGTCCAGCGTCCGAATCAGGGCCGCCACCTGGTAGAGCGCCGTCACGGGCTCGTCGAACAGCTCCCGTATGTAGGCGGCCTCGGCGTAGTGGCCGTTCATGCGGAAGACGTTGTACAGGCGCCGGGCGACCTTGCCGTAGCTCGGCTCCCTGACCGTGTACTTCCAGACCTCGTGCTCGAGCGCCTCGACGTAGTCGTCGACCGTGTCGGCCGAGAGCTCCTTCACCAGCTTCGAGAAGATCGGGATCGAGTCGGCGTCGAGATAGACCTCCTGGAAGTACGGATCGAGGAAGCCGTCGAGAGGCACGATCTTCCCGTCCGGAGCCTCCCACGTCGTGTCCAGGACGTTGCTGGCGTTGGCCAGCTTGCCGCGCGACGAGTCGGCGATGACCCAGTCGAGCTTGCACCAGCCGGGGTCGCGGGTCGCGTCGGCCCACGTGTAGACGGCTTTCGAACCGTCCATCAACGTGACCTCCATCCCACCGGCGCGAACTTCGTCGGGAGTCCAGGACATCGGCGACCTGACGCCGACCGGCTTGCCGGCCTTGGTCGCTTCCACGGGATGCTGGCCGAACTTGACCTCCCACAATCGATGGCCCGGCCCGCTGGCGGTCGCCAGGGCCTTATCGCGAATCATGTCGGCCAGGATCGAGCAGGCCTCTTCACGGCCTCGGGGGCTGCCCGCCGACGGCGTAGCTCGGGGCTCTGCGTCGTCCGGTCGGCGTTGCCTGCGCCTCCGCTCGCCGGCGTTGACGTCGCCCCGCCTGGCGGCCGCGCCGCCCGCGCGTGTTCTCAGCGGACGACGATGTTGACGAGCTTGCCGCCGGCGTGGATCAGCTTGAGCGGCGCCTTGCCCCCCAGGGCAGTCACGATCCTGGGGCGCGCCAGGACGACGCGCTCCAGATCCGCCTCGGAGATCCCGACCGGGACCATGACCCGGTCGCGGAGCTTGCCATTGACCTGGACCGGGACCTCGCGCTCGTTCTCGGCGGCGGCCGCCTCGTCCACCGCGGGCCAGGCCTGCGCATGGATCGAGGACCAGGCCTCTCCTCGCGCCTGGGCCAACCGCGCCCACAGCTCTTCGGCGATGTGGGGCGCGGCGGGCGCCAGCATTAGCAGCAGCAGCCGGACAGCTTCGTTCCAGGCTGTCGAGCCGGCGACTTCGGTGCCGCGGTAGCGCTGGAGCAGGTTCGACAGCTCCATCAGGTGCGCGACCATGGTGTTGAAGCGCAGCTCGGCGTACTCCTCCGAGACAGTCCGAAGCGTTCGGTGCGCGGCCGTCCGCAGCGCCCTCTCAGCCGCAGCCCGATCCTGCCCGGCAGGCAGCACGCCGGACTCCGGGTCGCCCGGCTCCGCGCCGTGCGGATCCAGCGCCGCCGTCCAGACGCGGTTGAGGAAGCGGCTTATCCCGCCGATTCCCGTGGGGCTCCACGGACCGCCCTGGTCCCACGGTCCCATGAACATCAGGAAGAGCCGGACCGTGTCGGCCCCGTAGCGCAAGACCAGCTCGTCGGGGTCCTGGACGTTGCCGCGCGACTTGCTCATCCGTTCGCCGTCGGCGCCCAGGATCTGACCCTGGTTGAAGAGCCGCTTGAACGGCTCGCGCTCGTGGACCAGGCCCACGTCGGCCATGGCCTTGGTGAAGAAGCGGGCGTAGAGCAGGTGCATGACGGCGTGCTCGGCGCCGCCGGTGTACTGGTCGACCGGGCACCAGCGGGCTTCGATCGATCGACCGACCGGCGCCTTCTCGTCGGCCGGCGACAGGTACCGGAACCAGTACCAGCTGGAGTCGATGAAGGTGTCCATGGTGTCGGTCTCGCGCCGGGCCGCGCGGCCGCACCTGGGGCAGGTGGTGTTGACGAAGGAGGCGTCCGACTTGAGCGGGTTGTCGCCGCGTCCGGCGTAGTCGACCTTCTCCGGCAGCCGAACCGGCAGCTGGTCGTCCGGCACCGGCACGATCCCGTCGGCGTCGCAGTAGACCACCGGGATCGGCGTACCCCAGTAGCGCTGGCGGCTGATCAGCCAGTCGCGCAGCCGGTAGTTGACCGCGGCCTTGCCCTTGCCCCCGGCCTCGAGCAGGGCCACGATCGAGGCGAACCCTTCCTTCGCCGGCAGGCCCGTGTGCGGGCCGGAGTTGACCATCCGCTCCTCGGTCCCGTGCGAGACGAAGGCGGCCTCCATCGGCGCCGCGACCTCGGCGTCCGAAACCTCGGGACCGGCGATGACGCGCCGGATCGGTAGCCCGAACTTGCGGGCGAACTCGAAGTCGCGCTCGTCGTGGGCGGGGACGGCCATGATCGCCCCTGTGCCGTAGCCGGCCAGGACGTAGTCGGCGATCCAGATCGGGATGCGCTCGCCGTTGACAGGATTGATGGCGTACGAGCCGGTGAAGACGCCGGTCTTGGGGCGCTCGGTCGACATTCGTTCGATCTCGGTCTCGCGGCCGGCGGCCGCCACGTAGGCCTCGACCTCGGCCGCCCGCTCGGGGTGCGTCAGCTTGGAAACCAGCGTGTGCTCGGGCGCCAGGACCATGAAGGTCGCGCCGTAGAGAGTGTCCGGTCGAGTGGTGAAGACGCGCAGCTCGTCGCCGCCCGGCTGGCAGTCGTCCGGCGCCGTCGTAAAGGCGACTTCGGCGCCCTCAGATCGACCGATCCAGTTCGTCTGCATGATCCGGATCGGCTCCGGCCATTCGAGGCCGGTGAAGTCGAGCAGCTCGTCGGCGTACCTGGTGATGCGCAGGTACCACTGGTCGAGCTCGCGCTTCTCGACACGCGCGCCGCAGCGCCAGCAGTGTCGGTCGGCGCCCTCGACCTGTTCGCGAGCGAGCGTGCCGTCGTTGGGGCACCAGTCGACAGGGCAAGTGCTCCGGTATGCCAGCCCGGCCTCCAGGAACCGCAGGAAGATCCACTGATTCCACCGGTAATAGTCGGGGTCGCAGGTGATGACCTCGACCTTCCAGTCGAAGGTCGCGCCCATCGAGCGCAGCTGTCGCCGCATGTTCTCGATGTTGTGCATCGTCCACTGGCGGGGGTGGATCTTGTTCTTGATCGCGGCGTTCTCCGCCGGCAGTCCGAAGGCGTCGAACCCGATCGGCAGGAAGACGTTCTCGCCGTGCATTCGATGGAACCGGGCCAGCGCGTCTGTCGGAGTCTTCGCGTACCAGTGACCGATGTGCAGGTTCCCCGACGTGTACGGGTACATCGTCAGCAGGTAGTACTTGGGCCGGCTGTCGTCGGCCAGGTCCGTGTCGTATAGACCGAGCTCCGCCCAGCGCTGCTGCCATCGCGGCTCGATGGCCGTGGGCTCGTAGCGATCGATGCGGGTGCGCTCTGCTGCCGACACGGTGGACCTCTCACTGGCTGGTTCGGGCCGCGGCGATCCCCCGCGGCACCGCGCTCGAACGAGGCTCCAGTGTAGCGGAGGGTGCGCGCGAGGCGGGGCCGGCCGGCCCGCGGAACCGGGGCCGGCCGTGCCGCCCCCAGCGTGGGCCAGCTGGGCGGCTCATCATCGTCCGGGGCGCGCCGATCCTGCTATCTGCAAACCCGGGTAGCACCGTTACAAGATGCCGACCCACTCCGTGTGCCCGGCTGGGGTTGAGGTGCCCTTCTTTGGCAGCCTGACCCTGGCGGACCCTTCTCGGTTCGACCCACATGCGAGTCTGGCGCCGGTGACGCGTCGAGATCCTGGTCTTGTGCTATCCGGGTTTGAATCTGTCCAGAATGCAATGCCGGACGCGGCTGTGGTCGGCTTCCGGATAAGCCTTCGGAGTTGCCTGCCGTCGAATGGGAGGCGGCTGCGCAGCAGGGTCGAGTGCTCGGCAGTGTGGCGGCGGTTGGTCCGGGTGTCAGCCACGATCAACCAGACGCTGAGCCTCTCCGGTGTCCAGCCTCGGCTCGCCGCGATCTGCCGGATCAGGCGGCGTTTGCGATCGAGGGTTCCGAGAAGCTCGTTGATGTCGACCAATTCGGTCTTGAACTCACCAAGGAGCAGATGTGCGGCTTCGGCGTGCCAGGCCAGCTGGTCGATCACGCCGCGCTCGCCGTAGATTGCGAATGACACCTCGGGCTCTACCACCCAGCCAGGGGCGCGCGCGACGAAGGCGGCGAAGCTCTCAGCGAGCAGCGAATGCCGGCGGTTGAGCAGCCGATCCAGCTCGCCGCCGCGCCAGCGCCCGACGAGGTCGATTCGGACGTCCAGCGTGGCCGCAATCTGCCTGAGGGTCGCCAGCGACAGATGATCGCAGTGGCCTCGCTCGACGAGCGAGACGGTTGCGTGCGAGACGCCGGCGGCGCGCCCCACGTCCTGCTGGCGCAGCTTGCGTCGCAGTCGAACTGCTCTGATGACGGCGCCGAGCCGCAGGTCGTCCATGCCCAGAGTGTGGAGGAGCCGGCTTCGCGGGCGCTTATCTGGCCTATAGATCGTTGCGCCCATGCAGGCAGCCACTAGCGCGGGCCACCATACGCGGGCGGGTGCGTCATAGGGGAATTGGTGGAGGAGACGGGTCAGTATGCGAACCAGGCCGCGGGCCAGATCCGGCGGTCGCTGGCGATCTCCCAATCGAGCCGACGGAGCTGACTTAGCTCGTGTGGCCAAGGCCACGTTTCCGGGGTCGCCGGAGAGGATCAGGCGTCCTTTCCATCGGGGCAACCTCGGCTGCCCATCGCTGAACTGTGTCGAGAGCGGTCGGTCACGGTTGGGGAGTCTACCGGCCCGGTGTGGCAGCTCACCTTGCCAACTCCCTGCACACCCCGCACAACTCCCGCTGGCCGTCACCCGCGCGAAGATGCCGAAGCTCGATCTTGAGCCCAGCCGGACAGATCTTGTAGATGTGATACCGAGGCTTCTGGCGACGGCTCCGGTGATAAGGCTGCCCTCGCTGCCAAGCCTCCACGCCCGCCTCAATCAAAGTCATCTTCCGTTGGGTCGCCATCCCGCGTCTCCTAATCAGCTGCGAATGGATAACTCAGATGTCACTGCGTGACAGGTTAGCGAGACGAGATTGCGCGTCGGGGTGGTTCGTACGACGGCCAGACCGTCCTGCAGCAGCAACTCGCTCGGAGGCTTGTTGTGAAACGCGTCGGGCGAGTCGGGAAACTCAGGCGTAACCGCGACGAACGCCCTCGCAATCGCCATGGCCTGCACGCCGAAGCCCCGGATGATACTTGCAGTTCGAGGAGGTCAGTCGGTATCTTGGCCACTCCTCGACGGTGCCGACCCGACGGTATGCTCAGCAGACTCCGGAAGCGCTCGGCGAGCGCGCGGCGAGCGCTCTCGCGAGAGCCGGGCTCGTGGCAGGCTGACTCGTTGCGGCGTCCAGTTGGTGGTCGCGGCGAGAGGACCTGAACCGGCCAGTGCCAACACTCGGATGTGGTGCCGAACTGGGTCGTCCATGCTCTCACCCGTCCGCTTGAACATTCGCGACGGCACGTCGTAGCGTGTCCACCCAGGCTGGTGTTAGACCAGGTCCTAGCGATGACGCCATGACGCCACCGAGAAGTGGGGGCGTGCGATGACCTCCGTCGAGACATTCCTGATCGCGGTCGCCGCGATCCTCGTGCTGGGCTCCATCGGTGAACGGGTATTTGTTCTCACCAACATCCCAGACGCCCTGTGGCTGCTCGCCGCCGGCATCGCGATCGGGCCTCTGCTCGGTATCGTGCGGCCGGACCAGCTGACGATGGTCGCGCCCTACCTCGGCGCCGTGACCATCATCGTGATCCTCTTCGACGGCGGGGCGCGCCTCGACATCGCCACCAGTCTTCGTACTGTCCCGCGCGCCACCCTGCTTGCTTTCACCGGGTTCGTGATCGCGACGCTCATCGTCTGCCTCGCGAGCATGGCCGCGGCAGCAGCCGAGGTGCTGCCCCAGCCGTGGTCATGGCAGCATGGCCTGCTCCTTGGGACCATTCTTGGCGGCTCCAGCTCAGTGGTCGTGATGCCCGCCGTCTTCCGCGCCAATCTCGGCCCGCGCGTCAGCGGGCTGGTCTCATTCGAGTCCGCGCTCACCGACGTGCTGTGCATCGTCGGGGCCAGCACCATCGTCGAGCTGATGGTTCTTGGTGCCACCGGCGCCTCTCCAGATCCGGTGGGTGGAGTAGTCCGGACCTTCGGACTCGGCATCGTGGGCGGTCTCGTAGGCGGCGTCCTTGGGCTCGTTGCATTGCGTTACCTGCGGGGCAGCGAATACACGTATCCGTTGCTGCTGGCGGGCTTGATGGCTCTATATGTAGCTGTCGACGCCAACGGCGGCAGCGCGCCGCTTGCGGTCCTGGTATTTGCACTGATCGTTGCCAACGCACATCTGCCCGGGTTCACAGGCGCGGAGGAGTGGCCGGGCTCGCTCGGGCCAACCGTTCGCGGGCTGCACGGCATGATCGCCTTCATCGTCAAGGCGTTCTTCTTCGTGTTCATGGGTGCGATGCTCGGGAGCCCTTCGTTGGAGATGGCCTTCGGGGCAGTGCTCGGCGGGCTGCTACTGGTTGGGCGGATCTTGGCGGTTCGGCTCGCGACTGCCGGCGCGGGATTGACCCCAACGGACCGGTGCATCGTTTCCGCGCTGCTCCCGCGGGGCCTGGCTGCCGGAGTGCTGGCAGGTCTTCCTGTCTACGCCGGCGTATCGGGGTCGGCACCAATCCCGAGCATCACATATACGGCGGTGCTGACCACAGTTCTCATCTTCACAGTCGCCTTCCCGCTGGCGCGTCGGGGCGAGGGCGACCTGCCCGCCGACGGCACAGATCATGGGTCAGCCCGGGACGTTGCCGGCGGCTGATTCGTAGGTCCCGCTCAGGCCTGCGGGTCCGACGGCCGATCTCGCAGGCTTGTCAGGCTCCAGCGATGTCTCGTTTGGTGACCGAGAAGACGCCGATGGCCGTGAGAACGATCGAGGGCACACCTAGGGCCGCATACCGCCACAGCTGCGTCGCCTGCTCCAGCGGATTGCCGCCGAAGGCCCAGTCCCAGGGCGAGATGTGTCGCCACGGGGCAAGGACACTGCTGAGAGGGAACAGGGAGGCAACCACGCATCCCGCGATTGCCACGCCAAGGCCTATCCCTAGTACAAGGGACGGGCGCGCTCGCAGGCCGGCGATCGCGACAGCGAGGCTGCCGTGGAGCGCTGCGAGCAGGGCGGACAGCAGGATCGTTGCGAGTACATACCCAGTGTCGATCCGCAGATCCACGGCCGCGTCGCTGGCCAGCTGCACGATGAGCAGCACCACGGCGATTACGATCAGTGCGACGAGCGCTGCGATCACCCGACCGAGCATGACCGCTCGTCGGCCGACCGGCTGGGCGAGATAGAGCTCCAGCCGACCCGCAGCCTCCTCGCTGGCTGTCTGGCCGCTCACGAGCATCACTGCGGCCACCACAAGCAAGAGCGGCACGAAGAAGTCATAAAGGTTGGCCCGCAGGAACCCCGCCGGGGTCCCGAAGTCCTGCAGGCCGAACGCCTGCACGACGCCGGACGGTAGCTGGTCTATGGCCTGGGAGATGCCGGACGAGCCCTTGAAGGCGGGCCAGGCGGACAGCGTCACGGCCACCAGGGCGGCCAGCCCGAGTGCCCACCACAAGGTTGCGCGGCGAACGGCTCTCATGGGCACCGCAACGAGTTCGAGCATCCGGCGGTTCATGCCGCGCCTCCGTAGAGATTGAGGAACGCCTCCTCCAGATCGGGTTCCTCGACGAGCATCGAGGCGACCCGCTGGCGGGCGAGCAGGCCCAGGAGCGGCTGGATGGATCCCGAGAGGGTCGCGGTGAAGCGATGATCGTCGACGACCGGGTCGACCATGTCCGGCAGGGCCTTTAGTTCGGCCGCTGGCGGGTCGTCCTCGAACCAGACCTCGACCCGCTGGCGCGCGCGGCCGCGCAGCTCGGCGACGGTGCCCTGGGCCACCACCTTGCCGGCCCGTAGGATGGCCACTCGGTCGGCGGCTCTCTGGACCTCGCTCAGGGAGTGAGAGGAGAGGAAGACCGTTGCGCCTGCCGAGCGTGCTTCCCGGACCATGCCCAGGAACTCGTGCTGCATGAGCGGGTCGAGACCATTGGTCGGCTCATCGAGGACCAGCAGCTCCGCGTCGAAGAGGAAGGCCAGCAGGAGCGCGACCTTGCGCCGGTTGCCGCTCGAGAGGTCGCGCAGATGGCGGTGTAGATCGAGTCGAAGTCGCTCGGCGAGCTGGTCACGGCGTGCCGGATCGAAGCCGCCGCGCAACCGGCCGATGCTGGCCACAAACTCCATCCCAGATAACCGCTCGGGCAGTCGCAGCTCCCCCGGCATATAGGTGAGCCGGCGTCGTAGCGCGACGCCGTCTCGGGTCGAGTCGAGGCCGAAGGCGCCGATCGTGCCCGCGGTAGGCCGCAGCAGCCCGAGCAGACAGCGGATGGTCGTGCTCTTGCCCGAACCGTTCGGTCCGAGAAAGCCGAAGACCTCGCCCCGCGCGACCCGCAGGTCGATCCCGCGGACAGCCTCGACTTTGCCGTAGTGCTTGACGAGGCCGTCGATTTGGATGACCCCTTCCGCTCCGTCCATCAGTCCTGCGCTCCTGCAACGATGCGACTCGCAAGTAGTGACTCCAATGCCACCCGCGCACCCGGGGCCGTGAAAACGGTGACGTAGTCGCCCGCTTCGAGTACCACGTTGCCCCGCGGCACGATGACTCGTTCGCCGCGCGTGATCGAGACGAGCACGCTGTCACGGGGCCACGGTGCCTCCGCGACCGGCTTTCCCGCAAGAACCGATCCGGCCCCGATCTCCACTTCGAGCAGCGCTCCGGTCGAGCCAATCAAGTTCACCTGGCGAACATTGGCGGCGAGGGCCCGGCGGTAGGCTGCGACGACATCACGAGTCGAAAGGACCCCGGCGAGCTGACCGTCGGCTACGACCGGGACCCAGGACTGGTGCCCATCAGCGAGGACGCCGAGTGCATCGTCGAGCGAGTCTTCCACGTAGACCACGGAATCGGTCAGGGCCAGTTCGCCCACCTTAGACTCTGGATCGGAAGCAGCAAGCGTGGCGAGATCCACGCTCCCCCTGACCGAGCCGCCCTTGTCGACCACCGGCGCACCTGGCACGCCCGCGGCTTCGAGCCGATCCTTCGCTGCCGCCACCGTCATATCCACGCTGACCACCGCTCGCGGGGCCCTGGCTACGTCGCCAGTCGGGATCGACGCCATGAGCGGGAGGGCGAACCGGAACCGATGGGCTGGCGACTCGGCACGGCTCGCGAGCTGCGCCGAGTAGATGGAGCGGTCGCCGACGATCAACGTGGCCAGACCGATTGCGAGCATCGCCGGGGCGAGCATGGCCATGCTGTCGGTCATCTCGGCGACCATCAGCATCACTGCAAGTGGCGCCCGGGCGGTGCTCCCAAAGAGCGCCATCATGGCCACGATGACAAATGGCGAAGGATCGGCCGGAACGCCCGGGGCGATCGGTTCGAGAACACGCCAGATGCCGGCCCCGAGCAGTGCTCCGATGAACATCCCGGGACCGAAGATTCCGCCGGACCCGCCTGATCCGATCGAGAGCGAAGTCGCCAGGATCTTGGCGAACGGCAGCGCCAGGATGACCCACAGTGGGATGCTCAGGAGGGTGTTGCGGTCGAAGCCAACCTGGACCCAGCCGTAGCCGGTGCCGAGAACACCGGGTAGCGCCAGGGCGATGCAACCGACGGCGAATCCGGCGATGGCCGGTCGGAGTTCGCGTGGAATCGGCCAAGTCTTGAACCAGCGCGTCGTGCCGTAGAAGCCGGCGATGTACAGCCGGCCGACGACCCCGCAGGCCAGACCGATGAGGGTGTAGTAGATGAGCTGGCTTGGATCGGTGAACCCGGCGCCCGCCACGCGCCCGAAGATCGGACTGAAGCCGATGATCGCCCCAAAGACCGAGAACGAGACGATCGAGCCCACGAACGCCGGCACCAGCGCGTCGGACTCGACGTCGTCCCGGTAGGGGATCTCGACTGCCAGGACCGCACCACCGAGCGGTGCCCGGAAGATGGCCCCGATCCCCGCCCCGATGCCCGTGCTGACCGCGATCCGGGCATCGCGGGCGTCTAGGTCGAGGACCCGGGCTAGAAACGAGCCGAACCCGGCCCCGATCTGGGCCGTCGGTCCTTCTCGACCACCCGAGCCGCCGGAGCCGATGGTGATCGCCGACGCCACGAGCTTGATGATCGGTATTCGGCCCCGGATGCGGCGCGGCCCGTGGTGGAACGCGTCGATCGCCGCGTCCGTCCCGTGGCCCTCGGCCTCAGGCGCCAATCGGAAGACGATGATCCCGGCGATGAGGCCGCCGAGAGCCACAACGAGAGGCAGCGCCCATGGCCTGGCGGCATCCGTGATCGGCCGGGCGCCCTCTCCGAAAGGCGAGGGCGGGACGTAGCCAGCGAGTCCGAGAAAGATCCGGCTCGCAAGGTCGAGCGCGACGAAGAACAGCGCTGCCCCAAGCCCGCTGATCACGCCGATCGCGGCGCCCAACACGATCCATTTGCGCAGATATGCGGTAGAGCGGACGCGGCGCCGCAGGATCCTCAACGAGACATCCCGACGCGCCCGGAGGTTCATGCGAACGGCTCGAACGATCGAGCCAACTTGGCAACCGCCTCCGCCTCGGCAGGCGTCATGGAAAGGGCTGTGAGGACGTCGGCGAGGTCGCGGCCGCGCTGCTTCAGGACGCGTGAGCGCAGCTCCTCGCCGGCCTCGGTGAGGCTGACTCTTTTGACGCGCCCGTCGAGATCGTCCTTTGCCATCTGGACCAGACCTCGGCGCTTGAGGCGGGAGACCACGCGGCTCGCCGGCGAAGCATGCGCTCCGATCCGAGCGGCGATCTCGCCGACGGCCGACCCCTCGTCACGTTCCCCGACAATGAGGAGAACCCGCCACTGCATCAACGTCAGATCCGCGTCGGCCTCAGCGATCGCCCTTGCTGTGATCGCGACCGAGCCCACCACGAGACGTTCGAGCGTATCGACCAGGTTGCTCTCCATGCCTGTAGTCTAGCGCAGATATGTTCCGCATGGACTATGTTGTGATCCGGTGCCGCAAGACCGACACTGAGCCCCAGTTCGATCTACAAACGCGATCTGTGATCAGTGGCCGGGCCCGGCGTCTTGGTCGGCGGCTCATCGACCCAGTATCCTTCCCGGTCGTAATGGCGATGGAGCGCGGCTTCATAGTCTCTGGTAACTAGAGACTCGTCTGAGTACTCCGGCGATTGCTCGATGGCCTCGCGGCGGAGTCCCACGACCACTTGGCTGTGACGCCAGCCGATGCGCTTGATCCAGGTGGGTGAGATCAGGACCCTCTTCCCGGGCAACCACCTGCGCGTATCGATGATCAGGTAGCGAATGGCCCACGTCTCGTCGTCGATCAGGAAATCCTCGACGCGGCCAATTTCACCGTCCGCGGCTTCGATCTTGTAGCCAGTGACTTCCTGGGCGCTGCGCAGGTGCGGGTCTCCACGCTTCCGCCTCTTCAGGGCCCACGTGATCTCACGCTCGAACCAATACATCGGCATCCCGAAGTACAGGCAGTACTCCCTCTCGAATTGCCGCGACACGGGCTTGTCCCTATTCAGGGATGGACTGTGCTCGATCTTCTCCTTGGTCAGATCGACCGCAATGTGTTGTGCGGGTCTGGTCACGTCTCGCAAGGCATGAGGGGAGATCAGCACCTGTCTCGGAAGGAGCCATTCGCCTGCGTCGACGACCAGGTAGCGGATGGTCCAGGAGTGGTCATCGAAGTAGAAGTCCTTGACGGTGCCGAGTCCCCCGTCGAGAGCCTGGAGCTTGTAGCCAGTGAGCGTCTTGGCCTTATCCAGCATAGCGGGATTCCTCGCGTCATTAGGGGGTTATGGATTGCCGGCGGTGGGCGTGACGAGCATATTCTCAGCGGCCCGCGGGATGAGTGGCCTCTCGGATGTGACTGAAGAAGCTCAGGTGCCGCTCGCCGGCCGGGTCGAGGTGGTGGTACACGGCGATCTTGACCTGGTCGAGGATGACCATCCAGACGAGCGCATAGCCCCAGATGAGGGCGGCCTGCTGCCACGGGATCGGAGTGACCAGGCCCAGGCCGAATATTACGAGAAGCGTGGCAAGCATCTTGGTGGCGATCGCCGACCAGAACAGCAGCGGAGCCGGGTAAGGTCGTGTGTAGAAGGGCCCCTTGGTACGGGTGACGAACAGCGTGAGGTGGCCGGCGACAGCCATCTTCAGGAACACGAACGTCTGTACCTGCGCCTGGTCCAGATGCAGGTAACGCACGGCGGCGATTACCAGGACGAAGGACGAGAAGACACCAACGGCCCCCAGAGCGGTCGCGACGGTCAGAACGCGTCGCATGTCCCAGCGAACCGGGTTGGGATCGAGCCAGGTGTTGTCCACGGCGATGGCCATGATCGGCACGTCGTTGAAGAGAGCTAGCAGGATGATCAGGATCGGCGTGATGGGGTAGAAGTTGAGCGCGACCATCGCCAGAACCACGAAGAACATGACCCGGATGGTCTCGGTTATGCGATAGATCGCGTAGCTGTTCATGCGCTCGAAGATTCGCCGCGCCTCCTCGATCGCCGCAACGATCACTGAGAGGCCCGGCGCGGTGAGCACGAGCGCCGCGGCCGCGCGGGCCGCATCCGTCGCCCCCGAGACCGCGATACCCGTGTCGGCCTGCTTCAGTGCGGGCGCGTCGTTGACTCCGTCGCCGGTCATACCGACGATGTGATGCCGGCCCTGCAGGGCTCTGACAATCTCGAACTTGTGCTCAGGAAACACCTCGGCGAAGGCGTCGCTGGCCTCGATCGCTTTGGCGACGCCCTTCGGGATCGGCCGGTCTGGATCGACGTCTTTGAGGAGATCCGTTGCCGTGTGAACGTCGGTTCCCAGGCCAAGCTGCGCCGAGGTCTCGCGGGCGATGGCGAGGTTGTCTCCGGTCACCATCTGAACCCTGATGCCATGTGCCAGTGCACGCTTGATCGTCTCGGCCGAGTCCTGGCGAGGTGGATCGAACAGCGGCAGGACACCCAGGAAGGACCATGATCGTTTGGGCGAATCGCGGCGTGCCACCCCGAGGGCGCGGTATCCCTTGGCCGCGAAATCATCCACGACTCCGTTGACCCGCACCGAAAGAGCTTTGTCCGGTGCGCACAATCCGAGCACCACCTGCGGGGCCCCCTTCGTGACCTCGAAGCGTCGACCGTTCCCAGATTGGATCGTGGCTTCAGTGCGCTTACGGATGGGGTCGAAGGGGACGAATTCCGCCTGCGAGAAAGTACGGAGCGCAGGTGCGTCGCCCTGCGCTGCCAGCACCGCAATATCGATCGTGTCCCCGTTCTCCTCCTGAGACGCCAGAGCGGCCGCGAGGAGCAACTCCTGCGCGTCTTCCGCGGCGAACAGCGCTGGTGCGCCCGCCGTCAGCCGGTTCTCGGTGAGGGTCCCAGTCTTGTCGGTACAAAGCCAGTCCATGCCGGCCAGTTCCTCGACGGCGTCGAGTCGCGAGACGATGGCCTTCATGCGCGACAGCGCGAGCGCACCGACTGCCATCGTTACCGACAGAACGGCAGGCATGGCAACAGGGATAGCGGCCACGGTCAGGATCAGCGCGAACTGGAAGAGGGTAATCAGCTCCGCGCCACGGGCGATCTCGACGAGGATGAGAATGGCCACGAGCGCAAGGCTCAGGTAGACCAGGTAGTCGCCGATAGTCAGGACCGCTCGCTGGAAATGAGACACAGGCCTCGCCCGTGAGACGAGCTTGGCCGTCTTGCCGAAATACGTGCGGGAGCCCGTGTCGGTTACGAAAGCGGTCATCTCGCCCTGCTTGATGATCGATCCCGAATACGCTGAGTCGCCGACCTTCTTGTCCACCGGGAGCGACTCCCCGGTGAGCGCCGATTGATCGACCGTCAGGTATGCGCCATCGAGAAGCGTCACGTCGGCGGGGACGATCTCACCAAGTCGAAGTCGCACGAGGTCGTCGGGTACGAGTTGACTCGCCTCGATCTGAAGCCATTGGCCGTCGCGCTTGACCCGTGCCTTCAGCGCGAGCTGCTTCTTCAACGCCGCGACGGCGTTAGCCGCTTGATGCTCCTGCCAGAACCCTACGATTGCGTTGAAGAACAGCAGGATCAGAATGATCGTGAGATCTGCCCAGTGCTGTACCACGCCGGACAGGATGGCGGCGATTTCGATCATCCACGGGATCGGGCCCCAGAAGTAGCGAGCCAGCATGCGCAGCGTGCTGGTGCTCTTCTCTTCCAGGGCGTTTGGCCCGAACCGGGTGAGCCGTTCCTGAGCTTCGGCGCTGGTCAGCCCCTCGGAGTGTGCGCCCGGCAGCGCGTCGACCGGCGACGGCACATCCGCGGAGGCGCGATCGTCTCCAGCGCGATTCTTCGGACCGTCCGACGTGGTCACGAGGCGCTCCTTCTACAGGCTGCCAATCCGCCCTGGAAGGCACAGGAACTCCAACCGAGCAGGCCCAGAGCCACGTGTGAAGTGCATCGAGAAAGCCCAAAGGTGCCGGTACTGAGCACTGAACACCACGCTGGAGTATAGGCTCGATCTCCACGGAGTCGTGGGTGCTGGCACTGCGCCAAGACTTCGGCGCTGGCGTCGCAAGTCGCGTCGGGTGGCAAGTGGCCCGGGCCAGGTCGACCGAGATCCCGCCGGACTAGCCGAAGGTGGTTCATGGTACGGGGAGCTGTCCGGGCGGAGGCCCTACAGAACCGGGACTCACCGGGTTGCGACGTGGTTCCCAATGTAGTATATATAACCCATGAATTCGAACCCGCCGGACAACCGGTACCGCCGCCGTTTCCTTGTCGAGTTCACGCCCGCCGAATCCGATCTGGCGGAGCGGCTGGGGGCCGTTCATGGCTCCAAGCGCCGGGCGATCGTTACCGGGCTGGGGCTTCTGGAGAGCGGCGAGGTCGAGTCCCTCCGCGCCCAAGTGGCCAACCTGGAGCGGGAGCGCGATGCCGCCAAGGCCGCCGCGTCCAAAGCGCGCGAGAGTCTCAAGACCGCCAAGGAACGGGCCGCCGACGCGAAAGAAACCGCAGGCGAACTGCGCGAGGAGCGCTCAGCCCACAACAAGACCAAGGCCGAACTCGCGCAAGCTCGGCGCGAAATGGCGTCTACCCGGCAGGAAGTGGCGACCGCACAATCCGAACAACAGCGGTATGCCGCGGCGCTGCCGACCATGGCCTACTGCCCAGCCTGTCGAGACTTCGCGCCTCGCGACGAGTGGGATGAGCGACCAGCCGAAGGGGGCATCGTCCACGTCTACCACACCAAACACGGCTACCAGCCCAAGGCCACGCTGATGAAGCTTCAGAGCGTCATGTTCTTGCGGGGAGGCTCCAAGTGACCGGACAGCTTACCGGTCAGCCGGTCTCGACCTTCGGCTCGGGACCGGGTCTCCTGACAATCATCGCGTTCCTCTTGCTTTGGATCTCGGGCGCGTTCAAGCAAGTCGTTCCTTCCGCAGCTCCGGATCGACCGTCGACCATCCGGCTGGGAACGCCACGGCTCGTGGCCATGTCCGCGGCCGAGGAGGCCGACGCCGCGCACTTGCTCGGGTCGAGCGTCGCCGCGTTCATGGCCGCCGACGAGCTGACCGAATGAATGCCCCGTCTGTCCGCGTCGCGCTCTACACCCGGATTAGTACCGACGAGGTCAACCAGCCCTATTCGCTCGGCGCCCAACATGATCGCCTAGAGGCGTTCGTGGCCTCACAATCGGGCTGGACGATCGTAGAGCGCTACACGGACCAAGCCTCAGCCAAGAACCTTGACCGGCCTGCCCTGACCGACGCTCGGGCGGCAGCTGCCGCGGGGCTCTTCGATCTACTGCTCTTCTATCGCGTCGATCGGCTGAGTCGCAAAGCCGGCGATCTGATCACCATCGGCGAAGAGCTTCAGCGTCATGGCGTCGGTCTACGTAGCGCGACGGAGTCGTTCGACACTGCCGATCCGACGGGGCGGATGCTCTTTCAGATCCTCGGCAGCTTCGCCGAGTTCGAGCGCGCGACCATGCACGACCGGATCAACGCAGGCCTGGAGCGCAAGGCGTCGCGTGGAGAGTGGACCGGTGGAGTTCCACCCTTCGGATACCGGAAGGAACACGACGAGTCGTTCCTCCGTCCGGACCCAGCCACCGCTCCGATTGTCCAATCGATCTTCACCAGATACGTACAAACCCGCGATGGCGCCCGCTCTATCGCCGCTTGGCTCGATGCTCAGGGCATACGGACCCGCAACGGCGCGCAATGGGGGACTTCGGGAGTCCTGGCGCTGCTGCGCAGGCGGACGTACATCGGCGAGGTCAGCTTCCGTCGAGAGTGGCGGCCGGGTTCGCATGAGCCGCTCATCGAGCGGGAGCTGTTCGAAGCCGCGCAGACGATTCTGGACCAGCGAGCCGTCTCGCCCGCGGTTCGCAGATCCAACCCTGCCGACTACCTCTTCAGCACGCTATCGATCGTGTGTGACCGCTGCGGCCATCCAATGGTCGGCGCGAGCGCCCACGGTCGTGGCGGGAAGCGTTACCCCTACTACACTTGCTCGACACGGGCGCGAAGGGGACCGTCCGGCTGCAACCAGGAGCGCCTGCCTAAGGACGAACTGGAGGACGCGATCCTGGCCCAGATGACCGAGGTCTACGCCGACACCAGCCTCGTCGCCGCAGCGCTCGAAGAGGCTCAGGCAGAAGCCCGCGCCCGAGACGCCGAGCGTGGCGCCGAGCGTCATCGACTCGAAACTGAAGCTGCCGAGCTGCGCCGGAAGATCGACCGCTACGTCGCGGGATTCGAGGCTGGCGAGCTGCGAGCCTCGTTACTCCAGAGTCGCGCCGACACGCTACAGGCTCAGCTTGCGGCGATTGAGACTGAGCTAGCGCATCAGCCCGTGCCTAAAGCCCCATCAGGCCACGTTGACATCGCTCTCGTGTCCTGGGGCTTGAGCCAGGCCCTCGGCGAAGTCCTGGCCAGTACCTCGCCGCGACTGACCAAGGAACTCCTCCGCGTTCTGATCAAGGAGATCAGGGTGGTATCGCCTCTGGACATCCGGCCTACCTACAGGGTGCCGGCATCCGAGGTTCGCATACTGGAGGATTTGGTGGAGCTACAGGGATTCGAACCCTGGACCTCCTGCATGCCATGCAGGCGCTCTCCCAGCTGAGCTATAGCCCCACCGTTTCACGCTCAATCAGAGCGGATAACTGGTCCGAGGTCGTTAGTTGACCGCTCGGAGAGCCGGATTTCTGCGGCCACTCCGAGGCCAGGTTAGGGTCCGGCCAGCGCGGCGCATGATACAGCATCGCTGCCGATGGAGGACGTGGCGAGCGTCGGACGGCAGATCCGAGCAGCTAGCCGAGGAAGCTGGGCTTGGAATAGTCCCAGGAGACGATCTTCTTCGGGACGACCCGGATCACCGCCGGCTCAAACTGCGCCGCCAGGACGTTGGCTAACCCCTGGGCGGCTTCGTGCGGCATGGTTCGGTCGAAGATCTCGACGCGCTCCGCGATCAGATCGTCGGTGTCGAGCGTTGTCGTGCCGTAGATCATGGCGCCCTTGGCCGGCATCTCCTCTATGTCGACCAGGACGGTGACGTTCGGGTCGCGCTCGATGTTCTTGACCTTGCGGCTGATTGTCTGCGTCCCAAGCAGGATGGCGCCGTCCACGTACCTGAACAGAAGCGGGACGAGGTGGATCGTTCCGTCGGGGTTGTGGGTGGCGAGCCGCGCGATCGTCGCCGCCTCCAGGAGCGAGACGACCTCCTCTTCGGTGAGGGGCGGCATCTGGGGATAGGGACGCGCCGTCGTTGTGTGTTCCACCTCTGAACCTCCTTTCCAAGCGAGCCTCGAGGGGCCCGAGCGTCGGAGAGACGCCGGCGCCCGCGGTCCGGTCGGCGGCTTGGCGCGGCTACGGACCGACGGCCAACCCCATTGGCATGGAGCCACCTTTGATGAAGCTCTGGTTCACCCCGGTGCCATCGAGGCTGGCTCGCCCGATTGTGCCGCTGCCAGGGTTGCTCCAGTAGATATAGCCTTCCGCGATTGCGAGCCCGTAAGGGTTGAAATCGCCGCCGATGAAGCTCTGGTTCACGCCCGTCCCGTCGAGCTTCGCCCGTCCGATCGAGCCGCCCGTGTCGGCCAGGTAGGCGTAGTTGGTCCAGTAGATGTATCCGCCGCCGAGTGCGATTCCGGCGGGGCTGTTCGCGGTGCCGATGAAGCTCTGGTTCAGGTCGGTCCCGTCGAGCTTCGCCCGTCCGATCATGTTTTGGCCGGCGTCGGCCCAATAGATGTAGCCGCCGCTGATCGCGACCGCGACGGGGAGGCTGCCGGCGCCGCTGATGAAGCTCTGGTTCGCCTCTGTCCCGTCGAGCTTCGCCCGTCCGATCGCGCTCTGATTGAAGTCCGCCCAGTAGAGGTAGACTCCATCGCTCGCGAGCCCGCCGGAAGCGCTGGTGCTCCTGATAAGGCTGTGGTTCACTCCCGTCCCGTCGAGGTTGGCCCGCCCGATCGGGGTGTCCTCGCTGTTGGTCCAATAGACGTAGTCGCCGGCGATCGCCACGCCGTTCATGCTGTTCGCGCCCGTGATGAAGGCCTGATTCACTCCGGTACCGTCGAGATTGGCCCGACCCATCGTCGTCGCCCCGTTCGTGTTCTCCGGGGTGACCCGGTTGGCCCAATAGATGTGGCCTTGTGCCGACGGCGTGCTGGCACTTCCGGCGCAACCACCCAGCAGCCAGGCGACAACCAAGCCGGCCGCACACCGTCGCGCCCAGCCATGAGCATGCATCGCGGTTCTCCTTCGCAACATCGTCTACCTCCTATCTCGGGGCCTTGCTGGCGGCGTGACGTCCGCGCCGGCTGACCGCTCGGTCAGGAGCGACGCTTCGATCTCGCCGACGAGGCGAGCCGCCCGAGCTCCCCGAAGCTCGGACCGCCGGCCTGACTGGACCTCCTCGACGAGCACTCGAACCGTCTGCCCGTCACGGCCCCAGGCCCGTACGACGAAGGATCGGTACGCCACGGTCTCCATGGCCGCACTCTGGCAGCCGCTTGTTCCGGTTCTGTTCCGCGGGGACGCGGCGCGGCAACTGGTTCCGCAGCGGGCGGCGGCGCACGCCCGCCGGAGATCACCCGATGGCGCCGGCCACCCGGGTCAGAGCTCGTCGACGTCGGACCAGCGTGCGGCCGCCAGGGCCGTCTCGATCCGCGTGGCATAGCCGGGATCTGGGTCCCGGGCCGCAGCCTTTCGAGCAAGGTCCTCCTCCTCGCTCTCGGTCGCTTCGTCTCCGACGAGGCGGGCCAGATACGCCAGGTGAGCGTGAGCCCGCGCTTCGTTGTGGGGATTGCCGCCGATCCGGGCCAGCCAGGCTAGTTCCTTCTTCAGCAGTTGGGCGGCGCCGTCATAGTCGCCAAGGGCGTCCTCCGCGTTCGCGCCCAGCCAGGCAGCGACCGCGGCGAGATACCAGTCACCCATCTGCTCGGTCAGCTCGAGGCCACGCACGGCATGCGGTCTCGCCTCATTCGCCCGGCCTGTCGCGGTCAACAGCCCAGCCAGGTGAGTCCTAACCATCGCCTCGAGCCGCGCGTCATGCAGATCGAGGGCGAGCGCAAGCGACCGTTGGAGCGCAGCGAGCCCGTCGGCGCTCCTGCCGGCGTGGAACAGAAACGAGCCCAGGTGATCCAGCGCCTGCGACAGCTGCGCTCGATCACCTGCCGCATCCAGGACCGGGACGGCGCTCCCCAGGTGCTCCACAGCCTCGTCGATGCGATGGAGGCGGCCGAGGCGCCAGCCGATGCGAACGTCTATCACCGCGCGGGCGACGGCTGCCTCTGCGGGAAGCCGGGCCAGCGCCTCCTCGCAGAGAGAGATCGTGGCCGCGAAATCCCCGTGCCGATAGCCCAGCCAGCTGTACTTCTCATAGGCGTAGGCAAGCTCGTCCGCCGTTCGGGCGGCACCGAGAGCCGCTCGAAAGGCCGCCTCCGCTGCAGCCTCGTCGTCGGCGGCCATGCGCAGCTCCGCAAGGTTGACGAACGCCGTGCTCGCGTCGAAACGACCGGCGAACGATGCCGGCAGGCGCGACCAGATCGCGGTGGCCCGCTCGAGGGAGGACGTCGCGGCGTCCCGGTCGAACAGTCGGCGGGCACGAAGGCCAGCGGCGAACCCGAGGGCAACCGCCAGCGGACCTGCCTCTCGTAGACCAAGCTCGTAGGCGACGAGGGCGTGCTCAGCAGCCGGCCCGGGATCGGTGCATCCAGCCGCGAGGGCGAGCGGATCCAAGTCTCGGTCCATCGTCGTGGCACCTGCCAGCGCCTTCGCGAGCGCCAGGTGCACAGCTGTCGTCCGCGCTGCACCGGACTCCGACTCGACCGCGACCCGGAAGAGCGGGTGGGCAAACGCGTACCCGCCCTGGCGCTCCACGAGCAGCCCCGAGGCGAGGGCGGAGTCGAGGGCCGGGAGGAGGCCACCCTCGATGTCTGGCAGGACCGCGGCCAGCGTGTCGTAGGCGATCACGGACCCGAGCTCGGCGGCGGTCTGGAGCAACCTCGCAGCGGCCGGGCCGAGAGAGTGGATCCGGGTCCCAACCAGCTGGCGGACTGCCTGGGGCGGCTCACGCAGCGGCTCTCCGCCAGCCGCATGCCAGCGCTCGTTGTCCAGGCGGATCGCCCCTCGCTGGGCTGAATCCCGCGCCACCTCGAGGCAGAAGAGCGGATTGCCCTCGCTCTGGCCGAACAGCCAGACGGTGAGCTCCGGGGCGATGGAACCGCCGCCAAGGTGGGCGAGCACCAGCGGCTCGATGTCGCGCTCGGCGAGGGGCCCCAGAGCCAGCTCCAGAGCGCCGCTGCGCCGCAGGCCGTCGAGCAAGGCGGCGGTTGGAGCCGGGACAGGTTCCTCGTCGCGGTAGGTGACGACGAGCAGGATCGGCACGTCCGCAAACCCCGAGGCCCAGACGGCCAGGACTTCGGTCGAGGTGTCGTCGAGCCAGGGCAGGTCGTCGATGGCAATGAGCAGAGGTCGTCCTCGTGCCACATGGGCGAGCGCCGCGACCAGGCCCACCACGAGGGCCGAGCGATCGGCGAACTCGAGGGGAGCCTTGACGCCGAGGCCCGGCAGGACCGTGGCCACCGCGCTCCGCTCGGGCTCGTCCCAGGCCTCGAGCTCGGCGGCGCCTACGAGCTCACCGAGGCGCAGGGCGAAGGGCGCGAAGGCGAACGGGCGGCTCGATTCGATCGCCTGCCAGGACATCTCTCGCCAGCCGACACCACGATTGAGCTCGCGGACCTCCTCGAGCAGACGCGTCTTCCCAATCCCGGCCGGTCCGCGGATGATCAGGCTGGCCGATCGGCCGGCCGCCAGTCGATCGAGGAGCGGCTCGACAAGGGCGAGCTCGCGCTGGCGGGCGACCAGGCGTGCGCGCGTCGACGGACCTGTCGGGGTCGCCATGGTCGCGACCTCGGCGCGCCGGTATGTCGCCACGGTCTCGGCCGATGGATCGGCGTCCAGGTTGGCGGCGAGGGCCCGACGGCAGAGCTCGAACTGACGCCGGGCGGAGTGATGGCGCCCCTCCGAGGCGTAGATCTCGATGGCCAGGCGGTGGGCGGCTTCGTCAGTCGGGTCGTGATCGAGGATCTGCTCGAGCAGGGCATGGGCCTCGCCTTTGCGACCGGCCAATGCCGCCTCTGCCGCCGCCTCCATAGCCACCGCCTGCCAGCGGGTCCGGAGATGCTCGCGCGGACCGACCAGCCAGTCCTCGTACGCATCGTCGGGCAGGAGCGTTCGAGCGCCCAGCTCCAGCACGGTTGCCACAGCATCGCGCTCGGCATCGGAGGCGTGATCTCCCTCGGCCGCCAACTCGACGCGGGCGAACGCACCCGGGCTCGGCCTCCTGGCCTGGCTGAGCAGCTCGGAGGCGGCCCGCAGCCGGTCCAAGTCCAGATCGAGCAGCGCGGGCTCGAGGCGAACCCTGTCGCCGTCGCTCGCGAGGACGTCCGTCAGTCCAACCCGTCTGGCGAAGTGGAGCGCCTTGCGGAGCTGGTTGCTGCCCCTGATGGGATCGAGGTCGGGCCACAGCGTCTCAATGGCCAGCTCTCGAGGCATGCAATGCCCTTCGCTGACCAGCAGCAGCTTGACCAGCCGCTCCGCCGATAGTCGCTGCCAGTCGGCCCGCTCGATGGCCCGGCCGTGCACGCTGAGGTGGAAGGCACCGAGAACTTGCGCCCGGACGAGGCGCTGGCCCCCCCTTGACGCCGTAGGTTTGCTCACGCTCGCGGCCATGCGCATACCTTACCTGTACCCATGGGCATGGAACAGCCGAACCCTCGGCAGCGACCAGCGCCTCCGCGATTTGCCCATGTAGCGCCCCCGCAGCACGCAACGAGTGGCTGGACCAGGTGCCCACCGCCGGCGGGCCCAGCCTTATCCCGTCAGGGGGTTACTTCCTGGCGCAGCACGCCACGGTGGCGGTCACCGCGGTGCAATCGGCATCCCCTGAGAGCGTGGGGCGTGTGGGCCATTTGGCCTCACGATGGCGGTCCCCAATTAGAACAGTCTCGCGTCTCCCGGAAGCAATCCGCACTCCGGTGAGGCGGCTGTCTCAAGAGGAGGGCACATCGTCGGCGTCGCCCGTGGCCCACCATTCGCGCTCGATGAGAGCCGATAACTGATGCCGGGTCGCTCGCCGAAACCCTGCACGCTGCGACTGGAAGTTGACCGCTCAGTGGCGGCTGTATGCCATGCAGGCGCTCTCCCAGCTGAGCTATAGCCCCACGCGCCCGCGAATGGTACAGCAACGAGGCGACGTCGCGCGATAGAGGCCGCCTGTCCGGCTTGCCTCAAGGCCGTCGCGGACCCGACAAGGCCGTCGCGGACCCGACGATGGGCCCCAAAACGAGCCAGAGGCCCGTTTCCGGGCCCCTGGCGTTCCTCTCGGGTTCCCCACTTATCTTGCCGACCGCCGGGCCCCAAGGCTCCTCATGTTCCGGCGGCCCCCTCACGCCCCCGCCCCGTGTCGTTCGTTGCGCTGTGCAGACGACGTTCGCCCCGCGCGTGTGACGTATGCGAGAAGAAGACGCGGGCAGCGGTACAGCATCTCTCGGGCTTCCCGCGCTACGCTTCGGCCGATGGCGACGACGACCGAATGGCGGGCTTCTCTGGCTCTGGCAGGCGGGCGCCTCGAATGCACGATCCGGCGGTCGGCTCGGGCCAGGCTGATGCGGCTGACGGTGGACCCTCGGCACACGGCCGTGGTCACGGTGCCGTTCCGGGCTGCGCGCAGCAAGAGCGAGGCGGAACGGCTGGCCGAGTCCTTTGTCGGGGAGCGAGAGGCCTGGCTGCGACGGCACCTCGAGCGCCAGGCCCGGCAGAAAGCGGAGCTGGAGGCGCTGGGCCCTCTCCGCGACGGCGGCACTCTCCTGTTCCGCGGGGAGCCGCACCGGCTGCGGATCGTGGCCGAGCCGGGCCGGCGCCGCACCGTCGTCACTCGCGAGGGCGTCGACGGAGGGGACGAGCTCGTGGTTCACCCGAGCGCTGGGGAGCGGCGAGAGCTGGCCGCCATCCTGGAGGCGTGGTTGCGGACGCGCGCCCGCTCCGCCATCGAACGTGAGATAGATCGTCACGCCGCGGCTCTCGCGGTGGCTCCGGTGGCCGTGACGATTCGCGACCCGCGCAGCCGCTGGGGGAGCTGCTCACGCGCACGCCGCCTGTCCTTCTCGTGGCGGCTGATCCTCGCCCCGCCTGAGGCTCTCGAAACCGTGGTCGTCCATGAGCTGGCGCACCTGCGCGTCTTCGGCCACGGGCCGCAGTTCTGGGAGGTCGTGGCGGCGAGGCGGCCCGATCATCGGCGCTGGCGGCGCTGGTTGCGGGACCACTCGTTCGAGCTGCACGGGGCCCTGGATCAGGACTACCCGATGGAGGGTCCGAGGGAGGGCGCCGCCCGCCTCGTGGCGGGGTAGCCTGGACCCTTGGACCGGTCCACGGGTGCCGACGGCCCTTTTCGCCACGGCCCCGCGGGCCTACAGTGAACCTCGAACCGAGCGATCCCGGACGGAATGGCGACGGGCGCGACGGTGAGCAGGCAGGAGCCCGAGATGCCAGTAGTAACCATCTCCCGGCAGTACGGCGCCGGCGGCTCAAGCGTTGCGGGGCTCGTCGCCGCCGAGCTCGGCGCCGAGGTCGTCGACAAGTTTCTCATCGAGGAAGTTGCCCGGCGGCTCGAGATCTCGCCCGGCGAAGTCGCGGCGGAGGACGAACGCCCTCGGCCCCTGCTGGAGCGTTTGGTCCGGTCCTTCTCGACGCTCGAGCCGGCGATGGGGGTCGGCTGGACGCCGCCCTACCCGGACCCTTTGTTCGATCCGCGCCAGGCGATAGTCGAGCTCACCGAGCAGGTGATCCGGGACGTGGCCGCCGGGGGGAACGTCGTGATCGTCGGGCGCGGGGCCGCCTTCTGCTTGCGCGACCGCCCCACCGTATTCCGCGTCTTCCTGCGCGCGCCCGAGCCATTCCGGATCCGCACGCTGATGGAGCGGGAGGGCTTCGGGGAGGCCGAGGCGCGTCTCAAGATGCATGAAACCGACGCCAACCGGGCGGCCTATACCCATCAGCTGTACAAGAGGGACTGGTGCGACCCGGACGGATACGACCTGATCATCAACACCGGTCGACTGGGGTTCCGGGGCGCAGCCGACGTCATCCTGCGCGGCCTCCACGAACCCGCGAGGGCCGCGACTGCCGCCCCCTGATCCGTCGCCGGTCAGTTGCCCGGCGCGTCTCCAGGGACGACCCAGGCCGGTCCGGACTGGGGGGGCTGGTCCCACTGGGAGTTGCTCAGCGGCGCGCGCGACAGTGTCACCAGCATCCAGCCGACGACCAGCGCCAGGGCCCAGATGACGACGATGACATCGAAATGGCGGACCAGTTCAACTCGCATGGCGAAATACCGGGACGCACTTGATGGGCCGGCCCTTGCCCTGGCCCTGCTCCGGGAGTCTCGGACGCGTCAGACTCGCCCAACAGAGCCCGGGGACTAGATTGGGGATGCCTCGCGGCCCTAAGTAATCAGCTTATCGTTGAGTGGAATGGTGAATACCGGGCGCTATTGGCCCGTGATTGCCGCGCAGTTTCGCCAATATCTGCATACGTGATTTGGCAAAGCAGCCGCCCGCCAGGGCGGCCGCTCCGCTGGGCGAGGTGCGCGTGGGCGAGGTGCGCGTGGGCGAGGTGCGCGCCGCGGGTCAGGCGACCGGGACGTCCTCCGGCTCCACGTCGAAGAGACCCGGCACAGAGAGGTACCGCTCCCCGGTGTCGTAGGTAAAGGCGAGGATGCGGGCGCCGTTCCTTATCTCCGGCAGCTTCCTGGCGACGGCCGCGAACACGGCCCCCGACGAGACGCCGATCAGCAGGCCTTCCTCCCGCGCTGCCCGGACGGCGTAGCTGAACGCGTCCGCTGCGGCCACCTGGATGACTCCGGTCACGGCGTCGGCGTGGTAGTTGCCCGGGACGAAGCCGGCGCCGATGCCCTGGATGGGATGCGGTCCGGGGTTTCCGCCGCTGAGCACCGGGGAGAGCTCGGGCTCGACCGCGAAGACCTGGAGCCCTGGCCACCGTGGCCGCAGGACCTCGCCGATGGCCGTTACGTGCCCACCGGTGCCGACGCCGGCGAAAACGTAGTCGAGCCCTTCTGGAAAGTCCCGGGCGACCTCTTCGGCAGTGGTCCGCTTGTGGACTTCGAGATTCGCCGGGTTGTCGAACTGCATCGGCAGCCACGCCCCAGGAGTCGAGGCGACGATCTCACGGGCCTTCGTGATTGCGCCCCTCATGCCCAGCTCACGTGGCGTCAACTCGAAGCGTGCGCCGTAGGCGGCCATCAGCTTGCGCCGCTCCACCGAGAAGGACTCGGGCATGACCAGGATGAGCTTGTAGCCCTTGACGGCCGCGACCAGTGCCAGGCCCACGCCGGTGTTGCCGGAGGTGGGCTCCACGATGACGCTGCCGGGCTTGAGGATGCCGCGCTTCTCGGCATCCTCGACCATCGCCAGGGCGATGCGGTCTTTGATCGAGCCACCGGGGTTCTGCCGCTCCAGTTTGGCCCAGACCTCGACACGCGGGTCAAAGAGCTTGTTGATACGGAGATGGGGAGTGTTGCCGATGGTTTCGAGAACGTTGTTGGCCTTGGCCACAGGAATCTCCTCGAACTTGGGGGACGCGCGCCAGGCCGAAGGTTCGGCCGACGCCGGCTGGTTCGACCCGTTGGGCCCGATGACGGGCTAGATGACGAAGTCGGGCGTCTCGAAGTCGGTCCGGCCCTGCCGGACGTGCACCTCGCTGCGCTGGTAGACGATCGAGTTGGGCGGGACGCTGGAGGTGATCCAGGTGTTGCCGCCGATGACGCTGCCCTCGCCGATGACCGTTTCGCCGCCCAGGATCGTGGCGTTGGCATAGATGACCACGTCGTTCTCGATCGTCGGGTGGCGCTTGGTGGAGGCCAGGGACTTGGTCACGGACAGGGCGCCCAGGGTCACGCCCTGGTAGAGCTTCACGTTGTTGCCGAGCCGCGCCGTCTCGCCGATCACGATGCCCGTGCCATGGTCTATGACGACGGGGTGGCCCAGGCTTGCCCCGGGGTGGATGTCGATGCCGGTCCGCTCGTGCGCCCATTCGGTCAGGACGCGCGGCAGGAGCGGCACCCCAAGCTCGTAGAAACGGTGGGCGATGCGATGGGCGGCGATGGCGAGGAACCCCGGATAGGCCAGGATCACCTCGTCGACGCTCTCCGCCGCCGGGTCGCCCCGCTCGATCGCGGTCGCGTCCAGCAGCAGCTGGCGGTGGATCTCCGGCAGGGCCTGGAAGAACGCGGCGGAGAGCCGGGCCGGGCCGTCGATCTCGCTCTCCAGGGGCCGAAGCAGCGATCGAAGCTCGGTCGCGGATGCGTCGAGCGCGTCCCGGATGTCGCCCGGGCCGGCGTAAGTCTGCTCCGCTGCTTGGGGGAAGAGCGTGTCGAGCAGGCCGCGGAGCCACGCCCCGACGCGAGCCTTGGCCAGCCGCGCCTGAGTGTCGCTGGCCAGCATGTCGTAGACGCGCGTCGCCAGGCCGTCCAGCGGGTCATGACTGGCCTTGGCGGCCCTGGCGGCCCTGGCGGCCTTGGAGGTCTTGACGCTGGTGATGGATCTGGGAAGAGCCATTTGGTCCTCGGTGGCATTTCTCGCGGGAGCTCCGGATTGCGGGCGCCGGCGGCTCGGGCAGGGTGGGGGGGCAGTGGCCGAGCGTGCCGTGTGGTGCCCCTGCTGCGGGCTGCGGACGGCGGCTCGGTGTGAGCGCGGCGGCGTCCGCTAGGGGTAACAAAAGGGCCACGGTCCCTGCTGGAACCGCGGCCCCGGGGCGACTCGAAGGCTCCCGTGCGGGAGCGTGAGACAGCCTGCTACCTCCTGCGGCGGGGCCGCCGCCGGGGACAGAGGCAAGCGTAAGGGCGCGAATTCATGGCTGAATCATGCCGGTTTTCATGAGTCTCCGTCAAGCGTCGCGGCCCGGGTGGCCCACCGACCACGAATCCAGATCGCAGCGTGGAACGATCGCGGTCGATCGACCCGCGCGGTTGGGCGGCCGCCCTGTACGGCAAATGCCCATGGGCAGACGCCCCATACGTGCTAACTTGGATTGACGCCGGCCGGCCCCCGCCTCGGGCCGGGCTGCCCGCGGGCGCCACCGCAGCCGGCACGATAACCGGGAGGTTGTGGATGGTTCGGGTACTCGGGAGGCAGGCACGCGGCCTGCTCGTCCTTCTGACCGTGGTTGCCATTGCCCTGGCCGCTTGCTCCAGCAGCTCCAGCGGCACCAACGGCACCGCCGCCCCCGCCACGGGTGGCAACGTCGGCACCGCCGCCCCCGCCACGGGCAACAGCGGCGGCGGCAGCGGCCTGAGCGGCGCGGCCGCCCAGCTGGCCGCCATCGACAGCTACAAGTTCACCATGACCCTCGCCGGCGGCGACTGGGGCTCGATGCTTTCCGCGCTGGGCGGTGCCGGCGCCACCGGTAGTGGCGCGTTCACCATCGGCGGCACGATCGTCGTCAAGCCCGACAAGGCCGCCGACATCACGATGGCCGGCATCCACATCATCGAGATCGGCGGCACCGATTACATCGACATGGGCACCGGCAGCTTCATCTCGAGCCCGACCTCCTCGAGCATGGTGGACTCGTTCGCGCCGTCCGCGATGTTCTCCTCGATGATCGACCCTTCCACCGTTAGCGGCTTCACCAAGGTCGGAACCGAGCAGAAGAACGGCGTAACCGCCGATCACTACCAGGGCTCACAAGCGGCGCTCAGTGACCTCGGCTCGGCGCTGGGCGTGCAAGGAGCGACCTGGACGGCCGACGTCTGGATCGCCACCAATGGCGGCTATCCAGTCGGCATGGCGATAATCGGCACCGCTGCCGACAAGAGCATCGCCTACGAGATACTGTTCAACATCACGAACGTCAACGATCCGTCGAACACCGTTACCAAGCCCACCAACGTAGCCGGCTGATCGACCCAGCACCTGATGTAGCGAGGCCCCGGCGAAATGCCGGGGCCTCGCTCTTTGCCGCACCGGGGCCGGTCGAGCGCGTATGCTCTTGCTACCGGGGTTCGCGAAGCAGTCGCTGGGGAGAGTCGCGTGAGCGGGTGGGCCGAACCAAGAGTGGTTCCCGGCGTCAGTCTTCCACCGTGGCTCAAGATCGCCGGCATGGGCCGCCGGGTCGGAGCCTGGATCCTTGACCTGATCTTCCTGGGCATCCTGGCGCTGATCCCCTTCACCTTCGCCATCGTGTCCGGGGCAGTCAGCTTGAATGACGAAGCCCTTCGGCAGCTGCAGGACAACTACGGCGCCAGCCTGTCTGACGTGACCGTTCCTCTGCTGAAGGTAGATCAGGGCCTTCTGATGATCGCGCTCGCGATGTACCTGGTCATCGCGGCCCTTTACTTCGTCGGCGGTTGGGTGTGGCTGCGCGGCACGCCCGGCCAGCGACTCCTGTCCCTCCAGGTGGCCGATGTGGCAACCGGGCGAAACCTGACGTTCGCGCAGGCGGTCATCCGCTGGCTGGTGCTGCAAGGGATCGCCAGCATCGTCGGGTTCGTGCCCCTGGTGATGATGCTCAACGACTGGGCGACCACGCCGGCCTCGCAGATCTACGCGTCATCGTCCGTCGGGCTGAGCGGTCTGCTCTCATACGGGCCGACGCTCTGGCAGCTTGTACTCTTGGTGACGACGGGCGTGCACCCCGCCAGGCGTGGCTGGCACGATCGGATCGCGGGGTCGGTCGTCGTTGGCAGGGCCGACCTCGTGCCGGCATGGCCTGGCTACGGGTACGGACAGCCGCCGCTCGTGGGCTACCCGCCCGCTCCGCCGTACGGCACTCCGCCTTACGGTACCCCGCCCTACGGCACTCCGCCGTCGTATGGGCAGCCGCCCGCTGATCCTGGATCGGCGGCCGGACAGGGGTCCCCCGGACAAGGGTCCGCCGATCAACGGCCCTCCGGACCGGGCAGCGCGCCGCCGGCCCAGTGACAGGCGGGGCGCCCATGAGGTCCGGCGCGTGGCGGCAGGTAGCCTCCGTCGCGGTCGCCGTGGCGCTCGTGGGGGCATTCGCCCTGCTGCCGTTCGTGGCCCGTCTGGCAATCGGGCCGAGCGCCAGCTCCTCGCCGACGACCACTGCGTCGCGACCTTCGCCGCCGGCCAGCGCCTCGCCCACGCAGCTCGGCGATTGGAAGGTGCTTGCCGCCTCAGCCGGGGTCGGCGCGTCCTGGTCGCCGGATGGGAAGTGGCTGGCGGTCTGGGACGAATTCGCAACGGGGGCGACGCAAGACCTGCGCTTGCTGAACGGCGCGGGCAACCTGGTGCGTCCGCTGGACGGAGACCGACTCGTCTGGTTGGACGCGACCCGATTCGTGCTCTCGCGCGGCAATTCGAGCTTCCTGGGATCCGTGGGCTCGGACGACCTGGCCGCGATAGCCGCGACCTTCCCGGCGGATGCGCTATCGAACGACCATGGCGCCGTTGCCCTGACGACTGCCGATCCCTCTGACACGGCAAAGACCAGCTTCGTTGTCTGGACTCAGGCCGGAACCAGCCGGGTCGTGATCGGCGAGCCGGAGGCATGGTCCCCGGATGGAACCAAGCTCGCCGTGTACCACTCCACCGCAACCGCAGGACCGCAGGGCATCGCGCCCGAACCGCCCGGTTGGATCGAGGTGCTCAGCTGGCCCGCTCTCCGCTCGGTGGCGTCTCTGAAGAGCGATTCGTTCGTCCGGCAGCCGACCAACTTCGATCCGTCAGGCCGTTATCTCCTGGCGTCAGGCTTCGGGCTGGCTGGCTATTCGATCCTCGATCTGGCCACCGGAGAGACGGTCGGGCCGGCTGCAGTCACCGGTTCGCCGGCGTGGGATAGCTCGAGCGACCTGCTTGTCGCGGCCACCGATGGCTCGGTGACGACATATCCGATCTCCGGCGGACCGGCGACGACGCAGGCCGGGGTCGGCGACAGCGCCGCCTCCTCGACCGACGGATCGACGATCGTGCTCTACTACTGGGCGGACTACTCGCAGAATCCCAGGCCGATCACCCTCATCCGCAACGGCGTGTCGCGCCAGATCCCCGTGCCGGGCGGGCTCGAGTCCGATCCGGTCGTGTCGCCGGATGGCTCGGGCGTCGTGATCGTCTGCCTCGTTCACCACGGGCTCCCCAGTGAAGAAACAGAGGCCCTGCTGCTCGTGGGCTCTGCGACCTTCCAGGCCGACCTCTGGGTGGCCAAGAACGGCAGTTACCCGGTCAGCGGCTTCTATGGCTGGGGCGCCACATCGGGCGGACAAACGGGTAGCTGGGGCTAGTTGTTCTTCCCCGTCAGGTTGTTGACGGGCGTCCGGCTGATCGGCGGCTGGCCGGCCAGTGACCAGTGTGGCCGAGCGGTGTTGTAGAAGTCCAGGAATCTGGACAGCGCATCGATCC